>CAZBIP010000001.1:0-2903 GCA_964491885.1 uncultured Vicinamibacterales bacterium
CTGTATTCGCCCTTCCTCGCCGGCGCGGCGCTGGTGCTGGTCGACGGATGGCGCGGTCGACGGCAGTGAGCATTTCCCGCTCCTGATCCCGGCCTCGGTCGTCCGCCATAACTCCAGGCCGTTCGCCACAGCTCTGATTGCCGTCTCCGGACGGGCCAGGGCGGCATCAGGGGGCCGGCCGAATCAGTGCCTGAGAAGTGCCTGTGAAATGGGCCCCTGAACGTTGACAGCCTATTGGACGAGGGCGCATACTCAAGTCCTCCATCCGTCCATATGCTGTCCGGCGCTAAGGAAGTGTCGCAATCATGCGCCGCTGCGAGACTGCCTCTCACGCAGCCTGCCCCGTTCATATCGTTCCCTGCCGCGCGGCACGCGGCGTCGCCGGTGGTGGCATCGCCCGCCTCGACCGGCTCCGTTTCTGAGGCCTGTCGGATAGACGAAGGAGGACTGCCATCATGGTTCACGTCAAGACGTTCGTGCCTTTCGCGCTGCTCTCGATGAGCCTGATGACGACGCTTGCGTCCGCCCAGGCCACGGACATCAGGACGATCGCCTGTCCTGGGGCCGCAAGCACCGTGATCCTCGGCATCAACGACGCCGGCCGGGCCGTGGGTGTGTATGCCGACTCCCTTCCTATCGCTCCCGGCAACTTCCACGGCTTCACCTGGGACGGCGGCGACTGCACGCAGCGCATACCCGGGTTGCCTGACGACACGCTCCCCATGGCGCTGAATGACGCCCGGGACGTGGCCGGCGTCTACATCGTCCCGTCGTCGAGCCGGATTCGCGGGTTCTTGTACCTGCGCGGCTACGTCAACAACCTCCCCTGTCCCGCCACAGAGCCGGCGGGTTGCGTCGCCTGGCCACTGGGGATCAACAACCGAGGGCAGGTGATCGGGTATTACGAACGCCCGGGGCCGGATGGCCCCTTCATGTGGGAGGACGGCTCGTACGTCGCGCTGGCCGATCTTCCGTGGGACCACATCACGGTGAGGGCGCGCGCCATCAACGCGAGAGGTGACATCGCGGGCGACTTCTATCCAGGCGGCGCTCCGGCGCCGCACATCACCTACGGGTACTTCTGGCCTGCGGGCGGCTTGCCCGCGTGGTTCGGCTTCCCCGTGGCGACGAACACCCCGGCTGTCGCGAAGACCACGGTGCCGCAGGCCATCACTCCCCGCGGCGACATCGTGGGCTATTTCTACGACTCTCTGTACGACGAGGATCCGAGCGTGACCGGCGTCCTCATCGGGCCGAGCCGCGGGTTCTTCCGCGACCGCGACGGGGCCATGATCGAGTTGAAGGTGCCGGGCGCGACGTTCACATGCCCCACGGGCATCAATGCCGCCGACATCGTCAGCGGCGCCTATACAACCGACCCGCCGACGACACCCACGGCCCAAATTCGCTGGCGCGGGTTCGTCGCAAAGGTGGAGGCGCTCGTGGTGCGGTAGGTTGGCCGTCCCCGATTGAGGAGCAGGGCCCAGGAACGGTCAGCGCCGTCCCGAGTCCTGCCGCAGGTCCACCCCTCGCTCTCTCGCGGGCTGGCGTCCTGCTTGTAGGCCACGCGGATCGAGCGCCCGCCGCTGCCGTGATCCGTGGTGCCGGGGACGCCGGCGGAGTGTCCCGGCAGGGGGTGACGCGGCGGCGCTGGTGTTCTTGGACGGCTGGCGCGCCCGAGGGCAGTGACCTTCTCCCGCTTCCGATCCCGCCCTCGATCAGCACAGTGAAGTGCCGCCTATCGTCTGCGGCTGATCGCGGCGGCGGCGGGATTCGTGACAGAATGCGCCGCGGCGGTCTCATCAAGGAGTCGGTGATGGCACAGTCTCGCCGGGAATGGATGCGGAACGGGCTACTGGCCTCGGGGGCGGCGCTGGTGCCCGCCGGCCCCTGGTTCCAGGCGCGAGGCGCGCGCGCGGCGCGCGGACGAGCGCGGATGACCTTCAGGTTCCGGCCGTACACGCTCCAGCTCAAGCACGTCTTCACGGTCGCCGTGAGTTCCCGCACGACGACGCCGGTGATGCTGACGGAGGTCGAGTACGACGGCGTCGTCGGTTTCGGCGAGGCCTCGATGCCGCCGTACCTCGGCGAGTCGCACGACACGGCCGGCGCGTTCCTGGCGAAGGTGGACCTCGCGGGCTTCGCGAACCCGTTCGAGCTCGAGGCGATCCTCGCCGCCATTGACGCCCTCGCGCCCGGCAACCCGGCGGCGAAGGCGTCGGTGGACATCGCCCTGCACGATCTCGTCGGCAAGCTGATGGGTCAGCCCTGGTACAACATCTGGGGCTACGACCCGGCCAAGGCGCCGGTGACGACGTTCACCATCGGCATCGACACGCCCGAGGTGGTTCGGCAGAAGACCCGCGAGGCAGCGGAGTTCAAGGTCCTGAAGATCAAGCTGGGCCGCGACACGGACAAGGTGATGGTCGAGGCCATCCGCTCGGTGACGGACAAGCCGCTGACGGGCGACGCGAACCAGGGCTGGACGGACCGCCAGCAGGCCCTCGACATGATCGGCTGGCTGAAGGAGCGCGGGTTCCTGTACGTCGAGCAGCCGCTCGCGAAGGAACGCGTGGACGACCTGGCGTGGATCACCGAGCGCAGCCCGATCCCCATCATCGGAGACGAGGGGGCGCAGGGGCTGGCCGACGTGCGCAGGGCGCACGGGGTCTACTCGGGCATCAACATCAAGCTGATGAAGTCGGCGGGCATGCGCGAAGCGCACAGGATGCTGGAGCTCGCCCGCGCGCTCGGGATGAAGGTCATGATCGGCTGCATGACGGAGACGTCATGCGCGATCTCGGCCGCCGCGCACCTGTCGCCGATGGTGGATTGGGCGGATCTCGACGGCGCGCTGCTCATCTCGAACGACGTCTTCGACGGCGCGACGGTCGTGGACGGAA
>CAZBIP010000001.1:3003-6329 GCA_964491885.1 uncultured Vicinamibacterales bacterium
TCCATCGACATCGATCCTACGCCGGAAGCCACGCCTCCGGCGACCGCCCCCGGGGTACTAGCTGTCGATGCCGAACAGCGCCCGGCGCCGCCACAGGAACGGAATCGCCCAGACCGCGACGGCTGCGAACGGCAGGAACACCAGGCCCCCCGGCGACAGCCGGGTGTACGCGTCCCGGAAGAGGATGACCGTCATCGAGTAGATCCAGAGCGCGTTCGCAACCTGCGCGGCCAGCCAGCCCCAGCTCCTGAGCCTCCACAGGCCGATCGCCGCGGCGAGCAGCAGCGGCGCCGAGTACACGACGTCGCCGATCATGAAGCCGTACGTCACCGCGGCGTTGGCGCGGTCGGCTGCCCCGGCCAGGCTGCCGGGCATGGGCACCAGGCGCTTCACGAACACGAGCCCCCAGAACAGCAGCGTGATGACAAACCCGGCGGCATTGACGGCGGCGATGAACGTCACGCCGCGAGTGCGGCGCCGATCCGTCGTGGAAGGACTCATTCGGGTGCCTCTCCTCGTTGTTCACGAACCGGCGGCGGCGGCTCGTCGCCCGTGCCGAACAGGCGCAGTCACCCGCCGAGCACGCTCTTGCCGTCGAACTTCTCCGGCTCCCTCGTCCAGCCGGTCTGTCCCGCGCTGTTCCTGATCTGGACCCACCACTCCACGACGGGCCGGTGGACGATCGTGCCGTCGCACGCCCCGGGCTCGCGCTCGCACCTGTCGCCGAAGAACGCGGCCCGGCCGTCCACCTCGTCGTGGATGCGGCCCTTGAACCACGCCTTGGTGAAGCCCTCTCCGCGATACGTGAGCAGGTAGAGCGACTGGCCCCGCTCGACGTGCAGCGTCCCGGACGAGGCCGGCAGGTCCACGGCCTTGCGGAACTCCACGCGGCCGGGCACCTTCGTGACGACGATGCCCGTGAGTGCGGTCACGCGCTCGCCGCGCCGCAGGGTGAATGCCGCGGGGGCCCGGTCGCGGCGTTCGCCCAGCACGCGCACCGCGGCGTTGGCGGTCCACTCGCGGTAGGCGCAGCCTTCGATGGGACACGCGCCGGGGTCCTCGTACGGCATGGGCGGGCCGAAGGGTGCCGGCGCCGGGGCCTGCGCGGCTCCCGCGCCAACCGCCAGTGCGAGCAGCAGGCCCGTGAGCATGTCAAGCCTGCGGAATCACGCGGCGCCCAGTTCGCCCCACTCGGGCGCCGGCCGCCCCAGCCAGACCCACGCGATGTAGTCAACGAAGGGCGGTTCGCCGCCCGCCTCCCGCACGCGGGTCAACACCTGGCCCCGGTGGTGCGCCGAGTGCAGCGCGAGCTGCAGCAGGCAGTCGCCGACGGTCGTGAGCCCCGCGCTCCCCAGGCGCGCTTCGATCTGCGCAGCCCAGGGGAAGGTCACCAGACCTCCCAGCCGCGCGTCGGTGAGCGTCTGCAGGTACGCGGGCAGCTCGAGGTAGAACCGGCGGGCCCACTGGCCCACGGCCCGGAGGTCGGCGAAGCTGTCGGCCTCCGGAAGGTCGACGGGCAACCCGCGGAAGAGCTGCAGGTAGAGCGTCTGCGTCGAGTGGAAGTGATGCGCCAGTGTCCGCGCCCGCGCGTCGCTGGAGAGGGAGGGCGCATCCAGCAGCGTTCTCCACATGGCCGCGTCCGCCCACTCCATGTGGAGCAGGACGTTCCTGACGTCCGCGATCGACATGGTCGCCTCCGGACTTCTGAATTCTGAATCCTGAATTCTGACTCCTGACTTCCTCATTCTGGATTCTGGATTCTGAATTCTGAATTCTGAATTCAGATCTGCTTCGTCCCACCGATCCTCGGCCACAGGGCGTCGGCCTTGATCGCGGTCAGATCGCCGCCAGCGCCCCACGCCGCATCGTCGAGCCGGTGGTCGGAGGCGGGCTTCGGCGCGCCGACGCGGCGCAGGATCTCGGCGCCAGACGAGGGCATGATGGGCAACAGCAGGATGGCCGCGATGCGGACGGCTTCGGCAACCTCGTACAGGATCTGCGAGACGCGCGGCGCGTTCGCCGGGTCCTTCGCGAGCTTCCAGGGCTCGGTCTCCGCGATGAAGGCATTGGCGGCATCGACGATCGCGAACGCGGCGCCGGCGCAGTCCTGCAGGGCGAACGACTCCATCGCGGCGCGGTAGGAGCCGGCGCTCTCGGCCGCCACGGCCGCGAGGCGGCCCGGTCCGGCGGCCGGCTGAGGCAGCCGCCCGCCGCAGTACTTGTCGGCCATCGTCGCGACCCGGCTGACGAGGTTGCCGAGGTTGTTCGCGAGGTCCGAGTTGTAGCGCTCTTCGAAGCGCTCCCACGAGAAGTCGCCGTCCTGGCCGTACGCGAACTCGCGGACGAGGTAGAGGCGGAGCGGGTCGGGACCGAACTTCGACGCCGCGTCGAGCGGGTCGACGATCGTCCCCAGCGACTTGCTCATCTTCTCGCCCTTGAAGTAGACGAACCCGTGACCGAACACGCGCTCGGGGAGGGGCAGGCCCGCGCTCATGAGCATGGCGGGCCAGATGACGCAGTGGAAGCGCGTGATGTCCTTGCCGATGACGTGCAGCGACGCCGGCCACCACCGCTCGAACATCGACTCGTCGGCGCCGAAGCCGAGCGCCGAGATGTAGTTGATGAGCGCGTCGAACCAGACGTAGACGACGCTCTGCGGATCGAACGGCAGCGGGATGCCCCAGGCCTGCCCCGCCCGGCTGATCGAGATGTCCTCGAGGCCGCCCTGGATGACGTTCAGGATCTCGTTGCGCCGCACGTCCGGCTCGAGCGCCTCGGGGTGCCGCGCGTAGTGATCGAGCAGCGCCTGCTGGTACTTCGAGAGGCGGAAGAAGTGGTTCCGCTCGCGGATCCACTCGGGCTTCGTCTTGTGCGTCGGGCAGTTGCCGTCCACGAGGTCCTTCTCCTGCTTGAACGCCTCGCAGGAGTTGCAGTACCAGCCCTCGTAGTGCCCCTCGTAGATGTCGCCGGCGGCCTGGATCCGCGCCACGAGCGCCGTGACGCCGACACGGTGCCGGTCTTCGGTCGTCCGGATGAAGTCGTCGAACGACACGTCCAGGCGGGCCCAGACCTCCCGGAACTCCTGTTCCATCCGGTCGCAGTACGCCTTCGGGTCGAGGCCCAGTTCCTTCGCCCGCCGGAACACGTTGAGCGAGTGCTCGTCGTTGCCCATGAGGAAGTGCGTGGGCACGCCGGCGAGGCGGCGGGTGCGGGCGATGACGTCCGCGGTGATCTTCTCGTACGCCGTCCCGAGGTGCGGGCGGCTGTTCACGTAGTCGATGGCGGTCGTGATGAAGAACTTGGACATACGGGATCCCGGGCCAGTT
>CAZBIP010000001.1:6429-10644 GCA_964491885.1 uncultured Vicinamibacterales bacterium
CGGCTCGATGTCCACCGGGACGTGCCCCAGCCTGGCGAGGGCCCGTCCCACCTCCGGCCGGACGACCCCCCGGCGCGCGATCATCGCCTGCGCGGCAGCGTAGTCCCCGCGAGACTGCAGGAGCAGGATCTCGCGCGTCAAACCCGTCACGGCGTCCCTGATGGCCGCCTCGTTGACGCCGAACGTGCCGTCGGCCGCCACCGTGACCGCCCCGGCGTCGAGCAGCGCGTTCAGCTGGATCGCGACGCCGCGCCCGTGGGACTCGTTGAGGCCGAACCGGATCGACCGGAACGCGGACGCCAGGAACGTCGTGTACATGGTGCGCGCCAGCGACGCGTCGAGCACGCCCTTGTCCACCAGGTACTGCATCGCGAACAGGCCCGACACGTCGGCCTTGGCCTCCTCGATCGCGCTGTACGTCTCCTTCAGCTCCTGCCGCACGGTCGTCCGCCGGCCGCCGACGGTGATGGCGTGAGGCCCGAGGCCGTGCATCAGCTCGTGCATCAGGATGTGCGTGAAGAACGCGTCGAACGACACGCGCGGGCGGTCGCCGGGCGCCAGCACGACATCGGCGATCGGCAGGAGGACCTTCCGGAACTTGGCGTCCTGGACGTTCTTCAGCATGACCCGCTTCGAGCCCATCTCGGCGACAATGCGCTCGTCGTTCGGCAGGTTGAAGGCGGCCGTCTGCACGCCGTGGTTGCCGTCGCCGGCGGCCAGCACCACGTTGACGACCCGGATGGGCGCCAGCTCGCCCAGGCGCGGGTTGCGCAACTCCTCCGGGATGGGCAGGTGGTCCTCGATGTCCTGCAGCTCGGCGCCGAACCGGGCGAGCCTCGACGACTCGGCGGCGTCGCGGACCGTGACGAAGGCCTCGAACGCCGCCTTGTAGTTGAACCACGCGTCCTCGTAGACCTCGTAGGGGCCGATGGTCGGCTCGATGTCCGCGTCCAGCTTCATCCACGCGACGTCGCTGGCGTAGTAGTCGTTCGTCAGGAACGCGTCGGCGCGCGACGTCAGAAACGCCTTCAGCGTGGCGTTCGCCGTGAGGCCGGCCGCGTCGCGCAGGAGCGCCGCGGCTCGCTCGAGTTCCCCCTGGTACTCGAGGCTGTAGGGCACGACGACGAACCGCCCGTCCGGCGCGCGGCGGATCGTCGTGAAGAAGCCCGTGGCGCTCGCGCGCTCAGCCGGAGAGAGCGTCGCGAGCCAGGCCTCGATCTCCGCCTTCGTCGCGCGAGCCGGGTAGAAGTTGGCGCCCTCGGGCTTGGCCGGCACGCCGGGCAGGAACGGCGCCCCCTCGTCGAGCGCAGACCAGGGTCCCTTGTTCACGAGAAACGCGTGAAGCCGCGCCCGGCCGAGCGCTGACTCGTCCTCGAGCAGGCCGAGGAGCACGGCCTCGTTGCCGGCCCACGACTGTCGGAGGAAGAGCGCGTCCATGATCCGCCCGGCCTCGACGAGCCGGGCCAGGGCCTTCCGCTCTCCCGCCGGGAGCGCCGAGATGTCGGCGCCGATGTCCACCGGCGCGAAGCGCGCTGTCTTCGACTGCAGCGATGCAGCGTCCGGCCACGACTGGCCCGGCCTCTCTCCCACCACGGCACCCCCCAGCATCACGACCGCGCCCGCGAGCGCCGGCACCCACCGCCAGTGACCCATGTCGACCTCGATGACCTGTCGCCCCTGTCGCGCCGGGGCCCGCTGAATCTTGTACACCTAAGGATGAGCGGCGTCCACGGCCTCGTGGAAGCGCCGGCGGACGAGCCTGACCGTCCGGCCCTGGCGCACGAGGGCGTGCGTCGTCCGGCCGGCGCGGACGGCCGCTCTCGATCCCGGTGCCGGAACCGCGCCCCGGACCGCCACGCTCACATCCACCCGGCCGCGCCGGAGCAGATCCTCGACGAACGCGCGGCTCGCGGCCCCTGGCGAGGCCGCGGTCAGCGACCCGAGGTCGGGAGCCGCCGACGCCGCCGACTCACGGGACGGGCCGAGCGGCGCGTCAACGAGAAGCCGGCGCAGCCTCAAGCCGTACGCCCGTCCGTCCACGGGAACTTCGAGCGTCTGCAGCCGCCCGCCCCGCTTGCCTGGCGGCGCCGTCCCCGGACGGCTGCCCGCGCGAACCGACATCGAGGCGGCGGAGGTCATCGACAGGATGCCGCGCCCGACGAACGCGCGCTGGATCGCCGCGCGGTACCTTCCCTCGAAGAGATCCGCGTCGGCCGCAAGCAGCCCGGCCGCAACCTGGGCGAAGTAACTGGACGTGATGCGGGCGCGGCCGACGGCGGTGACAAGCAGCCGGCCGGCGTCCGCCGCCACCGTCGCGAGGCGCGCGGCCGTGGCGTCGAGAGACTCGAACATCCCGGCGAGCGACTCGAGCCACGCCGCCGTGAACACCCGGCTGAAGGAGTGCGGCTCTGACGAGAGCGAACCGGCTGGCGCCATGGGGGGCAGGGTCTCCGGCTGCCGGTAGAAGAAGGAATTCACCGCGTTGCGCAGGCAGTCCGGATCCACGGCGTCCGGGTGCGATTGCCGGATCGCCCATCCGAGCTGTTCCGCCAGCCTCGACAGGCGCGACGCCCGCGACAGCCGGCCGCCGGTGGCGGCCACGACCATGTCGCGGACGGAGCCGAGTTCCAGCGCGGACAGCATGGCCGCGATGTCCGCGAAGGCCTCGTGAAGAGAGGCCACCTCGATGCTCGCCGCATTCCAGAGCTGCGGCCGGACGGCATCGAGCACGGCGTGACCCAGCTCGTGGCAGAGCACATCCGGGCTCTCGCCGGAGTAGACGGTGACCCCGCGGACCTTTTCGTGGAAGAAACACAGCTGCTGCCGGTCGTAGTAGGCGTTGAGGTCGCGCCCCGCGTCGAGATCGATGACCAGGGGTCTGCCGGCGTGCCAGCGGGTACCGGCCGGCACGGCGCGCCCCAGGCAACGCACGGTCCGGCTCAGCGAGTCGGCGGCATTCCAGTAGCGGAAGCCCTGCGTGCCGAGCGGGTACACGCGGGCCTCGGGCACGGTGCCGACGAAGGCCAGACCGAGGCCGGGCACGTCGAGCGCCGGAGCCGGCCGCCTGACGGGCTCGATGGCTGGTGCGGAGAGGGGGTCGTCTTCCCACGACGAGATGGCTGACATGGGCGTTCCTCCTTGGTGCGCCAAGGGTAGTAACTACCCACGCAGGTCTCAAGCGCCCCTGCACACGAAATTGGCCTTGGGGACGATTCTCTGTGCAAGTGTCGAGTCAGGTGCGCGGCGGCTCCGGGGGCAGGGCGATGCGGGCCCCGGTGTTGCGGATGGCGGCGGCGAGGTTCCGCCGCAGTCCGTTGACGCCGATGCGGGTCACCGGCGTGCCGTCGATGATTCTCTCCAGGTCGGCGTCGGCCGCCTCCCACAGCTCCGCGAGCGCCGCGCGCTCCAGTTCGGGCCTGGGATGCCAGCGCGCCCGCGCCACCTGTTCCGCCGCGGCGTTGTGCGGGCAGACGTCCTGGCAGACGTCGCATCCGAAGAGGTGATGGCCGAGCGAGCGGCGCTGCGCCTCCGGGATGTTCCCCCGCAGCTCGACGTTCAGGTACGCCAGGCAGCGGCGCGCGTCGAGCACGCCGGGTTCGACGATCGCGCCGGCCGGGCACGCGTCCATGCAGAGCCTGCAATCCCCGCAGCCGTCCTCGATCGGTGTGTCCGGCGCGAGGTCCAGTTCGCACGCGAGCAGTCCCAGCGCGATCCAGGACCCGAAGCGCGGGTTGATCACGCAGGTGTGTTTGCCCGTCCAGCCGATGCCGGCGTGCCGGGCGTACACCTTCTCCTGCACCGGGCCCGCGTCGACGCTCCATCGAAGCCCGGTTTCCGGCCCCGACTCGGCCCGGATCCAGTCGGCGAGCGCCTCCAGCCGCTGCCCCATGACCGTGTGATAGTCGTCGCCGCGCGCGTAGCGGGCGACGCGGCCTCGCGCCAGCGGCTCTCGCCCGGCGCCGGGGGGCCCGATCGTCAGGTAGCTGCAGGCGACGACGATGACCGAGCGCGCGGAGGGGAGCCATCGCCGGACATCGGCGCGCCTGGCCGCCGTCCGGTTGAGCGACGTCATCCGGCCGGCGAACCCGCGGGCGAGCCAGTCAGGCAGGAACGCCAGTTCGGCGTAGTCGCGGGCAGCCGCAATGCCGCACAGGTCGAAACCCAGCTCTGTCGCCCGCGCCTTCACCGACTGTGCGGTCAACATGTGGGCGGAAG
>CAZBIP010000001.1:10744-74630 GCA_964491885.1 uncultured Vicinamibacterales bacterium
CCCAGCTCTGTCGCCCGCGCCTTCACCGACTGTGCGGTCAACATGTGGGCGGAAGCCAGAATTCAGAAGCCAGAAGCCAGAATCCAGAATGCGGAACGAAGCACGCAGCACGCGAACCACGTCGATCGCGGCGTTTGGCCTTCAACGGGTTCTGACTCCTTGCAGACGGACGACGAATTCTGAATTCTGAATTCTGACTACCTCTTCAAGAGCTGCCTCAGCACGTACGGCAGAATCCCGCCGTTGCGGTACGCGACGAGTTCCTCCGGCGTGTCGATGCGGACGCGCGCCTCGAACGCCTGCACCGTCCCGTCGTCGGCCGTGGCCCGCACGGTCACCGTGCCTCGCGGCGCGAGGGCATCGGCCGCGCCCACGATCTCGAACGTCTCGCGCCCGGTCAAGCCCAGCGACGCGGCCGAGGCGCCCGCCTCGAACTGCAGCGGCAGCAGCCCCATGTTGACCAGGTTGCTCCGGTGAATCCGCTCGAAGCTCTCGGCGATGACCGCCTTGACGCCCAGCAGCGCCGTCCCCTTGGCGGCCCAGTCCCGCGACGACCCCGATCCGTACTCCTTGCCCGCGAGGATCACGAGGGGCACGCCGGCGGCCTGGTACTTCATCGCCGCGTCGAAGATCGGCATGACCTCCCCGCCCGGCAGGAACGCGGTCACTCCGCCCTCGGTGCCCGGCACGAGCTGGTTCTTCAGCCGGATGTTGGCGAAGGTGCCGCGCATCATGACTTCGTGGTTGCCCCGTCGCGCGCCGTACTGGTTGAAGTCCTTCGGCGCGACGCCCCGCGCCTGCAGGTAGCGCCCGGCCGGGCTGTCGGCCTTGATGTTGCCCGCCGGCGAGATGTGATCCGTGGTGATGCTGTCGCCGAGGACGGCGAGGACGCGCGCGCCGGCGATCGGCTGCGGCGGCGGCGGCTGGACCGTGAGCCCGTCGAAGTACGGAGGATTCCGGATGTAGGTCGACTCGTCATCCCAGGCGAACCGCTCGCCGGCCGGGGGCGCAATGGCCTGCCAGCGGGCATCGCCCTCGAACACCTTCGCGTAGACCTCCCGGTACATGCCGGCGGACACCGACTGCGCGATGCACGCTCGCACGTCCCGCTCGTCCGGCCAGATGTCCTTCAAGTACACCGGCTCGCCATCGCGGCCGGTCCCGAGCGGCTCCGTCGCGAGGTCCACGAGCATCGAGCCCGCCAGGGCGTAGGCCACGACGAGGGGCGGCGAAGCGAGGTAGTTCGCCCTGACGAGCGGCTGTACGCGCCCCTCGAAGTTGCGATTGCCGCTCAGCACGGACGCGACGATGAGCCCGCGCGACTCGATCTGCGCCGCCACGGCGTCGGGGATCGGGCCGCTGTTGCCGATGCACGTCGTGCACCCGTAGCCGACGAGGTTGAATCCGAGCGCGTCGAGATACGGCGACAGCCCGGCCTTCCGGAGGTACTCGGTCACGACCTGCGAGCCGGGCGCCAGGCTGGTCTTCACCCACGGCTTCGTCGTCAGGCCCTTCTCGACGGCGCGCTTCGCGAGGAGTCCCGCGGCGACGAGCACGCTCGGGTTGGAGGTGTTCGTGCAGCTCGTAATCGCGGCGATCACCACCGCGCCGTGGTCGATGGCGACGCCCGCGGGCGCCGGTTCCGCAACGGCCGCCGGGGCCGGAGGCGCCTTCCGTTCCGCCAGCATCTGCGGCAGCGCGGCCGAGAACTTCGCCTTCGCGGCCCACAGCGCGACGCGGTCCTGCGGGCGCTTCGGGCCGGCCAGCGACGGCTCGATCGACCCGAGATCGAGCTCGATGAACTCGTCGTACGACGCGTCCGGCAGGCGGATGTCCGCGAAGAGCCCCTGGGCCTTCGCGTACGCCTCGACGAGCGCCACGCTGGCGTCGTCGCGCCCGGTGAGGCGCAGGTAGTCGATGGTCATCGCGTCGATCGGGAAGATCGCCACGGTCGCGCCGTACTCAGGGCACATGTTCGACAGCGTCGCGCGGTCCGCGAGCGTCAGGCTGGACAGTCCCGGGCCGAAGAACTCGACGAACTTCCCGACGACGCCGTGCTTGCGCAGCCGCTCCGTGACGGTGAGCACCAGGTCGGTGGCGGTCGTGCCCGGCGGGAGCGAACCGGCGAGCCGGAAGCCCACGACGGTCGGGACGAGCATCGAGATGGGCTGGCCCAGCATGGCCGCCTCGGCCTCGATGCCTCCGACGCCCCATCCGACGACGCCGAGGCCGTTGACCATCGTCGTGTGGGAATCGGTGCCGACGACGGTGTCGGGGTAGGCCCAGGCCCTGCCGTCGCGCGTCGCGCGGAAGACGACGCGGGCCAGGTACTCGAGGTTCACCTGGTGCACGATGCCGGTCTCCGGCGGAACGACGCGGAAGTTCGCGAAGGCGTTCTGCCCCCAGCGGAGGAACGTGTAGCGCTCGCGGTTCCGCGCGTACTCGAGCTCGGCGTTCAGGTGGAACGCGTCGGCCGTGCCGAAGTGATCCACCTGCACGGAGTGGTCGATGACGAGTTCCATCGGCTGCAGCGGGTTCACCCGGTTCGAATCGCCGCCGAGCTTCGCCATGGCGTCGCGCATGGCCGCGAGGTCCACGACGGCGGGCACGCCGGTGAAGTCCTGGAGCAGGACCCGCGCGGGCGTGAACGCGATCTCCTTCTCGATGCCGACCTTCGGCTGCCAGTTCGCGAGCGCCTGGATGTCGCCGGCCTTCACCGAGGCGCCGTCCTCGTGCCGCAGCAGGTTCTCGAGCAGCACCTTCAGCGAGAACGGCAGGCGGTCGACGCCGGGAAACCCGGCCTGCTGAAGGGCCGGGAGGCTGCAGAACCTGAACGAGTCTCCGCGGATCTCGAGATCGCGCACGGCGCCGAACGAGTTCGCGTGGGCCATAGGATGTCCCTCTCCAGGATGACGAGGGCCCTATTATGCCGCGATTCCGGGTGCCTCCGCAGCGAGGCGCGCGGGGTGGCTCGATCGCGGAGCCGGAGGCGGCTACCCAGCGCTCGCGGCCGGCGGGCGGCGGTGTCCGCAGAGGGCCAGGATGCGCTCGGCCGCCCGGCGGCTGGCGCCCGGCTTGCCGAGCCGTTGGTGCACCTCGCCGAGCGCTTGCCTCGTCGCGGAGGCGTGGCCGGGGTCCTCGAAGTAGCGCGCCGTCTCGTCCGCCACGGCCTCGGGGGTGAAGCCGTCCTGGATGAGTTCGGGCACGATGCGGCGTCCCGCGATGAGGTTGGCCATCCCGAATGTGTCCACGCGGACGAAACGCCGTCCAATCCGGTAGGTCAGCGGCGCGACGCGGTAGACGATCACCATCGGGCGTTCGTGGATGGCCGTCTGCACCGTCGCCGTGCCCGAGGCCGTCACCACGGCATCGGACGCCTCCAGCACGTCGTCGGTGCGGCCCGAGACGAACGCGATCCGCGGCCCCTCCACCCGGCGCAGCGGGTCGAAGAGCGCGGGGTCGAGATTCGGCGCGCCGGCGACGGCGAACTGCACGCCCGGCACCCTCTCCGCGATCATCGGCACCGCGGCGGCCATCGTCGGCAGCGTCGCGCGGACTTCGTTCGGACGGCTGCCCGGGAGCAACGCCACGACGGGATCGCCGGCCGACAGCCCCAGTGCTTCCGCCGCCGCGCGGCGGCCGGCCGCGGGCGGCACGAGGTCGAGCAGCGGGTGGCCCACGAACTCCACCGGGACGCCCGCGTCCCTGAAGATCGGCTCCTCGAACGGGAAGATCACCAGCGCCTGGTCCACCAGCCGCCGCAGGACGCGGAGCCGCCCGTGCCGCCACGCCCACACCTGCGGGCAGACGTAGTAGACGACGGGCACGCCCGCCCGGCGCAGCGACGCGGCCAGCCGGAAGTTGAAATCGGGAAAGTCGATGACGACGAGCGCGTCCGGGCGTTCCCGGGCCGCCCGATCGACGAGCGCCCGCTTCATCGCCCACGCGCGCGGCAGGACCGAGAGCGCCTCGACGAGCCCCGTGACGGCGAGGCCGTGGTAGTCGCCGACGAGGTCCGCGCCGGCCGCGCGCAGGTGCTCGCCGCCGAGTCCCGTGATGCGGACGGAGGGATCGATCCGGCGCAGTTCACGGGCGAGCGCCCCGGCGTACGCGTCGCCGGACGGCTCACCGCAGGAGATCATGACGGTGGGCATCGGCAGCTCGCTACCAGCTCTTCTCGAAGTGCGAGGCCGGGAACGTCACGTTCAGCTGGATCTCCACGAGCGTGCGCTCCATCACGAGAACCCCGTCGCGGCGCACCACGGCCACGTACGGCATCTCGACGCCGCGCACGGGGCGGAAGTCGTCGAAGCTCTCCACGATCGTGACGCGCCCGGCGGGGCCGGGGACGTCGCGGGACACCCAGGCAAGCCGGCCGCTCCCCTCGTCGACGGCCAACCGCACCCGCGACAGCCCGTTGCCCCACAGTTCGACCACGGCGAGCGGCCGCCCCCCCCGCCCTTCTTCGTCCGGAAGCCTGCGGCCGAGGACGCGGTCGTCGGCCACGGCGAGATACAGCGCGATCCAGTCGCGGCGGATGCTCTGCTCGAACTCGTCCTTCATCGACGCCGGCGCGTCGTGGGGTCCGGTCGGGTCCCTGATCCAGGCGTGGCCGTTGTCGTAGGCCTGCACGACTTCGCCGCGGGGCAGCACCACGTCCACGCGCACGCGCAGCGGGTACTCGATCGACGTGCGCGTCTCGGCGCGCACGGGCCCGTCCGGTGTCGAGATGGACGTCTCGGCGACCGCGCGGACCGTCCGGATGGCTCGCAGCGCGTCGAGGCCCCCGGCCGCCGCGATGGCGCGCATGACGACCGCCTTCGCGCGATCCCACTCCTCCAGAGGCACGCCCGGCAGCGGCACCGCCATCGGCGCGCCCGTTACCCCGGCCTCAGCGGGCGCCGGCTGGCGAACACGGCGGAGGCCGGCCGCGGTGACGTCGAGTTCCGCGAGCGGGATGACGTCGGGCTTCGAGATGCCCAGGCGAGACAACTGGGGCACGAACGCCCGGGCGTTGCCCACCAGCACGATGGAAAGCTGATCCGGCTTCACGTGCGCCCGCGCGGCCTGAGCCACCGCCTGAGAGGTCACAGCGGACACGCGCGCGCCGAAGTCGTTCAGCTCCCCGGTTGGGCGCCCGTAGAAGAGCGCCATCAGGATCCGCGTCGCGATCGCGTCGGGCGTCTCGATCTCGAGCGGAAAGCTCCCGGCCAGGTACCCCTTGGCGGCCTCGAGTTCACGGCCGCCGGCCGCGTCCCGCTGGAGGCGCCGGAACTCGTCCACGACGACGCGGAGCGCATCCACCGTCGCCTCGGTCCAGGTGTCGGTCTCGGCGACCAGGCGGCCCGCCAACCGGTACGCCTCGAGTTCGGCGGACGCCCCGTAGGTCAGCCCCTTCTTCGCCCGCAGCACCTGCTCCAACCGGTTCGCGCCCTCGCCCCCCAGCACGCGTGCGGCGAGATCCAGGGCCCGGTAGTCGCCGCTCGCTCTCGGCACCGCGAGGTGCCCGGCGCGGATCTCGGTCTGCGGGGACTCGCCGGTGTCCACGACGACGACCCGGCGCGCCGGGGCCGGCGGGTCCGGCACCGCGCCGGCCGGCACGTCCCGCCGCTCCCACGACCCGAAGGCCCGCTCGGCGGCTGCCAGCGCCTCGACGGGATCGACATCCCCGACGATGGCGAGCAGGCAGTTGTTCGGCACGTAATGCCGCGCGTGGAACGCGAGCAGATCGTCGCGCGTGATCCCGTCGATCGAAACGGGGGTGCCGGTGACGGGAAGCCCGTAGGGATGAGCGCCGTAGACGATCCGGTTGTGGACGAGCGTCGCGAGGAAGTTCGGATCCCCGTACGTGACGCGGAGGGCCGATCGCAGTTGCCGCCGCTGACGCTCGATCTCGTCGGGGGCGAGCGCCGGGGCGCGCACGATGTCCGCCAGGATGCCGAGTCCCTCGTCGAAGCTGTCCTCGAGCACCGACGCGTAGGCGAAGGTGAGGTCCGTGCCGGCCGTCACGGTCACCGCGCCGCCGGCCGCGTCCATGGCGTCCACGATCTGCCGGGCGCTCCGCGTGGCGGTCCCCTGTCCGAGGAGGAGCGCGACCAGGTTCGCGGTGCCGGACTTCGCGGGCGCGTCCTGCGCCGATCCGGCGCCGACGAGCAGACGGATGCTGACGGCCGGCTGCTCGCGGTGCGCGGCGGCGACGATCCGCAGGCCGTTCGCCAGGGTCCGGGTCTCGAAGGCGGGAAACGTCACGGGCTTGGCCGCGAGGGGACGCACCTGGGCCACGGACGGCAGTCCACGCACCTGGCCGGACGCCTCGCCGGCCGCGCCGGCCAGCGAGACGGCACACAGCGCGCCCAGCACCGCGCCGGCCGCGCGCGTCACCTCGGCTCTCCCGCGGCCGCCTTCGGCACGACCGTCAGGATGATGCGGGTGTTCGGCGCGAAGCAGGCCTGGGCCACGCGCTGGACGTCCGCCGCTGTGACGGCCTGCAGACGGGCGAAATCCGCGTCGGCCGACCCGGTGTCGCCGCGCAGCAGCGACGCGTGCGCCAGCGCGGCGGCCTTCTGCTGGATCGTCTCGCGGCCGAAGACGTAGTCCCGGGTGATCTGACGCTTCGCTCTCGCGAGATCGGCCTCGCTCACCGGGAACTGGCGGAGCCGATCGAGTTCGAAGCCCAGCGCCTCGCTCGCGTCGGACGCCGAGAAGCCGGGCTGCACGATCGCGAACGCGTAGAACAGGTTCGGGTGCTCCGTCAGGCTGGCCACGGCCCCGGCGGCCATCGCGCGGCCGGTGTCGTACACGAGGCCGCGGTAGAGCCGTGAACTCCCCCCGTCCGACAGGATCTTCGCGGCGACCTGCAGCGCGTAGGCGTCCGGATGCCCGTCGCGCGGACCGTGGTGCGCGACGACGACGACCGGCAGCGGCCAGGCTTCCTCCACGGTCGAGCGCCGCACGCCTCTCGCGGGGGGCTCCGCGGGGATGTCGCGCGTCAGCGGGCGTTCCGGTTTCGGAATCCGCCCGAAGTGCGCCGCGGCCAGATCGAACGCCTGGCGGGCGTCGACGTCACCCGCGATCGCGAGCGTGGCGTTCGAGGGCACGAAGTACGTCCGGTAGAAGTCCCGCACGTCGCCGAGCGACACCGCGTCGAGATCGCCAAGGGCGCCGGCCCCCCGATAGGGATGCACCCTGAAGGCGCGGCCGTAGAGGATCTCGGTGATGCGCCCGTACGGCTGGCTCTCGACGCGCATGAGGCGCTCTTCAAGGAGCACGCGGCGCTCACGGGCGAGCGCGTCCCCGTTGATGCGGAGCATCGCCATGCGATCGGCCTCGAGCCAGAGCGCCATGGGCAGGTGCTGCCCCGGGAGCGTTTCCCAGAACACGGTCGCGTCCTCGGTCGTGTACGCGTTCGACTGGCCGCCGGCCGCGGCAATCACGGCCGCGTGCTGCCCGGGCTCCACGTTCTTCGACCCGGCGAACATGAGGTGCTCGAAGAGGTGCGCGAGGCCGGCGAGGCCCTCCCGCTCGTCCTTCCAGCCGACGTGGTACCACACCTGCACGTTCACGATCGGCGTGGAGTGATCCTCGTGCACGACGACGCGCAGGCCGTTCGGCAGCGTCGTCTCGGTGAAGGCGAGCGGCGGGACGGCGACGGCGGAAGGCGCCTGCGGCGCCCCTCCCACGCTCGAAACGGCGGCGACGACGAGCGCGCCCGCAAGCCAGGAGCGGCCCGCCCCCCGGCCGTGCTGGCGGGCTGGACGCGCCATCGTGGGTCCCATCGCGTCGATTATGGCACGACCGGCGCGTCAGCGGCCCGCGAGCGACATCCGGCTCACGAAGGTGTCCAGGTGGCGGAGGCCCAGCCGCGCGGCGACGTCGCGGGCCAGCGCGGCCCGTTCCTCGCCCGACAGCGCGCCGAGACGGCGCAGCTCAGCGAGCGGCGCGTTCGGCACGAACCGCCACCGCACGTGATGCAGCCCCTGCCGCGCGCCGAGCCACGAGAGCAGATGTCCGATCGCCCGGAAGGAGAAATACAGGGACAGCACGTTCGGGCCGGGAATGGGCGTGAGCGGCACCGTCGCGAGGTACAGCAGCGCGTCCACGAACATCCACACGAAGTGGTAGCGCGCGTCGTGGTGGAGGATGCCGCGCACGGCGCGTTCCGCGTCCGCCGGCGCCGCGTCGTCCGGGAAGTGGACCGTCGCGTCCGTCCGGCTCCGGAGAATCCAGAGGAGCCGCTGTTCCGCAACGCGCTCCGCCACGAAGCCCATCAGGCGGTCCTTGACCCGCTGGGCGCGCGTCCGCTCGGGCGCCGCGGACGCCCGCGCCAGCCGCTTGCGCCGCTCGGCTTCGAGCGCCGCCAGCCCTTCGTGGAACCGGCGGCTCAGCCAGCGCCTCCACCCGGGTCGCTCTTCCGACGCGGCGGGCGGTTCCCTGTCGTCGAACTCGCAGTACAGTTCGTGTCGATCCCGGCGGATTGGAAGAAGGTAGGTCTCCATCGCGACGCCGCCGGACGCTACCGCCGGCCGGAGGCCGCGTCGTCGAAGACCTCCGCCTCGAAGAGCGAGACCCGCGCGCCGCGCTTCCAGGCGTCGGGCGGGAGCCCGGCTTTCCCGCAGGTGCGCGCGAGGAACGTGTCGCGGTCCCAGCGGTGCTCGACCGCGACCTGCGGGAGGAGCAGCCCCCGGCGCCAGCCTTCCTCGACGACCAGTCCGTGGCGCCCGACGACGATGCCGGCCGTGTCGGTCACCGGAGAGATCGGCCCCAGCACGGAGATCTCGATGACGCATCCGTCGAGTTCCTCGGGCCGCACCGGATCGAAGCGCGGATCGTCGGTGGCCGCGGCCACCGCGCAGCGCGGAACGACCTCGCCGAGCGGCTGGCCGGCCTCGAGGTACCCGATGCAGCCGCGGAGGCCGCCGCCCGAGTGGAACGAAACGAACGCGCCGGCGCACTGGCCGAGCACGCCGTCCGTCCCCGCCTCGGCGGCAGGGCGTCCGGCGAGGGCGTCCGCCACGGCGCGCCGCGCCAACGCGAGGAGCGTCTGCCGATCCTCAGCCGAGAGCCGCAACGGCATGCCCTCCCCCTTCCTGCTCACGACGCCACGACGAAGGTGCCGAAGACGGCCGCCATGTATCCGACGACCGCGCTCGTGTCGCCGGACACGGCGCCGGAGTCCGCGTAGCACAGCACCCGGGCGTCGCCGGCCCCGAGCGCGCGCGCGGCGCGCATGACGGAGACGATGGGCCCCCCGCCGCACGCGTGATCGGGGTACCGCGCAAGGGCCCGCTCGACCGCCTCCGGGTCGAAGCGCTCGACGGCGTGCACGATCACCTGGTCCAGCTGGGCGGCCCGCGCCGAGTCCTGGTAGTGCGAGAGGTCGCTGCTCGCCACGAGCAGCGGCCGCCGCTCCGCCAGCGCGGCGGCGAGCCCGTCGGCGAGCGCGGCCACGGTGGCGCGCGACTGGTGCCCCATCACGAGCGGCACGATCGGCACGCCGGGCAAGGCGCGCTGGATGAACGGCAGCTGCATCTCGAGGGAGTGCTCGCGCCGGTGCGCCGCCGGCAGGTCGTGGACGACGGGCGTGGCCGCCATGATCGCGTCGGCGTCGGCCTCCGAGATCGGCAGGTCGCCGAGCGGCGTCTCGAAGACGCCGCGGGGCGCGATCGACACGCCCTCGAAGCCGACATGGTGCGACGGCCCCACGAGGACGACCACGTCGTAGGCGCGGCCCGGCAGCTGGCGGTAGGCGTGCGCCGCCACCGGCCCCGAATAGACCAGCCCGGCGTGCGGCGCCACGAGCCCGACGATGTCGCCCGCGACGGTCTCGGAGACGCGCGACGCGTACCGATCGAGTTCTGCCGCGAGGCGCGCCGGCTGCCCCGGGTACCAGGAACCGGCCACCGCCGCGGCCCTGCGGATTGGTTGCGGCGTCATGATCGTGAATGTTAGCATCGGCCATGGCCGGTGAACGCGACGACTTCGACCTCGGCCGCGTCGCGGCCCTGGCCCGCCTCAGGCTCACGGCCGACGACCTCTCGCGCTTCGAAACCCAGCTCGCCGGCATCCTCGGATACGTCAGGCAGCTCCGCGACGTCGACACCGAGGACGTCCCGCCTCACGCGCAGGACCTCCGTCCCTCGAACGGCGGCCGCCTGGACGAGGTCAACCCGTCGCTCGGGCCAGGCGACGCGCTGGCGAACGCGCCGGATGCCCTCGCGGACCCGCCGCTGGTGCGCGTGCCGAAGGTGAAGGGCTGATGGGCGGCGGCCCGGCGACGGCCTCCGCCATCCGCGCAGCCTTCGTGGACGGCGAGGTCAGCGCGACCGCGATCTGCCGGCGCGCGATCGAGCGGATCGCGGCCGTCAACGGCGGCCTCGGGGCCGTGCTGCAGGTCGACGAGGCGCGCGCGCTCGAGCGCGCGGCGGCGCTCGACCGGCTGCCTCGCAGAATCGACGCCGGCCTCCTGGCTGCGGTGCCGGTCCTCGTCAAAGACAACCTGTGCGTCGGCGGGATGCGCGCGACCGCCGGGTCCCGCGTGCTGGAAGGCTTCGTGCCGCCCTACACCGCGACGGCCGCGTCGCGCCTCGAGGACGCCGGCGCCATCATCGTCGGAAAGACCAACTGCGACGAGTTCGCGATGGGCTCGTCGAACGAGCACTCGGCGTTCGGCCCGGCGCGCAACCCCTGGGATCGGTCCCGGACCCCCGGCGGATCGAGCGGCGGGTCGGCCGCGGCGGTGGCGGCGCGGATGGCGCCCGTCGCCCTCGGTTCCGACACGGGCGGGTCCGTGCGACAGCCCGCGGGCTTCTGCGGGTGCGTGGGCATCCGGCCCACCTACGGCCGCGTGTCCCGCTACGGATTGATCGCGTTCGCGTCGTCGCTGGATCAGATCGGCCCGCTGGCCCTGACCGTCGGCGACGCGGCGGCCGCGCTGCAGGTGATGGCCGGCGCGGATCCCCGCGATGCGACGTCGTCGGGCGAGCCCGTGCCCGACTGGCAGGCCGCGATGACCGGCGATCTGCGCGGGTGCCGCGTGGGCGTGCCAGCCGGCCTGCTGGACGGCGTCGATGCCGGCGTGCGCCAGGCGTTCGATGCGGCGTTGCCGGTCCTGCGGTCCCGCGGCGCGTCGGTCTTCGACATCACGCTGGCGCATGCCCGGCTCGCGATCCCGGTCTATTACCTTGTGGCGACGGCCGAAGCGAGCTCGAACCTCTCCAGGTTCGACGGCGTGCGGTACGGGCGGCGCGCGGCGGGCGCCGCGGATCTGCGCGAGATGTACGAACGCACGAGGAGCGAGGGTTTCGGGCCCGAGGTCAAGCGGCGGATCCTGCTCGGCACGTTCGTGCTCAGCGCCGGCTACTACGACGCGTACTACCTCAAGGCCCAGCGGGTGAGAACGCTCATCGCCAGAGACTATGCGTCCGCGTTCGCCGGCGTGGACGTCATCGCGCTGCCCACGAGCCCGACGGCCGCCTTCCCGCTCGGCGAGCGGCTGGACGACCCGCTGGCGATGTACCTGGCCGACGTGTTCACCGTCGGAGCCTCCCTGGCGGGCCTGCCGGCGATCTCGGTGCCGTGCGGATTCACGCCGGACCGCCTCCCTGTCGGGCTTCAGCTGATGGGCCGCCCGTTCGACGAGGCGTCGATCCTCCGGGTGGCCGACGCCTACGAGCGGGACACGGCGTGGTGGCGCGCGGCGCCGTCAGGCGCCTGACGCGACGGCCGGCCGCGAGACGAGCTTCACGATCGCCCACACGCCAAGCCCGAGCAGGATGATCGGCAGGAGCGGCAGCAGGAGGCCGAAGAGCGCGATCAGGCCGAACCCGAGCAGGCCGACCACGGCTGCCACGAGGACGACGGGCAGCAGCAGCAACCCGACGAGGAGCTTGAGGAACAAGCCCACCAGGCGGAGCGGCAGGAGGAGCACCCAGAAGACCAGCTTCAGCAAGCCGCCAACCAGTCCGATGACGAGCAGCCCGAAGAGGGCCATCGTCCCGAGCGCCAGCGCTTCGATCATGGGGTCCTCGCTTCCCTGCCGCACCTCGAGTGCGGAGCCGTCGCGCGTGCGCGCCGCCTTCGTTGCGTGCCGTCGCGTCCGTTATTTGGATCTACGAGGATCGGGCGGGTGAAGGTTCCGGGCGCCGCCGGGCGGAAGGCGAGGTTCAGCCGGCGAGCCGGGAATTGCCGAGCTGGTCGGTCGTCCCGCGCGGCGTGTCGGCCGGCAGGTACGCGGCCGGCTCTCCGAGCGCCTCGTCGAGAGTCCGAATGGTCAGCGAGCGGCGGCCGCTGGCGCGCAGCTTGAACACGTCCAAGCCGAGCGACAGCCCAATCATGAGGACGAGGACCGTCACGGCGGCCACGCCGGCCGCCTGCAACGTCGCGCCGGCGAGCGCGCCGACCTCGGCCCAACTCACAGGAGCGCCTCGATCTTCGGGTGGGAGGGCCCCTCCGCGACGTCGTACTGGATGAAGCCCTTCCGGACCTCCTCCATCGCCACGCGCTCGGGCTTGTGCGCGGGCGCCGGGGTCTCCGGGGCCGCCGCGGCAGAGTCGGCCTCGCCCCCGGGTTCGACCGGCCGCAAGCGGCTCAGCGCGCCTCGACGGAGCTGCTTGGCCCGCTGCGCCGCGACCTCGACGAACAGGAAGCGCGCTTCAGTGGGGTTCAACGCGAAGCGCTCGTCCGCCCGGGGCGGCTCGGGAACGACGGGTTCGGCGACAGGCTCGACGGCGGGTTCGACAACCGGTTCTTGATCCACAACCATTAACCGTACACCACGCATGAATGGCGAAGCAAGCAGGATTCCCGAAAAGGAGCGGGGGCGCCGGACCGGCGCCCCCGGATGACGCCCGAAGGAAGCCGCCCCCCGGGGCGGCCCGCCGTCAGTCCTGCACCTGGACCTGAATCTGCTTCGGCTTCGCTTCCTCGCGGAGCGGGAGCTTGATGGTCAGCACCCCGTTCCTGTAGTCGGCGCTGACCTTGGTCGTGTCCACGGTCGGCGGCAGCGAGAACGAACGGCTGAACGCGCCGTACGTGCGCTCGATCCGGTGGCAGCACTCGTCCTTGATGGAGCTGTCCATCTTCTTGTCGCCGCGCAGCGTGAGGCTGTTGTTCTCGACGGTGATCTCGATCTCGTCCTTGGACATATCCGGCAGTTCGGCCTTGATGACCAGTTCGTGGTTGCCGGAGTCGTAGATGTCCACCGGCGGCACCCACGCGCCACGGCGCATCACGTCTTCCTCACCCGGCCGGTAGATCTCGCCGAGCAGGCGGTTCATGCGGTCCTGAACGGCGCTCAACTCACGGAACGGGTCGAATCGAACGAGTGTCATGGCTTCCCTCCTCTACGGGTTTATCCTCGCGGCGGAACCGTCCAGCCACCCGGCAGCCGTCCGCGTCGCTGACTACAACAACGATATTAGCACAAATATGATTTGTGTCAAATAAAATAATCTGAGTGTTGCTGTGTCATGGATGCTAAATTACCAAACGCGACAACGGCCTGAGGGCTGCCCCCGCAGCGTCGTCCGGCTCCTCCCTGGGGTGGTTGATTCGATCGAGTCCTGCTATTCTATCGAGGCCCCACCGGGCCTGGGTTTGCGCCCGTGCCCGGCCATGCCGGGGCCCAGCCGGTTCATCAGTGCTCCCAGCCAGACGAGGATGGTGCCGTATGCCGCGTTACAGGATTGCGTGGTTGCCGGGTGACGGTGTGGGCGTCGACGTCATGGACGCCGCCAAAGTCGTGCTCGACCATCTGAAGCTCGACGCCGAGTACATCCACGGCGACATCGGGTGGGAATTCTGGTGCGCCGAGGGCGACGCGCTCCCGCCGAGGACCGTCGAACTGCTGCATCACGTGGACGCGGCGCTGTTCGGCGCCATCACGTCGAAGCCGGTGAAGGCGGCGGAAGCCGAGCTGGCGCCCGCGCTGCGGGGCACCGGGCTCGTCTACCGCTCGCCCATCGTCCGCATGCGCCAGACGTTCGATCTGTACACGTGCCTGCGGCCGATGAAGGCGTACCCGGGGAACGCGCTGAACCACAACGACCAGGTGAACCTGGTCATGTTCCGCGAGAACACCGAGGACCTCTACGCCGGTGTCGAGTTCAGCCCCGTCCCGGCGGCGCTCTCCGAGACGCTGGGCCGTCTCTCGCCGGCATTCAAGCCGTTCGCGGCCCTCGCGCCGGACCAGTTCGCGGTCTCCTGCAAGATCAACACGAAGCGGGGCTCGGAGCGGATCATCGACGCCGCCTTCGCCTTCGCACGCGCGCAGAAGCGCCGCAAGGTGACGGTCGTGCACAAGGCCAACGTCGTCCGGGCGAGCGACGGGCTGTTCCTCGAGGCGGCGCGGGACGTGGCGGCCCGTTACCCGGACGTCGCCTGGGACGAGGCCAACGTGGACGCCATCACGATGTGGCTCCTGAAGAACCCGCTGAACTACGACGTGCTCGTGGCGCCGAACCTGTACGGCGACATCGTGTCGGACCTGTGCGCGCAGATGGTGGGCGGCCTCGGGTTCGCGTGTTCCGGGAACATCGGAGACAAGCTGGCGGTGTTCGAGCCGACGCACGGCTCGGCGCCGAAGTACGCGGGCCAGTACAAGGTGAACCCGATCGCGACGATCCTCGCGGCCAGGATGATGCTCGACTGGCTCGGCGAGGCGGACCTCGCGGCGCGGGTCGAGAAGGCCACGGCCGCGGTGATCCGCCAGGGGCAGGTCCGCACCTACGACATGGGCGGCTCGAACACGACGATGGAGATGGCGGAGGCCATCGCGCGGGAGCTGTAGCATGCCGGCGATCACCATCCACGAGGTGGGGCTGCGCGACGGGCTGCAGATCGAGGAGCAGGTCGTCCCGACCGGACGGAAGCTCGACTGGATCGGGCGGCTCGCGCGCGCGGGCGTCCCGATGATCCAGGTGGGCTCCTTCGTGCACCCGACGAAGGTGCCGCAGATGGCGGACACGGACGAGTTGTTCCGCCGCCTGGCCGATGCGCCGCCGGAGCCCGGCGTCGTGTATTCCGGCCTGGTGCTCAACGAGCGCGGCCTGGAGCGGGGCCTCGCCTGCGGCGCCGGCTATTTCTGCATGGGCGTGTCGGCCAGCGACACCCACAGCCGGAAGAACACCGGGATGGGCACGGCCGAGGCGGCCGACCGGATCGTCGCGATGGGGCGCCAGGCGCTGGCCGCCGGTCACGGCGTGCAAGTGTCGGTGCAGTCGGCGTTCGGCTGCGGCTTCGAGGGCGCGGTGCCCGCCGAGCGGGTCCTCGGCCTCGTGCGCCGGTTCGCGGACGCCGGCCTGGTGACCGTCAGCCTCGCCGACACGGCCGGCCACGCCGTCCCTGCCCAGGTCGAGGCCCTCGTCGGCGCGGTGCGCGGGCTCGACGGCCGGCTCGCCCTCACGTGCCACTTCCACGACACCTACGGCCTCGGCCTCGCGAACGCGTACGCCGCGTTCCGCGCCGGCGTCACGGTGTTCGAGTCGGCGATCGGCGGCCTCGGCGGCTGCCCGTTCACGGCCGTCGCGGCGGGCAACGTCTGCACCGAAGACCTCGTGCACATGTTCCAGCGGATGGGACTGTGCGGCGGCGTCAGCCTCGACGGCGTCGCCGGCGTCGCGAGGGACGCATCGGCCTTCTTCGGCCGTGCGCTCCCCGGCGTCATCCACCGGACGGGTCCGATTCCGCTTGCGGGGCCGGGCACCGTGTCTCCCTCGGGCGCTGCCCATGCGACGTAGCGCCTGGTCCCCTTCTCCTGCGAGGTGACAGCGATCATGAGACTGCTCGACGGGGTCCGCGTCCTCGACTTGACCAACGTGCTCGCCGGGCCCTTCGCCACGATGCACCTGGCGCTGGCCGGGGCGGACGTCATCAAGATCGAGAACCCGGACGGCGGCGATCTCGCCCGCAAGCTCGGCAACGTGCCCAGGCTCAACCAGGACCTGATGGGCACGAGCTTCCTCGCGCAGAACGCCAACAAGCGCTCGCTGACGCTCAACCTGAAGACCGCCGACGGGCGCGCGATCTTCCTCGCCCTCGCGGCGAAGGCCGATGTCGTCGTCGAGAACTTCAGGCCGGGCGTCATGACGCGGCTCGGCCTGGGGTACGAGGCGCTCTGCGCCGTGAACCCGCGGCTCGTCTACTGCGCCATCTCGGGCTTCGGGCAGACGGGGCCCGACGCCGACAAGCCGGCGTACGACCAGATCATCCAGGGCCTGAGCGGCGTGATGGACGTCAACGGCGACGAGCGCCTGCACCCGCTCCGCTGCGGCTTCCCGGTGTGCGACACGGTCGGCGGCCTCAACGCCGCCTTCGCGATCATGGGCGCGCTCTACCACCGGGAGCGGACGGGCGAGGGGCAGTTCATCGACATCGCGATGCTCGATTCGATCATGCCCCTCATGGGCTGGGTCGCGGCCAACCTGCTCATCGGCGGGGTGCCGCCGGTGCCGATGGGCAACGACAACTTCACCGCGGCCCCGTCCGGCGTCTTCGCGACCGCCGACGGCTTCATCAACATCGCCGCGAACCAGCAGGCGCAGTGGGAGGCGGTCTGCGACGAACTCGGCGTGCCCGAGCTGAAGACCGACGAGCGGTTCCAGAAGCGCGACGTGCGGAAGGCCAACCGGAAGCTCCTGACGCCCCTGCTCGAAGCGAAGCTGAAGGAGCGGCCAACGGCGCACTGGGTGGAGGCGCTCAACCGGAAGGGCGTGCCCTCGGGCGAGATCCTCGACCTCGCGGCGGCGCTCTCGCAGCCCCAGCTGGCGCACCGCGGCACCATCCAGTCGGTCGGCGAGCCCGGCATCGGCGATCTGAAGCTCTTCAACCTGACGGCGAAGTTCGAGAAGACCCCGGCGTCCATCGACGCGCCCCCGCCGCGCCTCTCGGCGCACACCGACGCGATCCTCGGCGAGCTCGGCTACGCGGCGGACGCGATTGCCGATCTCCGGCAGAAGGGAGTCGTCTGACCCATGGGCATGACCGTTGCGCAGAAGATCCTGGCCCGGGCGTCCGGCCTGGCGTCCGTGCACGTCGGCGACGTGGTGGAACCCGCGGTCGACCTCGCGATGTCGCACGAGAACACGGCGCTCGTCATCAACCAGTTCCTCGAGGTGTACGCGGGGACGCCGCTCGAGCCCCGGGTCTGGGACCCGTCGAAGATCGCGATCATCTTCGACCACCGCGTGCCCGCGGAGTCGTCCAAGACGGCCACGAACCAGCGGAAGGTGCGGGAGTTCGCCGCCGCCCAGGGCATCGCCAAGTTCCACGACGTGCGCGGCGACCAGGGCGGGATCTGCCACCAGGTGCTGGCCGAGGAGGGCTACGACCGGCCCGGGGCGCTCGTCGTGGGCGCCGACAGCCACACGACGAGCCACGGCGCGCTCGGCGCCCTGGCCTTCGGCATCGGCGCCACCGAAATGGCGTCGGTGTGGGCGCTCGGCCGCGCGGTCAACGTGCAGGTGCCGGCGTCGATCAAGATCGTCCTGCGGGGGCAGTTCCGCCCGGCGGTCTCCCCCAAGGACGTCATCCTCCACCTGGTCGGCCTCCTCACGGCGGAAGGCGCGAACTTCAAGGTGATCGAGTTCCACGGCGAGGCGATCGCCGCCATGCCCACGTCCGGCCGCCTGGTGCTGTGCAACATGTCGGTGGAGGCCGGCGCGACGTCGGGCATCGTGCCCGCCGACGCCGAGACCGTCCGCTACCTGCGCGAGGAAGCCGGCGTGACCGACCCGCTCGACCTCGTGCAGCCCGACCCTGACGCCGAGTACGACCGCGTCATCGAGATCGACGTCTCGGCGCTCGACCCGCAGATCGCCTGCCCGCACACCGTGGACCACGTGAAGCCCGTCGGCGCGGTGGCAGGCACGAAGGTCCACCAGATCGTCATCGGCTCGTGCACGAACGGCCGCCTCGACGACCTGGAGACCGCGGCCGCCAGGCTGAAGGGCCGGAAGGTGGCGGCCGGCGTCCGCATGCTGGTCTTCCCGGCGTCGTGGAAGATCTACCGCGAGGCGATGCGGCGCGGCTACCTGGCCGACCTCATCGACGCCGGGGCCGTCATCATGAACCCGGGATGCGGGTGCTGCCTGGGCGTCCACCAGGGCGCCCTCGGCGACGGCGAGGTGGCGCTCTCGACGACGAACCGGAACTTCAAGGGCCGGATGGGCAACGCCTCCGCCGAGGTCTACCTCTGCTCGCCGGCCGTCGCGGCGGCCAGCGCGCTCACGGGCGTCATCACGGACCCGCGGCAGGAGGGATGAGCATCATGGCGACTGTGGTTTACGTGGTCGGGGACGACGTGTCGACCGACACGATCTACCCGGGCCGGTTCATGGCGACCGTCCTGCCGTCCGAGACGCCGCAGTTCTGCTTCGCCGACGACAAGGCCTTCAACGGCGCGCTGCAGAAGAAGGCCGTCCCGCCGGGCGGCGTGGTGGTCGCCGGCCAGAACTTCGGCTGCGGGTCGTCGCGCGAGCAGGCGGCCTCGACGCTGAAGGGCCACGACCTCACCGTCGTGGCGAAGGGGTTCGCCCGGATCTTCCTCCAGAACTCGATCAACCTCGGGCTGCGGACCGTCATCTGCCCGACCATCGAGGCGGCGGCCGGCGACGACCTGGAGATCACGGCGGACGCGGTGCGGAACGTGACAAGCGGGAAGGACTTCCCGTCGGTGCCGCTCCCGGCGGCGCGCCAGGCCATCATCGACGCCGGCGGCCTGATCGCGTACACGCGGAAGCGGCTGCTGGGAGCCGCGGGCCGGTAGGCCGTCCCCGCTCCCGCCGCCTCGCCGCCGTGTGGCGGGGCGCGGGGGTCTGTGCGATCATAGGCCATGCGCCAGATCGACGCGATGCTGCCGCTCGCCGAGGTCCGTGACCTCGCGGGCGAGGTGCGCCGCCTGTTCGACGACCTCGATCGGGCACGGCCCCTCGACCGGCGCCTGCTGCCCGGTGTCTTTTCGCCGACGCTCGACGCCCGCGAGACGGCGGATGCCGTCGAGGTCGTCCTCGACCTCCCCGGCGTCGCGATCGAGGACATCCGCATTCTCATCCGCGGCAGCGTGGTGATCGTCGCCGGAGCGAAAGCGCCGCCCAACCCCGCGGAGCGGGCCGAAGCCAGCTTCCACCTCGTCGAGCGCGACTTCGGGCGGTTCGCGCGGGCGGTGCGCCTGACCGGGGCGTTCCAGACGACGCTGGCAACGGCCACCCTGGCGAACGGGGAACTTCGCGTCCGCATCCCCAAGCTCGACGAGCGGCGCGGTCACGACATCACCGTGCCGGTCCGGCGCGGCGAGGCGGGCGCCTAGCCCGCCGGGCGCGGGCGCGCCACGCGTTCATCATGCGGATCCTCTTCATCGGCGACGTGTTCGGGCGGCCGGGGCGGGACCTGGTGCGGCAGGCCGTGCCGATCTTCGAAACCCGCTACGCCGTCGACGCCATCGTCGCCAACGTCGAAAACGCCGCGGCCGGCGCAGGCATCACCCGCGAGCTCGGCGACGCGCTGCTCGGCTGCGGCGTCGACGTGATGACAACGGGCAACCACGTCTGGGACAAGCGCGAGGCGCTGACGTACATCGGCGCGGAGCCCAGGCTGCTGCGGCCGCTCAACATGGCCGCGGCCGCCCCGGGGCGCGGCGTCTTCGTCTCGCGGGGGCGCAACGGCCGCCCCTTCGGCGTCCTCAACGTCATGGGCCGGATCTTCATGCCGCCCGTCGACAACCCGTTCGCGGCCGTCGACGCCGCCCTCGAGGGCCTCGCCGGCTCGTGCGGGCCGATCGTCGTGGACCTGCACGCCGAGGCCACGTCCGAGAAGATCGCGATGGGCTGGCACCTGGACGGGCGCGTCACGGCCGTCATCGGCACGCACACCCACGTGCAGACCGCCGACGAGCGGATCCTGCCGCGAGGCACGGCGTACATCACGGACGCCGGCATGACCGGCCCGCACGACTCGATCATCGGCATGGAGCGGGAGCCGCTGATCGAGCGGTTCGTGACCGGCCTGCCCGGGCGCATGGAGCCGGCCTCAGCGAACCCGCGGCTGCAGGCCGTGCTCATCGACGCCGATGACCGGACCGGCCGCGCCACGTCGATCGAGCGCATCGACTGGCCGGCAGACGACGTCGTGAAGGCCCGCGAGGCGGGCGGCCGTGCCTGACCTGTTCGACCTGCCGTTCGAGGACGACGACACCGCCGGCGGCGGCGGGGGCGGCGCGCCGCCCGAGGCGGGGCCGCGGATCTTCACCGTGAGCGAACTCACGGCGGAGGTCCGGCAGGTGGTCGAGGACGCGTGGTCGGACGTCTGGGTCGAGGGTGAACTCTCCAACTGCCGGCTCTGGAACACGGGACACCTGTACTTCTCCCTGAAGGACCCGTCGGCCCAGCTGCGCGGCGTCATGTTCAAGCGCGAAGCCCGCCTGCTGGCGTTCAAGCCGGAAGACGGGACGCACGTGCTCGTGCACGGCCGGCTCAACGTGTACGAGCCGAAGGGCGAGTACCAGATCGTCTGCAGCGAAATGGAGCCCAGGGGGCTGGGCGCGCGGCAGCTCGCGCTCGACCAGTTGAAGCGCCGCCTCCAGGCCGAAGGGCTCCTCGACCAGGCCCGCAAGCGCCCGCTCCCGGCGCTGCCCCGCAAGATCGGCGTCGTCACGTCCATCGACGGGGCGGCGCTGCGTGACATCCTCACGGTCCTCGGCCGCCGCTACCCCGACGCCCACGTGGTCATCGCGCCGGCGCGGGTGCAGGGCGACACGGCCGCCGCCGACATCGCGCGCGCCCTCGGCGAGATCGGGCGCGTCGAGGGCGTGGACGTCGTCATCGTGGGCCGTGGCGGCGGCGCGATCGAGGACCTGTGGGCCTTCAACGAGGAGCCGGTGGCGCGCGCCATCGTTCGTTGCCCGGTGCCGGTCATCTCGGCGGTGGGCCACGAAGTGGACGTGACGCTCGCCGACCTCGTGGCGGACCTGCGCGCGCCGACGCCATCGGCGGCGGCCGAACTGGTGGTCGCGGCGAAGAACGAGTTCGTGCGCCGCATCGACCACCTGGCGGACCGGCTGTCTGCGGCGGCGAACGCGAGCGTCCGGTCCGGCGCGCTCGCCCTGCAGAAGCTGGCGGCGCGCCCCGCGTTCGCCGGGTTCCCGGCGCGGCTCGCGCTGCGCGGGCGCCACGTGGCGGAACTGATGATGGATCTGCAGCGCGCGGGCCTGGATCGTCTCGCCGTGCGCCAGCGGGCGTTCCAGTCGCTGCGGCTCCGCCTGGAGTCGCTCGACATCCGCCGCAGCCTCGGACGCCTCCAGGGGCGCCTGGCCCCGGCGGACGCCCGCCTCGACGCCGCGCTCGCGCGCCGCCGGCACGCCGCCGATTCGCACCTGGGCTCCCTGGCGGCCCGCCTCGACGCGCTGAGCCCGCTCGCCGTCCTCGGCCGCGGGTACGCGGTCTGCTGGGACGGCCCGCGCCGCGCCATCCTCCGCGACGCGTCGGCCGTGGCCGACGGCGCGGCCGTGCGCGTGACGCTCCACCGCGGCGAACTGAGCTGCATCGTCACGGGCCGGGACGTGCCGGCGCCGCCGGCGGCCGATGCCCCGAACACCCGCAGTCAAGGTGAACGCTGATGGACGAACACATCAAGGACTTCGAAGCCGCCATCGCCGAGCTCGAGGCGATCGTCAAGAAGCTCGAGGACGGGGAGCTCACGCTGGAACAGTCGCTCGAGCTCTACGAGCGCGGCGTCCGGCTGTCGCGCTACTGCCATGGCCGGCTCGAAGAGGCGGAACGGCGCATCGAGGTGCTTGGCGAACGCGGCGAACTGCAACCGGCGCCGCCGTCGCTCGGCGCGGCCGCGCCGGACGAGAAGGGGCGCCGATCGTGACGGACCCTGCGGGCGATCCCTTCCGGGAGTATCTGCGCGCGCGGCGGGAGGCGGTGGACCGGGAACTCGACCGGATCCTCCCCCCGGTGACGGGCCGCCTGTCGGGCGTCCACGACGCCATGCGTTACAGCCTCTTCGCCGGAGGCAAGCGCTTCAGGCCGATTCTCGCCCTCGCCGCGGCCGACGCCGTCGCGCCCGGCGATCCGGATGCCGTCCGCCTCGCCATGCCCGCGGCCTGCGCGATCGAGATGATCCACACCTACTCGCTCGTCCACGACGACCTGCCCGCCATGGACAACGACACGATCAGACGCGGCAAGCCCACGCTGCACGTGGTGTGCGGCGAAGGCCTCGCGATCCTGGCGGGCGACGGGCTGCTGGCCGAAGCGTTCGTGCTGCTGGCCCGCGAGCCCGGGTGCGACGGGCGGCCGGAGATCGCCGCGCGCAAGCTCGCCGCCATCCGCCGCATCGCGGATGCCGCCGGCGCGGCCGGCATGGTCGGCGGCCAGGCGATGGACCTGCAGGCCGCCGGGCACGGGTGCGACGCCGACGGGCTGGATGCCGAAGGCGTCCGGGACATGCACGCCCGCAAGACCGGCGCGCTCATCCGCGCGGCCGCGGCCACCGGCGCCGTCATGGCCGGCGCCGGTCCCGCGCGCGTCGAGGCCGTGGACCGCTACGCGGCCTCTCTCGGCCTCGCCTTCCAGATCGTCGACGACGTGCTCGACGTCGAGGGCACGGACGGGGCGCTCGGCAAGACCGCGGGCAAGGACGCGGCGGCGGGCAAGCCGACCTACCCGGCGCTCTTCGGCCTCGACGCGTCGAAGCGCCTCGCCCGCGAGGCGGCCGACGCCGCGCGTGCGGCCCTCGCCGCCGAAGGCCTCGGGGACACGCGGCTCGCCGAGATCGTCACGTGGGTTGTCTCGCGCAGCTCGTAGAGCCGCCCGCCATGCCGCCGCGCCCCCGCACACGCCTCGATGCCGCGCTCGTCAGCCGGGGACTCGCGCCGTCGCGCGAGCGGGCGCGCGCGCTCGTGCTGGCCGGGCGCGTCCGCGTGGGCGAGGCCATCGTCACCAAGGCGGGGGCGGACGTCCCGGACGGCGCGCCGCTCACGGTCGTCGAACCGGACTTTCCCTGGGTCGGCCGCGGCGGCGTCAAGCTCGCGCACGCCCTCGACACCTTCGGGATCGACGTCACCGGCCGGGAGGCGCTCGACATCGGCGCCTCGACCGGGGGCTTCACCGACGTGCTGCTCCGGCGGGGCGCCGCGCGGGTCGTCGCGCTCGACGTGGGGCACGGTCAGCTCGACTGGCGATTGCGGGAAGACCCTCGCGTGGTCGTGCTCGAGCGTCACAACGCCAGGCAGTTGGCGCGCGGCTGGCTGCCGGCACCCGCGGGCATCGTCACGATCGACGTGTCGTTCATCTCGCTCCGGCTCGTCCTGCCCGCGCTGCCGCCGGTCCTCGCGGACGGGGCCGACGTGGTGGCGCTCGTGAAGCCGCAGTTCGAGGCGGGGCGCGCCCAAGTCGGGCGGGGCGGCCTGGTGAAGGACCCGGCCGTGCACGAGGCGGTGCTGGCGCGCGTGACGGACGCGGCGGACGCCTGCGGCCTGCGCCGCGTCGCGATGACGCCCTCGCCGATCACCGGGGCGACGGGCAACGTGGAGTTCCTGATGCACCTGCGCGCCGCGGCCGCGGGGCCAGGCTGCGACTCGGCGTCGGCCTTCGACGCCTGACCGCACCGCCGCCAGAACTCTTCACTGGAACGCCGGGTTCCCGATCGCCTGCCAGAGGGCTTCGCGGCTCGCCTCGGAGCCCCCGAACCTCGCGCTCGGGAACTTCCGGTGCACGAGCATGTTCTGGTAGATGTAGTCGCCCACGCGCAGGTTGACGCCCATCCCCGCCAGGTATTGCAGGCGCAGGTTGCGGTCGCGGTTGATCGCCGCGTCGGCCATCCACGGCCGCAGATCCTGCTCCTCGCCCGCGTAGGTCGACAGCAGGCCGACGGCCGACGTGAACCCGACCTCCCGCAACGACGCGGCGATCGGGGCGCTCTCGGGCCTGGCGAGTCGGGCTTCGATCCGATCGATGTCGATGGGCGCCGGGTCGGCCTGCCCGAGCAGCACGAGGTCGTAGCCCGCGCCGTTGTAGGTGTTGCCGAACACGATGCCCTGGGGGAAGGCCTCGAAGAAGGTCGCGATCTCGCTCTTCACCGCGTCCTCGCTGCTCGAGTACAGCTGCACGAACAGCGTCACGACGCCACCCGGATTGAGCCGGCGGCGCACGAGCTGGAAGAACTCCCGCGAGTACAGCATCGCCGCGCCCTTGACCCACGGGTCGAGGGGATCCGAGGTGATCGCGTCGAAGGTCTCGTCCGTCGTGAGCAGGAAGTGCCGCCCGTCGTCGATGCGGAGCCGGACCTTGGGATTGTTGACGACGTCGAAGTTGTGCTGGCCGAAATACTTCGACACCGTCTTGATCACCAGGGGCTCGATCTCGGCGACGGTCACGCGCTCGACCGCGGGATCGATCGACACCGCCCCGGCGGTGACGCCCGCACCGAACCCGATCACGAACACCGACTTCGGCCGCTCCGGCACGAGCGTCGTCAGGTGCCCGAGCATGCGCTGGAGCCGCATGTCCTGGGGTTCGCTGGACGCCTGCACCTTGCCCGCGTTGTGGTAATTGAGCACGCCGCTCGAGAGCCGCGACACCGCGACCGACGCGTTCAGCCCCTCGCCCACGTAGATGAAGTCGGCCTGGTTGACCCACGTTGCCGCGAAGCGGCCGTATCCCACGAGCAAGCCCGGCACGGGGGGCACCATCCGCCCGGCCGCGACGGCGCCGCCGCCCACGACGAGCACGAGCAGGGCCGCGGTCGCGCGGCTTCGCCAGGCGCCTCCCCCGTCGGCCGCGGCCGTGCCGAAGCCGGGCAGCAGCACCAGCAGGGCCGACGCCGCGGCCACCGCGATCAGGAACTGCTGCACGTGCTGACTTCCGTACCAGGCCACCAGGACGCCCGCGCCGAGCGCGCCGAGGATCGCGCCGAACGTGTTGGCCGCGTACATCGCGCCGACGACGCGCGCCTGGTCGCCGCCGAAGCGCGCGACGGCGGCGAGCGCCAGCGGGAAACTCGCGCCCCAGAGCAGCGATCCCGGCAGGACGGTCCAGAGGCACCGCGCGCTGTCGATCTGGAAGTTGAACAACGGGCTCGTCGAAATCGACGGATCGACGGGCCAGTACGGCAGCGAACCGGACAGCATGACGCCGGCCCAGGCGAGCGCGGCGCACAGCCCCGCCTGGCACCAGCCGAGCGCGGCGGCCGGGCGCGGGAGGCTGCGCGCGAGCGCGGAGCCCGCGCTGCTGCCGATCCCGAGGCCGAGCAGGATGCCGGCGAGAATCAGCGAGAACGTGTAGGTCGTGCCGCCGAAGACGAGCGACAGGAGCCGCGTCCAGACGACCTCGGACGCCAGCGCCGTGAATCCGGACAGCCCGATCGCCACGTACACCGCGCGGCGCTCGAAGGCGCCCTCGCGCGCGGCCGCCGCGGGCGCCGGCTGCGGCGCGTCTCCGGAGGACAGCGGTCCGTCCGCCGCCTGGCGCGATGCCGCGAAGATCTTCGACAGCAGCAGCGCTACGACCGCCACGCCGGCGTTGAGCGCGACGGCGACGAAGGTCGCCACGGTCACGTCGTGGACACGGAGCAGGTAGAAGCCCGCGAGGACGCTCCCGAGCACGGCGCCGGCCGTGTTGCCCGCGTAGAACAGCCCGAGCCAGGACACGCCGCGCGGCGTCATCCCGACCCACCTCGAGAGCGCGGGCAGCGTCGCGCCCATGAGGAGCGTCGGCGGCAGCATGCAGATGGCGGCCGCGACGGCCCTCAGCGCGACGCCCATGGTGCCGGGCCCCGCCCACGCGGCGTAGGCGCCGCCCACGAGCGGCATGATGGCGAGCACGAGCAGGCCGATGATGCCGATGCCCACCTCGAGCAGCGCGTACACGCGCAGCGGGTGGTGGCGGTCCGAGACGAACCGCCCGAATGCGAGGCTGCCGAGGCACAGCCCGCCCATGTAGGTGCCGAGCAAGACGCCGAGCGAGAGCGACGAGGTTCCGATCACGAGTTCCAGCAACTGGAACCAGACGACCTCGTAGATCAGGGCGGCGCAGCCGCTGCCGACGAAGAGCACGATCAGGGCAGGCCGTGAGCGTCGGGTATCCATGATGGGCATCCTGTGTCGACCGAGCCGGAGCGGCCGCGACGAGCGGCCGGAAGTCCGCCAGTCTACGGGCTGCGCCGGGACGCGGCAAGCGCTACTTTCGAGCGCGCGCGGGCGGCGCTTCCGGGCCGTGGCGCGGGCGGTCTAGAATGACGCTGCACGGGCGGGGGGCTCATGAACATCACTCGCGTGGGAATCGTCGCCAAGCCGGGCCTGGTCGCACTCCGCGACGACCTGCCGCGCATCGTCGCGTGGCTCGGGGAGCGCGGCGTCGCCTCGTGGCTCGATCAGGAAACACAGCGACTGATGGGCGCCACCAGCCTGCCCGTCGCGTCGCGCGACGAGATGCCGGGCCTCGTGGATCTCGTCCTGCTCCTCGGCGGCGACGGCACGCTCCTCGGCATGGCCGACCGCATCGCCCAGGCCGGGCGGGACGTCCCGATCCTCGGCGTCAACTTCGGCGGCCTCGGGTTCCTCACCGAGATCAAGTACGACGAACTCTATCCGGCGCTCGAGTCCGTGCTGGCCGGCACGGCGCTCATCGAGCCGCGGCTGATGCTGCGCGGCGTCATCACGCGCGGCGGCCGCACCGTGAGGGACACCCACGTGCTGAACGAGGTCGCCATCACGGGCGGGTCGCTGTCGCGCGTCGTCGAGTTCGGGGTGCGGGTCGGCGGCCAGCCGGTCGCGACCTTCCACGCGGACGGCATCATCATCTCGACGCCGACCGGGTCCACGGCGTACAACCTCTCCGCCGGAGGCCCGATCGTCCACCCGGCCGTTCACGCCCTCGTGCTGAATCCCATCGCGCCGCACACGCTGACGAACCGCCCGGTGGTCATCCCCGCGTCGGCCGACGTCGAGGTCAGGCCGGGACTGCGGGATCCCGCGGCCGAGGCCTTCGTGACGTTCGACGGGCAATTCGGCGACCGCCTCGAGGCGCACGACGTCGTCCTGGTGCGGGCCGCTTCGTCACCGGCCCGGCTCATCCGCGCCCCGGCCCGCAGCTACTACGACGTGCTGCGCACGAAACTGAGGTGGGCGGAAAGATAGAATTCAGAAGTCAGAATTCGGAATTCAGAAGCCGGAATGAGAGCCGGACGTCCCGCTGGCGCGAAGCTGGTGCCACGCGCGCTCAGCGCGAGGACGCCCTGTCGCCCCGGCGGAAGAACTGCACCTGGAACTGCTGCACGTTGCGGTTGTGCTCCCGCAGCGTCGACGCGAACGCGTGGGAGCCGTCGTTCCGGCTGACGAAGTACAGGTAAGGCACCGCCGCGGGATGGGCGGCGGCGACGAGCGACGCCTCCCCGGGCGCGGCGATCGGCCCTGGCGGCAGCCCGGCGTACCGGTAGGTGTTGTACGGCGAGGCCAGCGCGAGGTCGGCACGCGTGAGGTTGCCGGTGTAGCGCCCCTGCAGTTCGAGCGCGTAAATCACCGTGGGATCGCACTGAAGCCCCATCCGCCGCTGCAGGCGGTTGTGGTACACGCCGGCGACCAGAGGCCGCTCGTCGGCGCGCGCCGTCTCCTTCTCGACGAGCGAAGCGAGCGTGACGAGCTGCCGCACGGTCAGCCCGCGCGCCTGCGCCGCGGCGCGCACGTCGCCGGTCAGGGCCTTCTCGAAGCGCGACACCATCATCCGGACGAGATCCTCGGCCGACGCGCGGCGCGGGAGCGCGTACGTGTCCGGGAACAGGTACCCCTCGAGGTCCCTGGCGAGCGGATCGAGATCGCGGACCAACCCGGCCTCCCGCGCGGCGCTGGCGAAGGCCGTCGCGGAACCCAGCCCGGCCGACTCGTACACGGCTGACATCTGGCGGATCGTGAGACCCTCGGGAAACGTGACCGTCCGCAGGTAGACGTCGCCGCGCGCGAGCCTGTCCACGACACCGGCCGGCGTCATCGGGTCCGTGAACCGGTACTCGCCGGCTTTCAGTGCCGTCGCGCGGCCGCTCTGCCAGACGGCCAGCCGCCAGGTCAGTTCGTCCCGCACGATCCCGTCCCGGACGAGCAGCCGTCCGATCGCCCGAGGCCCCAGTCCGCCAGGGATGTCGACGAACTGCTCGCCGGCCTCGTACCCCCGATAGGGCTGGGCCAGGCGCGCCTGCTGCTGGCGCGCGAACCACGCGCCGGCGGCCAGCGCGGCGATGACGACGAGGAGCGCGAATCGCTTCATGCGGCTATTGAGGCTCTCGTTCCATTCTGGATTCTGAATTCTGAATTCAGGATTCTGACTCCTGACTCCTGACTTCTGACTTCTGTCGGCGCTCCTTCTCCCGATCCAGATACTCCTGCAGAATGATCGCCGCCGCCGCCGCGTCCAGCCGTCGTTTGCGCACGCGCCAGTCGCGTTCGCGGAGCGCGAGCCGCTCCTCGGCCTCCCGGCTGGTGAGCCGCTCGTCCTGGAGGTCCACCGGGCGCCCCGTCAGCGACCTGAGCGCGTCCGCCAGCGCCCGGGCGTGGGCCGTCTGCTCGTTGGGCGAGCCGTCGAGCCGGCACGGCAGACCCACGACGATGGCGCCAATCGGCTCGTCGGCGCGCTCGAGCCTCGTGATCGCGGCGGCCACGGTCCTGGCGGCGCGGACGGCGTCGCGGTCGCCCGGCACGCTCTCGGCCGGCCTCGCGAGGGTCCCCGTGGGGTCGCTGACGGCGAGACCGATGCGCCGCAACCCGTCGTCCACGCCGAGCACACGCATCGATCGAGGGCCTCCTGTCCCGCCTCGCGCCCTCAAGTGTAGCCCGTCCTCGGCGGCGCCGGAACGGGCACGCAGCCCGCGGCTCGCGCAGCCTCGTCCCGCATAGGCCCGCTGCCGGGCCCCACGCTATACTGCTGCCATGCCTGACGCCGCCCTCGGGGAAAGGGAGCGCCCGTGAAGCCAAGCCGCGCCGCCGTCATCGCCGCCTCCTGCCTCGCGGCCCTGAGCGCCGTCTCGTGCCAGAAGGCCGGCCCGGCCGGGCGCTACGCGCAGAAGATGGTCATCCTCGGGTTCGACGGCATGGAGCCGACGCTGACCGAGCGGTGGATGTCCGAGGGCCGGCTGCCGAACATGGCGAAACTGGCGGCCGAGGGCGGCTATGCCCGCCTCGAGACGAGCCACTCGCCCGAATCACCCACCTCGTGGGCGTCGTTCGCCACCGGATCGAACGCGGGCAAGCACAACATCTTCGACTTCCTCGTCCGCGACACGAAGACGTACATGCCCGACCTCGGGATCGTGAAGAAGGCGATGCCCGAGTTTCTCTTCGACTTCGTGCCGGTCAAGATGCCCAGGATCACGTCGATCCGGGGAGGCACGTCGTTCTGGGTGACCGCCGGGCGGAGCGGGGTGCGATCGAGCATCCTGACGGTCCCGGTCACGTTCCCGCCCGAGGACGTCGAGCACGGCGAGATCCTGTCCGGGCTGCCGCTGCCGGACATCCGCGCCACGATCGGGACGTTCTCCTACTTCGCGACCGACCTCTCGCGCTACGAGGAAGGCAACACCGAGATGGGCGGCATCCTCAAGCGCCTGGTCATGGACAAGGGCGTCGCCCGCACCGAACTCGTCGGCCCGCAGAACCCGATCGTCAAGGCGCGTCAGCGGAAGATCCTGGCGAAGGGCCCCGCGCTCTCGGATGGGGACAAGGCGGAGCTGGCCGAATTGACGGCGCGGGAGGACATCCGGCTGCCCATCACCGTGCACTGGCACCGGCCCGAGCGCCGGGCCACGATCGAGATCGGCGGCCACAGCGTCGGGCTGGCCGAGGGCGAGTGGAGCAAGTGGATCACGCTCGAGTTCAAGGCGAACCTGCTCGTGCGCATGCACGGCATGGCCCAGCTGCACCTCGCGCGCGCCGACCAGGAGCTCCAGCTCTACATCTCGCCGGTGAACTGGCGTCCGGACAAGCCGCTGGTGCCGATCTCGTCGCCGGCGTCGTTCTCGTCCGACCTGGTCGAACGCCTCGGGCTCTACCGGACGCTCGGCTGGGCCGAGGCCACCTGGCCGTTCAACGAGGACCGGATCGACGACAAGGCGTTCATGGACGACCTGCTGGTGGCCTTCGAGGATCGCGCCAACGTCCTGCTGCACCGCCTTGACGCGCGGAAGTGGGACGTCGTGGTGTGGGTCTCGGAGTCGACGGATCGCGTCCAGCACATGATGTGGCGCTTCCTCGACAAGACGCACCCGATGTACGACGAGGCCGAGGCCGCGAAGCACGGCGACGCGATCCTCCGGGTGTACCAGCGCGCGGACCAGCTCGTGGGCGAGGTGCTGGAGCGCGTGGAGCCGGGGACCCACGTGATCGTGATGTCCGACCACGGGTTCCATTCGTTCCGCCAGGCGGTGAACCTCAACACCTGGCTGGTGAACGAGGGCTATCTCGCCATCAAGGGGCAGCGCGCCGAGATGAAGGGCATGAACGAGATGTTCCTCGGCAGCGGCGAGTTCTGGGAGAAGGTCGACTGGCCGCGGACCAAGGCCTACGCGATGGGACTCGGGCAGGTGTTCATCAACCTGCAGGGCCGGGAAGGCCAGGGAGCCGTCGCGCCGTCGGACTATCAGGCCGTCGTCGACGAATTGGCGGCGAAGCTGCTGACCATCACCGACCCGAAGACCGGCGGGCGGATCATGAGCGGCGCCTACAAGCGCGCCGACATCTACTCGGGCCCGTACTTCGAGAACGCGCCCGACATCCAGACGGGGATGGCGGACGGCTACCGGGTGTCGTGGCAGACGACGCTGGGCGGATCGCCGCCCGGCGACATCCTGTACCCGAACATGCGCAAGTGGAGCGGAGACCACTGCGGGTTCGACTACAAGACCATTCCGGGAATCCTGATCTCGAACCGCGCGATCGCCGTCGCGGACCCGCGCGTGATCGACCTCGCTCCCTCGGTGCTGCGGTACTTCGGGGTGCCGGTCCCGGCGGAGATGGACGGCAAGCCGCTGTTCTGATGGCGATGACACTGCCCATGCCAGCCGCCCGCGGTGAGGCCCGCGCCGCCCTGCGCCTGGCGGCCGGGACCGTCCTGGTTGCGCTGCTCGCCGCGCTGCCCGCGCTGGCGGCGCGCGGTGCGGCGACGCAGTCGCCCGGGAGTGACGGGACCGTCGCGCTCGACAGGCGCGCCGCCGCGCGCATCGCGGACCTGAGGCGCGAGGCGGACAGCCTGGCCTCGCGCGAGCGGACGCTGGTCGAGGAGCTGCGCCGGCTCGAGGTCGGGCGCGATCTCCGCGCGGCCGAATTCGGCGAGCGCGCGCGGGACCTCGATCGCATCCAGGCCGACCTCGACACGACGGCAAGGCGCATCCTGGAACTCGAGCGCGCCTCGGCGTCGCAACTGCCCGACCTCTCGGCCCGGATGGTGGAACTCTACAAGATCGGCAACGGCGGCTACCTCCGCCTGCTCCTGAACGTCGACGACCTGCGCGAGATGGGGCGGGCCTACCGCTTCGTGTCGGGGCTGCAGGGGTTCGACCGGCGGCGCGTGGCCGAGCACCGGAAGACCCTCGCGGAACTGCGGAAGGCCCAGTCCGCCATCGAGGCGCGGCGCGCCGAGGCCGGCCGGGCGCACGACGAGGTAGCCCGGGCCCGGGACGCCGCGGCGGCGGCCGTCGAGGCCCACGAGGACCTGATCCGGCAGATCGACGCCCGCCGCGATCTCGCCGCCCAGTTCGTGCGCGAACTGGAGGCCGCGCGCGAGTCGCTGCAGCAGGCGCTGGACGAGGCGGCCCGCGGCGCGGCAGGCGGCGCGCCCGGGCTGCCCGTGCTGCCGCTGCGCCCGTTCAGGGGCGACCTCGACTGGCCGGCCGCCGGCCCCCTCGTCGGGGGGTTCGGGCGCCAGGTCGACCGCCGGTTCCACACGTCGACCGTGTCGAACGGCGTGCGCATCCGCGCCGCGCTGTCGACGCCGGTCGAGGCGATCCACGAAGGCACCGTGGTGTTCGCGTCGTCGTTCGCCGGGTTCGGCAAGCTGGTCATCGTGGATCACGGGGCGGCGGCGTTCTCCCTGTACGGCTACCTCGCCGAGATCGACGTGACGTCCGGCGAGCGCGTCGCGCGCGGGCAAGTGCTCGGCAGCGCGGGCGCGGGGCCGAACGGCGAACCGGGGCTGTACTTCGAGCTCCGCATCGACGGCAAGCCCGTCGATCCACTACAATGGCTGAGACGGAAGACTCCCCCCATTCCATGACCACCCGCACGCGCGTCGCCATCATCCTCATCACCGCGCCCGTGCTGGTCTTCGCGCTCGTGGGCGGCCTGATGGGCAAGTCGCGGGCCGGCGGCGAGACCTACCCTCACCTGCGCGTCTTCGACGATGTCTTCAGCCTGACGACCGGCAACTACGTCGAGGACGTGGACGCCGACCGGCTGATGCAGGGAGCGATGCGCGGCCTCGCGGAGTCGCTCGACGCCGACAGCACGTATCTGACGGCCGCCGAGGCGCGGGCGCTGGAGTCGGGCGCCGGGTCCGGGCCGGCCGAGGTCGGCCTCGACCTCACGCGGCAGTACTACCTCCGGGTCGTGGCGGCGCGCGACCAGTCCCCGGCGGCCCGCGCGGGGCTCCAGCCCGGCGATTTCATCCGCGCCATCGACGCCTCGCCGACGCGCGAGATGTCCGTGTGGGAAGGCATGAGACGGCTGCGCGGCGCGCCGGGCACGACAGTGTCGCTGCTGCTCATCCGCGGGAACGCCGCGGAACCGCACGAGGTGCATCTCACGAGAGAAGCCCCCGCCGCCCTGCCGCTGTCGGCGCGGACGCTCGACGGGGCGGTCGGCTACGTCAGGATTCCCGACATCGCGCCGGGGACGGCGGCGGCCCTCGCGCGGGAATGCCAGCGGCTCCACGGCGCGGGTGCGCGCGCCGTCGTGCTCGATCTGCGCGGCACCGCGAGGGGACCGTACGAGGCGGGCATCGCGATGGCCAGGGTGTTCGTGGCGTCGGGCACGCTGGCGATCCAGGAGGGGCGCGGCGTCAGCCGGCAGGTCGTGACGGCCGGTTCCGGCGACGGAGCCGTGACGATGCCGGTGGCGCTGCTGACGGACTTCGGCACGGCCGGCGCGGCGGAGATCTTCGCCGCGGCGCTCACCGCGAACAAGCGGGCCGAGTCGCTGGGAGAACGAACGGCGGGGCGGGCCGCCCGGCAGCGGCTGTTCACGCTCCCCGACGGCGCGGGCTTGTGGATGTCCCACGCGTGGTACGTGACGCCGGGCGGCGCGGCGATCCACGAGCGGGGGCTCCAGCCGGACGTTCCGGTCCCGCAACCCGACGTGGAGTTCGGCGCCGCCGCGCCCGCCGGCGACGCGACGCTCGACGAAGCCGTCAAGCGGCTGAAGGCACGGGTCTCGCCGTGACCACGTGAATCGGCTTGACACACCAGAACCCGTTGCGTATAAAACGCGGCGGGGCGAGTGCGGGCGCGTGCCCGCGAACCACACGCTCACAACGGAGGAGACGGCATGAACAAGCAGGAACTCATCGCGAAGATCGTCAAGGACACGGGGGCGTCGAAGGCGCTCGTCGGCAAGGTCCTCGACTCGGCAATCGACGGCATCAAGAAGACGCTGAAGAAGGGCGACACGATCGCGTTCGTCGGCTTCGGCACGTTCAAGACCTCGGTGCGGAAGGCGCGCGTGGCCCGGAACCCGCGGACGGGCGAGGCCATCAAGATCGCGAAGCGCCGCGTGCCGCGGTTCACGGCTGGCAAGGGTCTCAAGGACGCCGTCAAGTAGGCGCGGAACGCGCACAGGATGCCGGCCGACCGGCCCGGCGGCGCGTGGACGTGCCCGCGCGCGCCGCGGCCGGCCTCGGCAGGCTCCGGGTGTCTGCGTTGACGTTCGGCCGGGCCGGCTGCTATATTAGATGGTCCGGTACGCCTTGTCTTGTCGCGACTTAGGCGCGTAGCTCAGATGGTTAGAGCGCCTGCTTGACACGCAGGAGGTCAGCGGTTCGAGTCCGCTCGTGCCTACCACTTCCCCGATACCCGCAGGCAGGTCGGTTGGGGTGGGAATCCAGAGCCCGCCGGGGGCCCGCATCTGCCGTGCTGACGTAACATGAGCCAGATCGCCGTCACGCTGCCCGATGGTTCCGTCTCGCGCGTGGAGCCGGGAACGCGCGTTCGCGACATTGCGGCCTCGATTTCGCCGCGGCTGGCGAAGTCTGCGCTGGCGGCCGTTGTCGGCGACCGGATGGTCGATCTCTCCTACCCCCTCGAGGCCGATGCCTCGGTCAGGATTGTCACGCCCGAGAGCCCCGAGGCGCTGGACGTCTACCGGCACTCGGCCGCGCACCTCATGGCCGCCGCCGTCGTCGCGCTGTTTCCCGGGGCCCAGTGCGGCATCGGGCCCGCCACCGACGAGGGGTTCTTCTACGACTTCGTCGTGGACCGCCCGTTCGTCCCGGAGGACCTCGAGGCCATCGAGCGGAAGATGCGGGAGCTCGCCGCGCGCGATCTCCCGTTCGAGCGCCGGATGATCCCCAAGGACGAGGCGATGGCGCACTTCGCGTCGCGCGGGGAGCCGCTGAAGGTCCAGCTCATCGACGAAAAGGGCGGCGCGGTGGTGTCCTGCTACGCCATCGAGGACGCCTTCATCGACTTCTGCACGGGCCCGCACGTCCCGTCGACGGGCCGCCTGAAGGCGTTCAAGCTGCTCAGCACCTCGAACGCGTACTGGAAGGGCGACGCGAAGAACCAGCCGATGCAGCGGATCTACGGGACGGCTTTCTTCGGCGAGGCCGACCTGAAGGCCCACCTGCAGCGCATCGAAGAGGCGAAGAAGCGGGACCACCGGAAGCTCGGGCGCGACCTGGGCCTCTTCACGTTCCACCCGTGGGCGCCGGGGGCGGCGTTCTGGCTGGCCAAGGGCACGACGCTCTACAACCTGCTGGCGGACTACATGCGGGGCGTGCTTTTCCCGGCCGGCTACGTCGAGATCAAGACGCCGCTGATCTTCAACAAGGCGCTCTGGGAGACCTCCGGCCACTGGCAGCACTACCGGGAGAACATGTTCCTGGTGGAGGCCGAAGACGAGCAGATGGGCGTGAAGGCCATGAACTGCCCCGGCCACATGCTCGTGTTCGGCGCCGAGGGCCGCAGCTACCGGGACCTGCCCCTGCGCTACCACGAGCAGAGCCCGCTGCACCGGAACGAAGCCTCCGGCGTGCTGACGGGCCTCACGCGGGTCCGGCAGTTCGCGCAGGACGACGCGCACATCTTCGTGATGGAGTCGCAGATCCGCGACGAGGTGGAGCGCCTGATCCGCCTGGTCGAGCGCGTGTACGGCGACTTCGGCCTCCCGTTCTCGATGAAGTTCTCGACGCGCCCGGCCGACTTCGCCGGCGAAGCCTCGGCCTGGGATCACGCGGAGGCCGAACTGCGCCTGGCCATGGAGGCGGTGGGACGGCCCTACACCGTGGAGGAAGGCGGCGGCGCGTTCTACGGCCCCAAGATCGACTTCGACGTCACCGACGCCCTCGGCCGCCGCTGGCAGTGCGCGACGATCCAGCTCGACTACCAGATGCCGCAGAGCTTCGACCTGAAGTACGTCGGCGCCGACAACGCGGAGCACCGCCCCGTCGTGATCCACCGGGCGATCTTCGGGAGCTTCGAGCGGTTCATCGCCGTGCTGGTCGAGCACTACGCCGGGGCGTTCCCGCTGTGGATCGCGCCGGTGCAGGCCGTCGTGCTGCCGATCGCCGACCGCCACGCGGCGTACGCCGCGGGCGTGCGCGACCGCCTCGCGTCGGCGGGGCTGCGCGCGGAGCTCGACGACCGCCAGGAGAAGATCGGGTATAAGATCCGCGAGGCGCAGCTGCAAAAGGTGCCGTACATGCTGGTCGTCGGCGACCGGGAGATGGCCGACGGCACGGTGTCGGTGCGGAGCCGTGCGGCCGGCGATCAGGGCCCGGCCGCCGTCGAGGCCTTCATCGAGGCCGCCCGTGCCGAGGTCCATCGGCTGGGGCGCGGCCCCCTGGAACAGTAGGAGGCTCCTATCGCTTTCGATCGCTTCGGTCCACGCCGCGAAGAGCGCACACGCGTCAACGAGCGCATCCGGGTGCGCGAAGTCCGCGTGATCGACGACACCGGCCAGCAGCTGGGCATCATGCCGCCGCCGCAGGCCCTCGCCCTCGCCCGCAGCAAGGGCCTGGATCTCGTGGAGGTCGCGGCCGCGGCGAGCCCGCCCGTCTGCCGCATCATGGACTTCGGGAAGTACCAGTACCAGGAGCAGAAGCGGCAGCGGGAGGCACGCAAGCACCAGAAGGTGACCGACGTCAAGGAGATCAAGTTCCGGCCGAAGGTCGACGAGCACGACTACCAGTTCAAGAAGAAGCACATCGTGCGCTTCCTGGCCGATGGCGACAAGGTGAAGGCGACGATCTTCTTCCGCGGCCGCGAGCAGGCGCATCCCGAGATCGGCCGGCGCATCCTGGAACGGCTCATGATGGAACTGGAGCACGCCGCGATCGCCGAGAACGTGCCGCGGAAGGAAGGCAACACGATGCACGTCATCCTGGCGCGCAAGCCTGGCTGGAAGCCGGCCCCGGCTCCGAAGCCGGCGCCCGTGCCCGCCGGGACGGCCCCGAAGGCAGCCGGGCCCGCCGGGGCGGCGCCGCCGGAACCGGACGACGACCTCGAACCGTTGGAGGAACTCGAGGTCTTGGACGAGACCGACGCGGCCGACGAGCCCGGGGACGACGATCCGTCCGCCGGATCCGAGGCGTGAGAGAGGGACAGGAGTAGCAGCAGGTCATGCCCAAGTTGAAGACACATCGGGGGGCCGCCAAGCGGTTCAAGAAGACGGCAACCGGAAAGTTCGTCAGACATTCCGCGTTCAAGCGTCACCAGGCGGCCAGCAAGACCACCAAGCGGAAGCGGCACCTGGGCAAGTCCAGCGTCGCATCGCCGGCCGACGCGCCGACGCTGGCGCGGATGCTGCCCTACAAGTAGGGGCTAGGGGCTAGGGGCTAGGCGCTAGGCGCTAGGCGCTAGGGACAAGGGTTAGGGGCTAGGGGCTAGGCGCTAGGCGCTAGTCTGATGGGGCGCGGAGACCTGGGACCCGGGGAAGCCACCCCCCGGTGATCGGCTCAGGCGCCGGGGCGGGCGAGGCCCGCCGGACACGAGTCGTCGAGTGGCCGTGGAGAAACGAACATGCCGAGAGTCAAGCGTGGCACCGTGCGGAGAGCCAAGCGCAAGCGGCTCCTGTCCCGTGCCAAGGGTTACTTCCTCAACAAGAGCAAACTGTACCGGGCCGCGAAGGAAGCGGTCGACCGCGCGGGAAATTTCGCGTTCGTCGGCCGCCGTCGGAAGAAGCGGGATTTCCGGCAGCTCTGGATCGTGCGGATCAACGCGGCGGCCCGCGAGAACGGCTCCACCTACCGGGAGCTGATGCAGGGGCTGAAGCTGGCGAGCGTCACGCTCGATCGCAAGCAACTGGCGGACCTGGCGGTCAACGACGCCGCGGCCTTCGCCAAGGTCGTGGGCCAGGCCAAGCAGGCGGTCGCCGCGGCCAAGGCGTAGAACCGGACGGCGACGCGGAGCGGCTATGTTGAAGACAGGACGGCCGGTCGACACCGAAGCCCTCGACCGGCTGGAAGAGAAGGTCAAGCTGCTGGTGGCCCTCATCGGCCGCCTTCGCAGCGAGCAGACGCGGATGAGCGACGAGCTCCAGAGAGTCACCAAGGAGCTGGACGCGGCCCGGGCCGGCCTCAAGGAGGCCGACGGCGCGACGGCCGAGGCGGCGGCGCTGAAGGAAGAGCGCGACCTCATCCGCGCCCGCGTCAGCTCCCTGGTCGAGCAGCTCGAGGGACTCAACATCTAGGGCCCGACGATGGCCGAAGGCCTGATCCCGGTCGAGATCTTCGGTCAGCGCTATCCGATCCGGAGCGCGCTCGATCCCCAGTACGTCCAGCAGCTGGCCAGCTACGTGGACGAGCGCATGCGGGCGGCGGCCGAGCAGTCGCCCGCCGGCGACTCGGTCCGGCTGGCCGTCCTGGCCGCCCTGAACATCGCCGACGAGGCGTACCGGGTGCTGGACGCCGAGGATGGCCGTCCGGCCACGCTCTCGGCGCGCCTCGCGGCGCTCGAGCGCCTGATCGACGCGGCGCTCGACGCCGGCTACCCGCCCGACGAGGCCGACCCGCTCTGAGAGTCCCGGCCTCGGCCGGGACTCTGCTTGACCGCCTTCCGCCCTCGTTCTAAGATCCACTCGAGACAACTCACGGGTTCCCTGCTTTGTGCGTGATGGTGTGGAGGCTCGTTTGAGCCAACGTTGAGTCCAAGGGACTGCGACGCCGTGCGGTGTGCATGCCTCCGAGTCGAGGAAGCCTGAAGCACGGCTCATCGAGCGGTCCCACCTGCTGATGGCAGGTTCATCGACCTCCCCACACGGCAGAGCGGGGCCTTTCTTCCCTCCTTCGGCTGCCCCGCCGACCGTCCGGCTCGAAGAACGCTGCGGGGCTCCGACCGGATGCCAGAGCGTCGAAAGGACGCGGCATGACTGACTACGTGGTCTACGTCGTGAACGCCCTCGTCACGGCGGCCGTCGGGGCTGCCGTCTACCTGTCGTGGGTGGCGAACCGAAAGCGAATCGCGGCCGAGACCATCGGCCGCGCCGAGGAGCAGGCGGCCCGCCTCGCCAAGGAGGCGGAGCGGGACGCCGAGACCCGCAAGAAGGAGGCGTTGCTCGAGGCGAAAGAACGCGCGCACGAGATGCTGGTCGAAGCCGAGCGTCAGGTCCGGGAGCGGCGGCAGCAACTCGGGGCCGTCGAGCAGACGCTGAACCGGCGTGACGAAAAGCTGACCGAGCGCCTGAGTGCGATCGAACACCGGGACAAGGACATCCGGGCCCAGGAGCAGGCGCTGGTGAAGCGTGAGAAGGCCACGGCGGAAGCCGCGGCCAAGTACGAGCGCCTCGTGACCGAACAGCAGCGCGAGCTGCAGCGCGTGGCCGGCCTGACGGCCGACGAGGCTCGCGAGACCCTCATCAAGCAGATGGAGGCCGACGCGCGCCGGGACGCCGCGAACATGGTGAAGCGCCTCGAGGCGGAGGCCCGCGAGACGGCCTCCCAGAAGGCCCGTCAGCTCATCACCGAGGCCATCCAGCGCAGCGCGGCCGAGCACACCACCGAGACGACGGTGTCGGTGGTGGACCTGCCGAGCGACGACCTGAAGGGCCGGATCATCGGCCGGGAAGGGCGCAACATCCGCGCGCTCGAGATCGCCACGGGCGTGGACCTCATCGTGGACGACACGCCGGGCGCCATCATCCTGTCGGGCTTCGACCCCTACCGGCGCCAGATCGCCAAGCAGGCCATCGAGCGCCTGATCGCGGACGGCCGCATCCACCCCGCCCGGATCGAGGAAGTCGTCGAGAAGGTCAAGTCGGAGATGGACGAGGAAGTGCGGCGGGAGGGCGAGGCGGCGGCGTTCGAGCTCGGGATCCACGACCTCCACCCGGACGTGCTGAAGCAGATGGGCCGGCTCAAGTTCCGCACGAGCTACGGCCAGAACGTGCTCAACCATTCCAAGGAAGTGGCGTTCCTGGCAGGGGTGATGGCCCGCGAACTCGGCCTGCAGTCCGCCGTGGCCGTCCGGGCGGCGTTCCTCCACGACATCGGGAAGGCCGTCGACCGGGAGATGCAGGGCACCCACCTCGAGATCGGCCTCGACCTCCTTCGCCGGCACGGCGAGCAGCCGGCGGTGCTGGACGCGGTCGCGGCCCATCACATGGACATCGACTGGCCCTCGCTCGAGGCTATGATCGTGCAGGCGGCCGACGCGATTTCGGCCGCGCGGCCCGGCGCGCGCCGGGACATCCTCGAGTCCTACGTCAAGCGGCTCGAGAAGCTCGAGGCCATCGCGGACTCCTTCAAGGGGGTGTCGAAAGCCTTCGCCCTCCAGGCGGGCCGCGAGATCCGCATCATGGTCGAGAGCGAAAAGACCACCGACGAGGAAGCGGTGTGGCTGTCGAAGGACATCGCCCGCCGCATCGAGAACGAACTCGAGTTCCCGGGCCAGATCAAGGTCACGGTAATCCGCGAAACCCGTGCCGTCGAGTACGCCAAGTAGCGTCGCCGACGCCGGCGAGCACGCCCTCATCGCGCTCGTGCGCGAACGGGTGCGCCCGGCCCCGGCCTGGGTGGTGGTGGGCCCCGGCGACGACGCCGCCGTGGTGGAGCCCGAGCGGAACGCCCTCGAGGTCCTGACGACGGACGCCCTCGTCGAAGGCGTGCACTTCGATCGGGCGTTCACGCCGCCCGAGGCGATCGGGCACCGGGCCCTCGCCGTCAATTTGAGCGACCTCGCGGCGATGGGCGCCTCGCCGCGCTCCGCGCTGTTGTCGCTTGTGCTGCCTCCCGCACTCCCCTTCGCCGACTTCACGGCCCTGCTGGACGGGTTCGACGCCCTCGCCCGGGCGCACGGCGTCGCGCTCGTCGGCGGCAACATCACCCGCTCGCCGGGCCCGCTCGTCGTCGACGTGACGGCGATCGGATCGGTCCGGCGGCGCCGGGCGCTCACCAGGGCCGGCGCCAGGCCCGGCGACGAGTTGTGGGTGAGCGGCGAGATCGGCGCAGCCGCAGCGGGACTGCAGTGGCTCGCCGCGGGCGCGCCAGCCGGGCCCTCGGGGATGGCGGCATGCCGGTCGGCCTTTCTGATGCCCCGGCCCCGGGTGCGCCTGGGCCAGCTGCTCGGACGAAACCAGGCGGCCACTTCCTGCATCGATCTCAGTGACGGGCTGGCCGACGGGCTGCGCCAGCTGGCCGCGGCTTCGGGAGCCGGGATCGAGGTCGAGGGCGCCGCCGTCCCGATACCGGCGGCGGCGGCGGCGTGGTTCGAGTCCCGCGGGCAGGACGCCCTGACGGCGGCGGCAGCCGGCGGCGACGACTACGAGCTGCTGTTCACCGTCAGGCCCCGGCACCGAGGCCGGTTCGCGACGGCCAGGCGGCAGGCCGGCGACCTGCGGCTCACGAAGATCGGCGTGGTGACGGCTGGAGCGGGCGTGTCGATGGCGCGAGGCGGGGCTGCCGTTCCGGTCCCGGCCGGGTTCGAACATTTTCAGTGATGCGAAACAGGCGGCGCCTGATTCGGCAGTGGATGGAGTCGCTGCTCCACGTCCACGACTCTCCCCGGCGCACGGCCCTGGCCTATGCCGTCGGGGTGTTCATCGGCTTTTCACCGGTTCTCGGGCTTCAGACCGTGCTGGCCCTGGCTGTCGCGTTCCTGTTCGGCCTCAACCGGCCGGCGGTCGTGCTCGGCGCGTATACGAACCTGCCGTGGTTCATCGGCCCGTACTATGCGCTCACGACGGCCGCGGCGGCCAGCGTCCTCGGCGTGCAGATGCCGCCGGACTTCGCGCGGCAGCTCGGCGCCCTCTTCGGCCGCTCGCCGTTCGGCGGTCAGTTCTGGGCGGAGCTCGGCTCGTTGCTGTCTCCGCTCGCCTGGCCCTACGCCGCGGGCTCGCTCACCGGGGCGACGCTGCTCGGCCTGCTGGCGTTCCTCCTCGCGCGCCCCGCCATCGAGGCGGGACGCAGGCGCCTGGGCCTGTCCGTTCATCCTCGCGCGGTCCGCGAGGTGCTCTGATGCAGGTGAGCGCACGCTGGCACCACGTTCTCGCCACGGGGGTGCTCGCGGTGGCGATGGTGCTGCTGTACGAAGTCACGGCGGTGGACTCCCGCTATGCGGCGCGCCAGGCCGTGCTGCGCGAAGCGTCCGCCGTGCCGTCGCCTGGCGCGCGGCTCCGCTTCAGCGCCACGGCGTACTGCAAGGGCGACGTCACGGCGTCCGGGGTGAGGCCGCGGACGGGAGTGGCCGCTGCGGATCCGACGCTCCTCCCCGTCGGCTCGGTGATCCAGGTGGTCGACCAGCCTCCCTACACCGGGATCTACACGATCATGGACACCGGCCCGCTCGTGCAGGGACGCCACATCGATCTCTACATGTGGAGCTGCTACGAGGCGCTCGCGTTCGGGCGGCGCGCGGTGGACGTGACGGTGCTCCGGCTCGGCTGGAACCCGAGGACGAGCACCTCCGGCCTCCTGCCGTCGAAACGCCTCCCCGTCACGACGCTCGCCCTCCCCCGCTGACCCGGGCCCCGCCGACCCGCGCCCGCCCGCTCAGAGCACCATGACGTCGAACTGCTCGTGGTGGAGGTGCGGGTCCGACCGGATGGACACCTTCTTCCCGATGGAGGCCTGCAGTTCCTTCAGCACCGCGCCTTCCTCCTCGCGCAGCGCGCGGGCGATGTCGGGGTTGACGCGCAGCTGCACGCCGAGGCCGTCCACCTGGCCGCCGAGCTTGCCGACCTCGTCGAGGATCTCGTAGCAGATGGTCGCCGTCGATCGGATGACGCCGGTGCCGGAGCAGTACGGGCACGGCTGGGTCATCACGCGCTCCAGGCTCTGCTTGACGCGCTTGCGCGTGATGATGATCAGGCCGAAGTCGGACACCTGGACCGCCTTCGACGGCGAGCGGTCCCGCGCGAGCTCCTGATCGAGCGCCTGCGAGACCTTCTGGCGGTTCTTGCGCTCCTCCATGTCGATGAAGTCGAGCACGATGATGCCGCCCAGATCGCGCAGCCGGATCTGGCGGACGATCTCCTTGACCGCCTCGATGTTGGTCTTGACGATCGTGTCCTCGAGCCGATCGTTCCGCTTGCCGACGAACCGGCCGGTGTTGACGTCGATGGCGACCAGGGCCTCTGTCTGGTTGATGACGATGTAGCCGCCGGACTTCAGCCAGACCTTGCTGCGCAGGGCCTTGTCGATCTCCGACTGGACGCCGTACTCCTGGAAGATCGGGAACGGCTTCGTGTAGTGCTTCACCCGGGGCGTGAGGGGCGGCATGATGCGCTGCACCAGGTCCCGGACGCGGCGGAACTCGCCCTCGTCGTCGACGCGGATGGCCGAGTACTCGTCCGTGAGGAGGTCGCGGATCAGCTTGGCGACGAGGCCCTGCTCGCGGTACACGACGGCCGGGCACCGCGAGGCGTCAACGACCTGGCGGATCTCCTCCCAGACGCGCTTGAAATACGAGAGGTCGGCGACCAGGTCGGCCTCGGGCCGACCGGCCGTGGCGGTCCGGATGATGACGCCGCCGGTGAACCCCTCCGCGTCGCGGAACTGCCTGACGATGCCCCGCAGGCGCGCGCGCTCGTCTCGGGCCTCGATCTTGCGCGAGACGCCCACGTGATCCACGGTGGGCATGAACACGAGGAACCGCCCGGCCATCGTGACGTGGCACGTCAGGCGCGCGCCCTTCGTGCCGAGGGGCTCCTTGGCCACCTGCACGAGGATCTCCTGGCCGGCCTTGAGGAGGGACTCGATCTTCGGCACGTCGCCCTTGGCGCGGCCTCCCGCCTCCCCCGCCTCCCCGGCGGCCTCCTCGGCCTCCTCGTCTCCGCCCTCGAGACGGTCGAAGGCCTCCATCGTGTCGACGACGTCCGACACGTAGAGGAACCCGTCGCGCTCCAGGCCGATGTCGACGAACGCGCACTGCATCCCGGGCAGCACCTTCGACACCCGGCCCTTGTAGATGTTGCCGACCGCGCCGCGCTGCCGCTCGCGCTCGACCGACACCTCCACCACCTGGTCATCCTCGAGCACGGCCACCATCGTCTGGTGCCCGTTCGACGTGACGATCATTTCTTTGTTCACTAATTGGTAAACCTCCGCATCCTCACGTTGAGGATCAGCCCGACGCCGGCGAGGGTCGCGATCACGGACGAGCCGCCGTAGCTCATGAGCGGCAGCGTCAGCCCTTTGACCGGAGCGAGCCCGGCGGACATCGAGACGTTGTACACCACCTGGAAGAGAAAGCTCGAAAGGACGCCGACGACCAGCAGGGCGCCGAGGCGGTCCCGCGCGCGCCTGGCGGTGTCGATGGCCCGGAGCACCACGAAGGCGTAGAGGCCGAGCACGACGAGCACGCCGACGAAGCCCTGCTCCTCCGCGAGCACCGAGAAGATGAAGTCGTTGTGGGCGACGGGCAGGAAGCTCAGCTGCCCCTGGGTCCCCTTGCGGAACCCCTTGCCCCACAGCCCGCCCGACCCGACGGTAATCCGGGCCTGGATCTGCTGGTAGCCGGCCCCGAGGGGGTCGCGCGCCGGATCGACGAACGTCAGGATGCGCCCCCGCTGGTAATCCTGGAGCGCGAACTTCCAGACCACGGGCGCCGAGAGCACCGCGATGGCGAGGAGGATGCCGGCCACCCGCAGCCGCATGCCGGCCAGGATCGCCACGCCGGCGAGCACGGACGCGAGCGTCACCGCGGTCCCGAGGTCAGGCTGTCTGGCGACCAGCAGCACCGGCAGCGCGGTGAGCGCTCCCGCGATCGCGAGATCCCGCCCGGACGGCGCCCTGCTGCGGCTGTCGCCGAAGTACCTGGCGAGCACGAGCGCGAGCCCGATCTTCATGAACTCGGACGGCTGCAGGTTGAACCACGGCAGCGGCACCCAGCGCCGCCCGCCGCCGCGCACGGCGCCGAACACGAGGACGTAGACGAGCAGCAGCACGAGGCCCAGGTAGATCAGCAGCCAGCGGTCGGCGAGCGTGCGGTAGTCGATGGCGGCGCAGACCAGCAGGGCCACCGTCCCCAGCAGGATCGCGTAGACCTGCGTGAGCGGCAGCGTGGACGCCGTCGCGCGCGACGGGTCCGCCGTCGCGCTGGAGATCATGACGACGCCGACGGCGCAGAGCAGATACACCGCGCCGAGCATGAGCCAGTCGACGTGCGCGAACAGCCGTCTGTCGAACATCGGTTCACCGGCGGCTACTGCCCTCGGCCCGGCGCCGCCCCGGCCTCGACGGAGGCGGGGGCGGCCGGCGCCGGGACGCCCGCCGGCGGTACGAACACCGGCAGCGGCAGGCCGTCCCGCTTGGCGAAATACGTCTCCAGCACGTGGCGGGCAATGGGCGCCGCGCTCGCCCCGTGCTCCCCGTGCTCCGCGAACACCACGCCGGCGATCTCGGGGCGGTCGCGCGGCGCGAAGAAGGCGAACCACCCGTGATCGCGCAGGTCCCGATCGGTGCGTCCCGCCGCCTGGCGCCCGCCCTGCAGCGAGATCACCTGCGCCGTGCCGGTCTTCCCCGACACGTCGCGCCCGGGGATGCGCGCCCGGCCGCCGGTGCCCGCGCCGTTCACGACCAGCCAGAACCCGTCGTGGAGCGCCGCGACGGTCTCGGGCTTCAGCGGCACGCCGGCGGGCGCCGCCAGGCCCTCGGGCGGCCGCCACCCGCCCCCCTCGTTGATCGCCTTGAGCAGCCGCGGCGGGTGGTGCAGGCCGCCGTTGCCCACCGCGGCGTACAGCATGGCCAGCGAGAGCGGCGTGACCGACACCTGTCCCTGCCCGATCGACACGGAGATCGTCTCGCCCGCGTACCACTTCTCCCCGGTGCGGGCCTGCTTCCAGGCCGTCGACGGCACCAGGCTCTCGGCCTCGTTCGGCAGGTCGATGCCGGTCTTGCCGGTGAGCCCGAGGGCCACCGCCCACTTGTGGAGGCGGTCGATGCCGACCATGTTCCCGACCGTGTAGAAGTAGGTGTTGCAGGACTGCTCGATGGCGTGCCGCAGGTCCACGGTGCCGTGGCCGCCCCTCTTGTGGCACTGGAAGAACCGCCCGTAGAAGGTGGCGCCGCCGCGGCAGGTGACGGTGAAGTCCGGCGTGATCACGCCTTCTTCGAGCGCCGCCGCGGCCACCACCGCCTTGAACGTGGATCCCGGCGAGTACCGGCCCTGGATCGCGCGGTTCTGCAGGGGCCTCAGCCTGTCCGTGTTGAGGCGCGTCCACGTGTCCCGGTCGATCCCCGTGGCGAAGTCGTTCGGATCGTACGCCGGCAGGCTGACCAGGGCGAGGACCTCGCCTGAGCGCGGGTCGAGGAACGCCGCGGCTCCCTCGTACCCCAGCGCGTGAAACGCGCGCTCCGCCTCCCGCTGGAGGTCCAGGTCGATTGTCAGCTGCAGCCGCCGCCCTTCCGATGGGGCCACCTCCTCCAACGTGGTGACCTCGCGGCCGACGCTGTTCACCATCACGCGCCGCTCCCCGTCGGTGCCGAGGAGCTGCGCGTCGTACATCCGCTCCACGCCGGACTGGCCGACGATGGTGCCCGGCCGGAGTCCGCCCTCGGCCACCTGCGCCTCGCCAACCTCTCCGACGTATCCCAGCAGGTGCGCGCCCAGGCCGAGCGCCGGGTACCGGCGCGTCGGCACCCGTTCGACCACCACGTCGGGCAGCTCGAAGTCCAGGCGGCGCGCCAGGACGGCCGACACCTGCGCGAGCGTCGCGTCGTCGACGACGACCACGGGCCGGTAGCGCGGCTCGCCCCGATGGCTCGCCAGTTCCTCGCGGATCCGCTGCTCGTCCTCGCCGGTGGCCTCGGCGACCGCGCGGATGGTCCGGTCGAGATCCCCGCTGTGCTCGCGGAGGATCGAGATCGTGAAGGCGTCGCGGTTCTCGACGAGGGGGCGGAACTCGCGGTCGTAGAGGATGCCGCGCGGGGCGCGGAGCGTCAACCGGCGCTGGTGGTTGTTCTCGGCCAGCCGGAGATAGGTCGCGTTCATGGGCACCTGCAGGTACCAGAACGCGACGGCGAGGACGGCGAAGGTCACGACGACGCCGACGGACGCCGCCTGGAGCCGCGAGGCCACCTTGCGCCGATCGATCGCGGGAGGCGTCGTCACTTGAAGGACCGCCTCTTCCGACGGCGCTCGAGGGCGGCCCGGGCCAGCCGCTGCGCCGCGGGCGCGGCTTCGACCACCGCGAACAGCAGGACCCCCGCCGCCGCGTTCACGATGGCCTGGATGCCGATGTCGAGGAGCGGCTCGTCGTAGCGGCGGAGCCCGAGCAGCGCCGACAGGCCCATGAAGGCGCCCGCGCCGAGGACCGTGCCGCCCGCGAACACCGCCGCGCGCGGGGCCGCGCCGGTCACGATGAACTGGGTGGCCGCCACACCGGCCAGGTACCCGGCCACGCTCTTGCCGAGGCCGCTGAGCCCGAGGATGCCGCCGCCCAGCGCGTCCTGCAGCAGGCCCGCGGCCGCGCCCGCCGCGAGGCCGGCGACGCGGCCGTGCCACAGCCCGACGGCGACGACGGCGACGAGGATCAGGTCGAAGGCGGTCCCGCCGGCGAACCCGGCCAGCGCGCTCTGGACGAGCGCCGCCGCCAGCAGGAGCCCCGTGACGGTGAGCACCGGCTTCACTTCGCGCCCTCCCCGCCGGCGCGCGGCATCGGCACCGCCGCCTGCGCGGGCGAGACGATCACGAGCACGTGCTCGAGGCGGGAGAAGTCGACGGCCGCGCGGACGGTCACGCGGGTGTAGATCGAGCCGGTGCGCTGGATGTCTCCGACGCGGCCGAGCAGCAGCCCCGGCGGGTAGATGCCGTCGAGGCCGGCCGTCACCACGGCGTCGTCCGGCTGGACGTCCGCCGTCGCGGAGAGGTACTCGAGCCGCAGCGTCGTGTCGCCGTTTCCCAGCGCGATGCCTTCGGAGCGCGTGCGCTCGACGCGGACGGCGACGGCCGCGCTGCGGTCGACGATGAACTGCACCGTGGACGCGTGCGACGCCGCGATGGCCACGCGCCCGACGACGCCGTCGCGCGCCACCACGGGCATGTCGCGCCGGACGCCGTCTCCGAGGCCCTTGTCGATGGTGACGGACCGGAAGTCGGGCGAGGTCGTGCCGGCGACGATGCGCGCGCCGGTCGTGGTCCAGGGGAGGAGCGGCCGCACCTCCAGCAGGTCGCGCAGGCTCTCCGCGCCCGACGCGCTCGCCCGGGCCTCCGCCAGTTCGGCGTGGAGCGCCTCGGCCTCCCGCGCGAGCCGCTCGTTCTCACTGCGCACGCTCCACAGCGCCACGTAGCCGTCGAAGACCGACCGGACGCCGCCCGCGACGATCCAGCTGCCCTCCTGCAGCCGGGTGACGAGCGCCACGATGGTCGCGCGGAGGAGCGAGGGGCCGGCTGACGTGCCGACCTGGGCGGACACCAGCAGCACGTGGCCCACGATCACCGCGACGAGCAGGTAGCGGGCGCGGTTGCCGAGGTCCGGGCGCACCATGCGTCAGTCGATCGAGATCTTGCGGAGCAGGTTGAAGTCGCCCAGCATCTTCCCGGCCCCGAGGACGACCGACGAGAGCGGGTCCTCCGCCATGGCGAGGGGAAGCCCGGTCTCCTCGCGGAGCCGCTTGTCGAGGTTGCGGAGGAGCGCGCCGCCGCCCGAGAGCACGATGCCGCGGTCGACGATGTCGGCGGAGAGTTCGGGCGGCGTGCGCTCGAGCGCGACCCGCACCGCGTCGACGATCACGTTGACGGTCTCGGACAGGGCGTCGCGGATCTCCTCGTCGGTGATGGTGATGGTCTTCGGCACGCCCTCGACGAGATGGCGGCCCTTGATCTCCATGCTCAGCCGCTCGTCGAGGGGGAAGGCCGACCCGATCTCCATCTTGATCTGCTCGGCGGTCCGCTCGCCGATGAGCAGGTTGTGGTTGCGCTTGATGTACTGGATGATCGCCTCGTCCATCTCGTTGCCGGCCACGCGCACGGCCTTGGAGTAGACGATGCCGGCGAGCGAGATCACGGCGATGTCCGTCGTCCCGCCGCCGATGTCCACGATCATGTTGCCGGTGGGCTCGGTGATGGGCATCCCCGCGCCGATGGCGGAGGCCATCGCCTCCTCGACGAGGTAGACCTCGCTGGCCTTCGCCCGGTACGCGCTGTCCTTGACGGCGCGCTTCTCCACCTGGGTGATCTCGGACGGCACGCCGATCACGATGCGGGGGCGCACCCACATGGCGCCGTTGTGCGCCTGCTTGATGAAGTGCGTCAGCATCTTCTCCGTGATCTCGAAGTCGGCGATGACGCCGTCCTTCATCGGCTTGATCGCCACGATGTTGCCCGGCGTGCGCCCGAGCATGTCCTTGGCGGCGTTGCCGACGGCCTCGACCTTGCCGGTGAGCTTGTTGATGGCCACGATCGAGGGCTCGTTCACGACGATGCCGCGGCCGCGGGCGTAGACGCACGTGTTCGCGGTGCCCAGATCGATGGCCAGGTCGCTGGAGAACAACGAGAAGAGGGAACGGAAGGCCAACGGCGTGACTCCTTGCGGCCCGGCCTCAGCGCGGCGAGGCCAGGCAGAAATTGTTCTTGCCGCGCTCCTTGACGCGATACATCGCCTCGTCGGCGGCGCGCAGCAGATCCTCGGGCACGAGCGTCACGTCCGGCAGCGTCGCGATGCCCACCGACGCCGTCAGGCGCACGTCCAGGTGCAGCGACTGCAGGAACGGGAACGCCGCCAGGCGGTCGCGCACGCGCCGCGCGACCACGACGGCGCCCTCGGCGGGCGTGTCGGGAAGCACGACGACGAACTCGTCCCCGCCGTACCGCGCCGCGATGTCGCTCTCGCGCGCGCACGCGCGGATCAGGGTCGCCGCCTCCACGATGGCGCGGCTCCCGCACAGGTGCCCGTGCGTGTCGTTCACGGTCTTGAATCCGTCCAGGTCGACGAAGAGCACCGACAGCGGCCGGCCGTACCGGATGGCCCGCTTGGCCTCGCGGTGCAGCGCGTCGCGCAGGAACCGCGAGTTGTGCAGCCCCGTCAGGTCGTCCGTCACCGAGAGCGCTTCCGCCTGCCGGAGCAACAGCGCGTGGTCCAGGGCGAGGGCCATCACGCCCAGGAGCGACTCCAGCAGCGGCTGCACGCCCGCGGCGAACCGCGGCGGGCGCGCGCTCGGCCGGCGGTCGAGCCCGACGAGCGCCGCGGCCCGGCTGCCCCGGCCCGCCAGCGGGAGCCCGATCACCGTCCCGTCGCTCTCCGGGAGGATCCGGCCGTCCTCCCGCAGGTTGGCCGACACGAACTCCGAGCCGTGCGTCATCACCCACGACGCGACGCCGCCGAGCGTCGGCTCGTCCGCGCTCGCGTGGTCCCTCGCGTGGAGGAGCGTCACCTGCCCGGTGCCGTCACCGATCAGCACAGCCCACGTATCGGCCTGAATCCATCCGGACACGCGATCCACGAGCATGCGGGCGATGCGGCCGGGGTCGGCGTCGGCGTAGGCCTCGCGCACGACCTCCTCGAGGATGTTGCGACGGCGCAGCGCCCGGCGCAGCTCGGGCTGGCCGCGCCTGAGCCGTTCGGCGAAGTCGAGCGCCCCGTGGCTTTCGACGCCTGGAATCTTTGTGGGGGACACCCCTGCTCGCTCCCGCTAAGTTCCTCAGTTCTCAGCAAATATAGCACAGCGGATCGGGGCCGGACGGGCGGAATGGCCGGCGAAGGGCCGGCGAAAACGCGGGCAACGATCGGGGCCTGATCCGGGCGTCCATCGGTGCGATACAATCGCCCAGCCCTCGTCTTCCCCGGCGCGGCGCCGCGCCGGGGCCGTTCACTTTCTTCGCGGGAGCCTTCGCCCATGAGCGCTGCAGCAGGACCCAGGGCCACCATCGGCCTCATCGTCGGGAACCGCGGATTCTTCCCGGACCACCTCGCACGGAGCGGGCGCGAGGAGATGCTGGCGGTGCTCGGCGCCGCCGGCGTGGACGCCGTCGTGCTCGGGCCGGACGAGTCGAAGCACGGCGCCGTGGAGACGCCGGCGGAAGCCCGGCGCTGCGCGGACCTGTTCCGGTCGCGGCGGGACGCCATCGACGGCGTGATCATCACGCTGCCCAACTTCGGCGAGGAGCGCGCGCTCGTCGACACCCTGCGCCTCTCGGGCCTCGACGTGCCCGTGCTCGTGCAGGCCACGCCCGACGACACTGGGCGCATGACGATCCGCGACCGCCGCGACAGCTTCTGCGGCAAGATGTCGGCCTGCAACAACCTCACGCAGTACGGGATCCGCTACTCGCTCACCACGCGGCACACCGAGGCGCCCGGGTCGGCCGAGTTCGCCCGGGACCTGGAGTGGTTCCTCGGCGTCTGCCGCGTCGTGCGCGGCCTGCGCGGCCTGCGCGTCGGCGCCATCGGCGCGCGCCCGGCCGCGTTCAACACGGTGCGCTACAGCGAGAAACTCCTCGAGGCGAGCGGCATCTCCGTCGAGCCCGTGGACCTCAGCGAGATCCTCGGGCGCGTCGGCCTGCTGAAGGAGGACGACCCGGCGGTGCAGCGGAAGCTCGCCGAGATCCGCGCTTACGTGCCGGTCGGCGAGACGCCCCCGGCCGCGCTGATGAAGATGGCCAGGCTCGGCACCGCGATCGACGCGTGGATGGCCGAGACGTACGTGGCCGTCACCGCGCTCCAGTGCTGGACCGCCCTCGAGACGTACTTCGGCGTCGTGCCCTGCACGCTGATGAGCATGATGAGCCACGGCCTGGCGTCGAGCGGCTGCGAGGTGGACGTCTGCGGCGCGGTGGCGATGCACGCGCTCCGCCTGGCGTCGGGTACGCCGAGCGCCCTGCTCGACTGGAACAACAACTACGGCGACGATCCCGACAAGGCCGTGTGCTTCCACTGCAGCAATTTGCCGAAGCACTTCCTCACGGACGTGCAGATGGACTACCAGGCCATCATCGCCGGCAGCGTCGGCCGCGACAACACCTTCGGCACGTGCGTGGGACGCGTCAAGAGCGGGCCGATGACCTTCGCCCGCTTCTCCACCGACGATCGCGCCGGCCGGATCCGAGGCTACGTCGGCGAGGGGGCGTTCACCGACGACCCGCTGTCCACCTTCGGCGGCGCGGGCGTCGTGCACATCCCGCGCATGCAGGCCCTGCTGCGGTTCATCTGCGAGCACGGGTTCGAGCACCACGTGGCCGCCAACCTCTCTTCCGTGGGCGCCGTCGTCCACGAAGCGGTGACGAAGTATCTCGGGTGGGAGATGTACTGGCACGAGGAATAGGGGCTAGGGGCTAGGGGAGAGAGTACCCGGGAGGCGGACGTGACTGTCGTTGCGGGGGTGGATTTCGGAACGCTGAGCGTGCGGGTCTCGATCGTCGACGCGGAGCGCGGGCGCCTCGGCAGCGGCACGGCGGAGTACCCGCTGGCCCGCAGCAAGCAGGACCCCGACTTCGCCACCGAGCGCCACGCCGATCACATGAGCGCGCTGGCGCTCGCGACGCGCCGCGCCCTCGCCGACGCGGGCGTCGCCGGCGCCGACGTCCGGGCCCTCGCCATCGACACGACCGGGTCGAGCGTGGTGCCCGTCGGCGAGGGGCTCGAGCCGATCGACGACTACTACCTGTGGTGCGATCACCGCGCGTGGCGCGAGGCGCGCGAGATCACCGCGAAGGCCCGCGAGGTGGCGCTGCCCGCCCTCGACTGGTGCGGCGGCGTCTACTCGGCGGAGTGGGGGTTCTCGAAGCTGCTCCACTGGCTGCGGCACAACCCGGGGAAGCGCAGCCGGTTCGTGACGGCCCTCGAGCACTGCGACATGGCCGCCGCGACGCTCTGCGGGATCACCGATCCGGCCGAGGTGCCGCGGAGCGTCTGCGCGATGGGCCACAAGTGGATGTGGAACCCGGCGTGGGGCGGCCTGCCCGACGAGGCCTTCCTGCAGGCGGTGGACCCGCTCCTCGCCGGCGTGCGCGATCGCATCGCGGGTCGGTTCGCCACGTCGGACGCGATCGCGGGACGCCTCTCGCCGGAGTGGGCGGACCGCCTGGGCCTGGAGCCGGGCATTCCCATCCCCGTCGGCGCGTTCGACGCGCACTGGGACGCCATCGGCGCCGGCATCCGCCTCGGCGACGTCGTCAACGTGATCGGGACCTCGACCTGCATCATGGCAATCAGCGACGCGCAGACGCTGGTCCCAGGGGTCTGCGGCGTGGTGCCGGGGTCGGTGCATCCCGGATTCACGGGCGTCGAGGCGGGCCTGTCGGCGACGGGCGACATCTTCGAGGCGATTGCCCGCCGCGCGGGGCGCGACGTCGGCGGCCTGTCGGCGGCCGCGGCGGGCCGGCGCGCGGGTGAGACCGGGCTGTTGCGGCTGACGTGGGACAACGGCGACCGCACCGTGCTGGTGAACCCGGAGCTCGGCGGCATCACGCTGGGCTGGAACCTGACGCACGCGGCCGAGGACGAGCTGTTCGCCGCCATCGAAGGCACGGCGATGCACACCCGGGTGATCCTGGAGCGCATGGAGCAGCACGGCGTGCCCATCCGGCGGATCATCAACGCGGGAGGCATCCCGCGCAAGAACCCGCTGCTGAACCGCGTCTACGCGAGCGTCCTGGGGAAGCCGGTGCTCGTGCCCCGGGAGGAGTCGACGAGCCTCGGCTCGGCGATCTTCGCGTTCATGGCCGCGGGCGCGTTCCCGACGATCGAGGCGGCGCAGGACGCCCTCTGCCCCGAGTACGACACGGTCGAGCCGGACGCGGCGGACGCGGGCGTGTACGACGACCTCTTCGGGCTCTACCGCTCGCTCTACTTCGGCTTCGGCGACCCCGCCTCGGCCCCGGTGGGCGTCGGCGGGGTACTGCCCGCGCTGCGTGAGACGGCCGCGCGCGTGCGGGGACGATCGTGACGGCCCGGCGCCTTCGCGAAGCGGTCTGCGAGGCGAACCTGGACCTCGTCCGGCGCGGCCTGGTCGTCGAGTCGTTCGGCAACGCCAGCGGCGTCGACCGGGAGCGCGGCCTCGTTGTCATCAAGCCGAGCGGCGTGCCCTACAGCCAGCTGACGCCCTCCACGCTCGTCGTCACCGACCTCGCCGGCCGCCCCGTCGAAGGGACGCTCCGCCCGTCGTCGGACTTGCCGACGCACCTCGAGCTGTACCGGGCGTTCCCCGCGATCGGCGGCGTGGCCCATACGCACTCGCGGTTCGCGACGGCGTGGGCGCAGGCGGGGCGCGAAATCCCGTGCCTGGGCACCACGCACGCCGACTACTTCCCGGGGCCCGTCCCGATCACGCGCAGCATGACGCCAACCGAGATCCGCGGCGCGTACGAGACCAACACCGGACGGGTCATCGCGCGCCGGTTCGCGCGGCTCGATCACGCCGCGACCACGGCCGTGCTGGTGCACGGCCACGGGCCGTTCGCGTGGGGCGCGTCGGCAGGCGACGCGGCCCGCACGGCGTTCGTCCTGGAGGAACTGGCGCAGCTCGCCTGGCTCACCGCGGCGATCGGCCCCGAGGCAGGCCCGATCGGCGCCGCGCTGCGCGACAGGCACTTCCGCCGGAAGCACGGGCCCGGGGCCTACTACGGCCAGCCGGCGCGGCCGCGGTGACGGCCGCCGGAAGACGCCGGTGAGGGTCCCCGGCGGCCCGCGGTTGCGGTCCCCTCGCGCGAGACGCTAGACTATGGGTTTGGTCTGGATGGAGACACAGGCACCATGACGATGCTCGACCGCATGCGGCGTCACAAGGGCTGGCTCAAGTGGAGCCTCGCCCTCGTGGTGATCGCATTCATCATCCTCTACATCCCGGACTTCCTGCAGCGGCAGGACCCGGCCCAGGCGGGCGCGCTGCCGAGCGACCAGGTCGCGCAGGTGAACGGCCGGGGCATCAGCGTCCTCGAGTTCCGCACGGCCTACCAGCGCCAGATCTCGGCCTACCGCCAGGCGTACGGGTCGGGCATCAACGAGCAGATGCTGAAGCAGCTCGGGTTCGAGCAGCAGGTGCTCCAGCAGCTGATCAACGAGCAGGCCATCCTGGCCGAGGCAGGCCGCCTGGGCATGACGGTCACGGACGCCGAGGTGCGGCAGCGCATCCTCACGATGCCGGACTTCCAGGCGAACGGGCAGTTCGTGGGCGAAGCGCAGTACCAGGCCATGCTCTCCCGCTCGTCGCCGCCCATGACGCCCGCCGAGTTCGAGACGATGCTCCGCCGCAGCCTGCTCGTCGAGAAGCTCCAGGCCCTCGTGACGGACTGGGTGGCGGTGACCGACGCGGAAGCGGACGCCGAGTTCACGCGCCGGAACGAGAAGGTGAAGGTCCAGCTGGTGCACGTCGCCGCGTCGGGGTTCCTCGGCCAGGTGAGCGCCACCGACGCCGACGTCGCGGCGTATTACGAGGCGCACAAGCAGGACTATGAGATTGGCGAGCGCCGGAAGATCCGCTACGTCCTCGTCGACACCGAGGCCCTTCGCAAGGGCATCGTCGTGCCGTCGCGCGAGCTGGAGCGGTACTACAACGACAACATCGACCTGTTCTCGACGCCCGAGCAGGTGCGCGCCAGCCACATCCTCTTCGAGACCGAGGGCAAGACCGAAGCGGACGTGCGCGCGGCTGCCGAGAAAGTCCTGCTGGAAGCCAAGGCCGGGAAGGACTTCGCCGGGCTCGCAAAGCAGCACTCCGGCGACGAGGCGACCGCGACGCTCGGCGGGGACCTCGACTACTTCGGCCGCGGCCGCATGACGCCCGCGTTCGAGGACGCCGCCTTCGGCGCCGAGCAGCCGGGCCTGCTGCCCGAGCTCGTCAGGACGCCGTTCGGGTTCCACATCATCAAGGTGGTCGACAAGAAGGCCGGCACGACCCGGGCCTTCGACGAGGTGAAGGCGCAGATCCAGGACCAGCTCACGGGCGAGCGCGCCCAGCGGCAGGCCGATCGCAAGGCGGACGAACTGGCGAAGGCCATCTCGGAACCGGCCGACATGGACAAGGCCGCCGCCGCGCGGGGGCTGAAGGTCGAGGAGACCGGCTTCTTCACGGTCGACGAGCCCATTTTGACCCTCGGCGCGTCGCAGCAGGTGTCGAGCGCGGTCTTCGCCCTCGCCGAAGGCGCCGTGAGCGCCCCGCTGGCCGTCGGCCGCGGGTTCGTCGTCGCGACCGTGTCCGGACGCCAGGCCGCGTCGATTCCGAAACTGGACGAGGTGAAGGACAAGGTCCGCAACGACGTCCTGCGGGAGAAGGCGGGCGCGCTGGCTGCGGAGAAGGCGCGGGCCGTGGCGGCGGCGCTGAAGGCGGCCCCCGACTTTGCGGCGGCCGCCAGGAAGGCCGGGCTCGAGGCCAAGAGCAGCGAACTCGTGGCGCGCGGCGCCGCGCTGCCCGACGTGGGCGTGGATGCCGCCGTCGAGCGCGCCGCGTTCGGCCTGGCCGTCGGCGCGACGAGCGACGCGGTCGCCAGCCGGGACGGCGCCACAATCCTGAAGGTCGTCGAGCGCAAGGACGTGACGCCGGCCGAGGCCGCCGCCTCGCGCGAGTCGACTCGGCAGCAGCTGGTCGACGAGCGTCGCAGCGAGTTCTTCACCGCCTACATGGTGAAGGCCCGGCAGCGGATGAAGATCGATCTCAACCGGGAAGTGATCGACCAGATCATTGGCTAGGGGCTAGGGGCTAGGGGCTAGGAAGGATGGACTGACTAGCGCCCAGCGCCTAGTCCCTAGCGCCTGATCTCGCCTTCGCTCACCTGATGTACGTCCCCGGCATGAGGGCCAGCGGCTCGCCGCGGCGGAACAGCCGGAGCGGCGCCGTGAGGGCCCCGGCGGCCCGGCGGCCCTGCGGTCCGAGGAACGACCCGAGACCGACGCGCCCGTCAGCACCGGTGAGCGTGGACATCAGCAGGTCGTAGACGCTCCGCTTCGGGGGGTACACGATCAGTTCGACCTGCTCCCCCGCCGGAATCTTCGCGCGCTCCTTCGCGATCGCCACGGCGCGGTCGAGGCCGCCGAGTACGTCGACGAGCCCCAGGTCTTTCGCCTGCCGGCCCGTCCAGACCCGGCCCTGGGCGATGGCGTCGACGGCTTCCGGCGTCATGTGCCGGGCCGCCGCCACTTTCTCGACGAACTGATCGTAGAAGGCTCTCAGCTGCTCGTCGAGCTTCGCGCGCTCGGCCTCGCTGAAGGGCCGGACGGGCGAACCCATGTCCGCGAAGGCGCCGATGCTCAGCGTTTCGACGTTCATCCCGAGCTTCTCGTAGGTCCCCCCGGTCACGATCTTCCCGCCGTAGATGCCGATGGAACCGGTCAGCGTGCCGGGCTCAGCCACGATGTCCGGCGCGGCGATGGCGATGTAGTACCCGCCCGAGGCGGCCAGGTCCGACATCGACGCCACGAGCGGTCTCGCCGAGGGCCCGGTCGTGAGCAGGCTCAGTTCGCGCCAGATCACGTCGGACGCGATCGTGGACCCGCCCGGGCTGTCGATGTGCAGCACGACGGCCTTGATCGACCGATCGCGCCGCGCCTTCCGGATGTACTCCACGAGCGTGTCGGAGCCCAGCACGGAGCCGCTCAGGGGATCGATCCCGCTGTGGCCGGTGTTGATGACGCCGACGGCGTTGATGACCGCGACGCGCGACCGCCCCTTCAGTCCGACCGAACTCGGGCTCACCTTCGCGTAAGCCTCGCCCTTCAGCCGCACGACGCGCGACGCACCTGGCCTCATCTTGGCGTCGAGCTGATCCTCGTACGCGACGTCGTCCACGAGGCCGAGCCGGACCGCGTCCTCGGCCAGGAACGGCCCCTCGTCTACCATCCCCTTGACGTCGGCGACGCGCTTCTTCCGCCCCTCGGCGATGCCCTGCACGAGCTGCTCGAACAGGTCGCGGTTCAGCGATTCCGACATCTCGCGGTGCGCGGGCGTGAGAGTCTTCTCGGTGAGCTGATTCGGGGCCGTCTTGTAGTCGCCGATGTGCAGGTAGTCGGGATACGCGCCGATCTTGTCGAGGGTCCCGCGCAGGAAGAGCTCGTACGACGCGAGACCGGTCAGGTCGAGCGGGCTCGCGGGCAGCAGGAACACGCGGCCGCAGCCCGTCGCGACGAAGTACTCGCGGTCGCCGCCGTACTCGAGGTGCGCGACGGCTGGCTTGCCCGACGCGCGGAAGTCGGCGATCGCGTCCCGCACTTCCTGCAGCTTCGCCCAGTAGGCCGACGAGAGGCCGCGCGGGTACACCACCACCGCCGAGATGCGGCGGTCGGCCTTGGCCTTGCGCAGGTTCTCGACGATCGTGCGGACGCCTTGGCGCCGCTGGCTCATCAGGCTGTCGAGCACGTTCTCGGACGAGGCGTCGGCGAGATCGCCTTCGACGCGCACTTCGAGGACCGAGTCGGCGGCGACCGCCGGTTCGCGCCCCGCCACGAGCATCAGGACGGCCATCCCCGCGACGGACACGAGAACGGCGAGCAGGAGAAGCGTCAGCACCAACCCCAGGCCACGTCGCGTTGCCACCGGCAGCCCCCTTCGTTGTGGCGGGAGTATAGCACCCCGGCTCCGAACCCCCAGGCGGCGGCCTCCGTCCAACCTCATGAAGGGCGCGGGCATCCGCGCGACAGGCGATTGACATGACCAGCAGCAGCCGCCCATCCCCTGCCTCGGACAAGCCGATCTGGGAGACCCTGAGGCAGGATTGGCGTTACGTCCGGGACGACGTCAGCCCGACCTGGAAAGCGACGCTCCGCATGACGATGGCGGAGCTGGAGGAGTTCTACCTGACCCCCGAGCACCGCAAGCGGCTCAAGGCGATGGGCCCCGTCAAGCGCTGGGCGTCGTTGAGCTGGTGGCTGCTGAAGAGCCTGTTCCTGAAGCTCTCGCCAGCCCGGCGCGTGCTGCTGCTCCTGGCGCTCATTCTGCTCCTGGGATCGACGCGCGTCGGGTCGAGCGGCGGCGCCAGCGTGAGCTTCGACGGGTCCCTGTTCGGGTCGCTGCTCATTCTCGGCATCCTGCTGCTCGAGCTCAGGGACAAGCTGCTCGCCCGCCACGAGCTCGAAGCGGGCCGGGCCGTCCAGAGGGCCCTCATGCCCGAGCGCTGTCCGGCGCTGGAGGGGTGGGAGGTCTGGAGCTACACCCGCCCCGCCAACGACGTCGGCGGCGACCTCGTGGACTGCCTCGAGATCGCGCCGGGCCGGGTGGCGTTCGCCCTGGCGGACGTCGCCGGGAAGGCCCTGCCGGCAGCGCTGCTGATGGCGAAGGTGCAGTCCACGCTGCGGGCGCTCGCCACCGACGTGCCGTCGCTGAGCGACCTCGCCGGGAAGACGAACGCCATCCTGTGCCGGGACGGCCTGCCCAACCGCTTCGCCACGCTCGTGTACATGGAGGTGCGCGACGGCGACGGCAGCGTGCGCCTCGTCAACGCCGGGCACATGCCGCCGGTGCGGATCGCGGACGGCTCGTACCACGAACTGCCCCACGGCGACATGGCGCTGGGCATGATGCCCGGTTCGACGTACTCCGAGCAACAGGTGGAGCTGCAGCCGGGCGAGTTGCTCGTGATCTACTCCGACGGCGTCACGGAAGCCCTGAACGAGGGCGGCGAGTTCTACGGCGACGACCGCCTCCGCGCGGTGTTCGCCGGGCTCGGCGGTCTGACGGCCAGCGAGGCCGGCACGCGCCTGCTGGCCTCCGTCGATGCCTTCATCGGCCCCACCCGCCCCTACGACGACCTGTCCCTCATCGTCCTCAGAAGGGGTCGGGACTAATTACGGGTCGGCCTCGCCAGTCACGACAAAACCGTATTCAGGCCCTGGCCGCGACAGAATCGTCATCTGCGAAGGCTCTTCTGCGTAATTAGTCCCGACCCCTCGCGGTCAACGGGTAACTTTCTCCGTCTGCAGGACCACCCGGCGGGGGACGGACTCGCCCTTCAGGATGCGCGACGCGATCTCGACCGCCTCGCGCCCGCCCGTCGGATAGACGAACGTCGCGTCGAGCCGGCCGTCGGCGACCGCCTGCCGGCCCCCGTCCAGGCCGGGCAGCGCGTCGATGCCGACGAAGATCATGTCCTTCTCGCGGCCCTTGGCCTTGGCCGCCAGGTAGGCCCCGATCGCCATCGGGTCGTTGTGCGCGTAGACGACGTCGATCGCCGGGTGGGCCGCCAGCGCCATCTCCATCTGCGACATGGCTTCTTCGCGCAGCCAGTTCGCGACCGGTGAATGGATGATCTGCAGGCCCGGGTGCCCGGCGATCGCGTCGTGCATCCCCCGGCTCCGGTCGTTCGCCGGGGGCGAACCCGGCAGACCGCGGATTTCCACGATCCGCGCCTGCCCCCCGGTGATCCCGGCGATGTGCCCGCCGGCTTCGCGTCCGATCTGGTAGTTGTCGGCGCCGACGAACGTCGTGTAGCTCTCCCCTTCGATCCCGCGGTCGATGATGACGACCGGGATGCCGGCCTTGAAGACCCGCTCGACGATCGGCGTTAACGGCCTGGCCTCGTTCGGGGAGATCATCAGCAGGTCGATGCCCTGCCGGAGGAAGTTCTCGACGTCGGCCACCTGCTTGGCGTTGTCCTGCTGGGCGTCGGCGTAGACGATCTCGAGGTCCGGGAAGTCCTTCGCGCGGCTGGCCACCTCGGCGTTCATGGCCACGCGCCAGGGCTCGCCGAGATTGCACTGCGAGAACCCGACGAGGCGGCGGGCCGGCTGCTGCGGCCCGCAACCGGCGGCCGCGGCGGCGAGCGCCGCGCCGAGAACGGCAGCCGCGATCCGCACGGCCACCGGCGTGTTACGCCGGCGCCCGTCTGGACTGCAGCCAGACCGCGGCCAGGATGATCGCGCCCTTGAGGATGAGCTGGAGGTTCGCATCGACGTTGTTGAGCCCCATGCTGTTGTTGATGATGCCGATGATGAGCGTGCCGACCAGCGTGCCGCTCACGGTGCCGACGCCGCCCGACAGGCTGGTGCCCCCGATGACGACGGCGGCGATGGCGTCGAGCTCGTAGCCGACGCCGTCGTTGGGGTTGCCCTGCTCGAGCTGCGCGCAGTGGATCAGGCCGGCCAGCGCCGCCAGCCCGGCGCCGACGACGTAGACCGCGGTCTTGTGGAGGCGGACGCGCACGCCCGCCAGGCGGGCCGTCGCCTCGTTGTCGCCGATCGCGTAGACGTAGCGCCCGGCCCGCGTCCACGCCAGGAAGACGCCGATGGCGCCGACCGAGAGCAGGAAGAGGACGGCCGGCATCGGCACGTACGGCACGATCGGGGCCGCGAGCGACCTGAACGCCGGCGGCGCCCCGCCCTCGCCGAAGCCGAGGGGGATGGCGGCCCCGCCGCTCAGGGAGCGGGCGACGCCGCGCGCCGCGCTCATCGTGGCGAGCGTCGCGATGAACGGCTGGATGCGCCACCGCGCGACGACGAAGCCGTTCACGAGACCGCACAGGCACCCGGCGGCGAGCACGATCACGACCGTCGGCCCGAGACCCAGGTGCGCGTGCATCAGCAGCGCGCCCGCGAGCGTCGCGCTCAGCGCGAGCACCGAGCCCACGGACAGGTCGATGCCGCCCGAAATGATGATCGGCGTCATCCCGGCGGCCAGGATGCCCTTCTCGGACACCTGGCGCAGGATGTCGGTGAGGTTGCCGACGTCGAGGAACACCGGCCGCCCGCCGCGCACCGGCGAAAAGACGATGGCGAGAGCGAGCACGGCGGCGAGCCCGATCGCGCCCGTCAGGCGCGGCGGGACCCGCATCCGCAGCGTCACACTCTGAACTCCTCGGCCTGGTGCCTCCCGATCTCGTCGTCCGCGTCGCCACAGAGGTTCACGCGGAGGCCGAGGGCGCCGGCCATGCCGGCTTTCGCCGCCAGGAGCCGCCGCGCCGCCTGCGCGTCAGGCGCGTAGACCACCTGGATGTGGTTCGCCTGGTGCTTCGCCATGAACTGGTCGCGCGTCACGCCGTAGAGCACCGCGTGCATCATCGGCCACTGGGACGTCGTCGCCGACCACCGGCGCGCCGATTCGTCCTCCGGAAGGCGGAGCGCGGCGCCCCGGCCGATGTCCATGTGCAGCGCGTCCCCTTCCACGTAGATGCGGCTCCACACGATCTCGCCCGGCTTGCTGACGCCCTTGATCGTGGCGCCGCCCTTCGGGAAGTACATCGGCGGCTGCCGTTCGCCGATGGCCCCCTTGTAGCCGCCGATCAGGTGGCTCGGAGGCACCGCGCCGGAAATCTCGAACAGCCACACGAACTCCTTGACCCCGTGGCCGTCGAAGTCGGCGCCCCACCGCACGTCGTGCAGCGTCGTCGAGGGGTCGAGGCCCGCGTCTGTCCAGACGCGGTTCGTCAGGATCGCGTCGAGGCCCGCGCACTCGTCCACCTCGTTGAAGTGCGGGACGGGCGCGCCGTCGAAGAGGATCGAGCCGTCGCCGCCGAGGACCGGCGGCCGGTCGGGGCAGTTGAGCAGGCCTTCCGTGAGATCGGACGCGACGCAGACGTCTTTCAGGCCCTGCTGATACTGGATCCCGATGGCCGAGCAGCCGAAGGCGGCGGCGATGCGCACGGCCGCGTCGTACATCTTCAGCCCTTCGAGGACCTGGTCCCGGGTGAGATCCGTGGCCGGGTCCGGTCCGTACGCGAAGGTCATGCCCCGCTGTTCGAGCCACGCGAGATGGCGGGAGGCGACCTCGTCGCTCACCTCCCGCATGGCCGCGTACAGGGCCGACTGGCTCAGCCGCTCTTTGAAGATGCCCGTCGCGTGCAGCAGGTGGTCGGGGATGATGGCGTTGAACATCCCCATGCACCCTTCGTCGAAGATGCCCATGACCGCCTGGCGCGCGCGCAACTGGCGGCCGAGTCCGGCCCCGTGCGCGGCCGCGCGCTTCACGTCGTCCCCGAGCGACGCCGCGTCGAACGGACGCGCGTGGCTCGTGTCGTGATCGATGCGGCCCTCGTTCAGCCACTGCTCCAGGCCGCGGAGGGCGAACTCGTCCTCGAACGCCTCGCTCCAGATCGTGCTGTAGCGCACGCCGGCCTTGGTCAGCGAGCCGTTGAGGTTCAGCATGCCCACCAGCCCCGGCCATTCGCCGCTCCAGTTGGCGACGGTCAGGATCGGGCCTCGATGCTTCGTGAGGCCCGGCAGCACGTGGCTGGTGTACTGCCACACCGCCTCGGCCACGACGATCGGCATGTCCGGGTCGATCTGGCGGAACGCCTCGATGCCGTGAATCTGGCTGTCGAGGAACCCGTGGCGGGCCACCGGATCGTACGGATGGCCGCGGACGATGGCGCAGTCGAAGCGGGCGAAGGCGCGTTCGAGGGCGGACTCGAGGGCGGCTTGCGCGGGCCAGCAGACCTGATTGGCGGACAACCTCAAGTCGCCGCTGGCAACGAGACACACCTGGCGTGGCATGGCTGATCCTTTCCGGCAGCGCGGCCGATGCCGCGGGTTCACGCCGATCGCGGGGACGCGGGGGACGCTCGCAGGCCTTATCTTTGGCCCCGGGCCCGCGCCTGTCAAGCCGCGCCGCGTGGTATGCTCCGCCCCGCAGGAGGCGACTATGAAGCGGTCTGGCATCTGGCTCGGCATCGCCCTCGCGGCGTGCCTCGCATCCGCCCCGGCGCTGGCGCAGCAACCCGCGTCCGGAGTCCTCGGCGGCGACCTGGGCGATCTCGCGCGGCTCTCGCGCGCGAAGACGCGATCGATCAGCCCGGAGAACTTCACCGGCGAAAAGGGCAAGGCCGGCATGGCGACGACCGGCACCGGCGAACGGGCCGCCCGCGGCCTCGGCCAGGGGTGGAAAGTGTCGCCGTCCGTGCGCATCAAGGCGGGCGAAACGTTCGTGCTCGGCGAGATCGCCGGGCCCGGTTCGATTCAGCACATCTGGATGACGCCGACAGGCAACTGGCGCTACTCGATCCTCCGTATGTACTGGGACGGCGAGACCCAGCCCTCCGTCGAGGTGCCGGTCGGGGACTTCTTCGCCACCGGGTGGGGCACGTACGCGCCGCTCTCGTCGCTGGCCGTGTGCGTCAATCCCGGCAGCGCGTTCAACAGCTACTGGGAGATGCCGTTCCGCAAGTCGGCGAAGCTGACGATGACGAACATCGATGCCGCCGACATGACGCTCTACTACCAGATCGACTATGCGCTCGGGGACGTGCCGGCCGACACCGGGTACTTCCACGCGCAATTCCGGCGGGTCAATCCCCTGCCCTACAAGGACGTCTACACGATCCTCGACGGCGTGAAGGGCTGGGGACACTACGTCGGGACCTACCTGGCGTGGGGCGTCAACAACTCCGGCTGGTGGGGAGAAGGCGAGATTAAATTCTT
>CAZBIP010000001.1:74640-75230 GCA_964491885.1 uncultured Vicinamibacterales bacterium
GGGTCGTACAACTTCGAGAACAAGGAGACGAAGCAGTACCAGGTCTTCACGACGCCGTACGCCGGGCTGTCGCAGGTGACGAAGCCCGACGGCGTCTACAACTCGCAGCAGCGGTTCGGCATGTACCGGTGGCACCTGCGGGACCCGATCCGGTTCGAGGCCGACCTGCGCGTGACGATCCAGGCGCTCGGCTGGCGGGGCGACGGGCGCTACCTGCCGCTGCAGGACGACATCGCGTCGGTGGCGTACTGGTATCAGAGCGAGCCGCACGCGCCGTTCCCGGCGCTGCCGGAGAAGGATCGGCTGGAGATCAGATAGGGGCTGGGGGCTGGGCGCTCGGCGCGAGTGGGAGGGGCTGGGGATCGGGATTCGGGAATTGGGGACTCGGGGTTCGGGGTTCGGGGCTGGGGATTCTGGATTCCCCGGTGTCCCCAGCGAGCTGGCGTTTGCACGGGTCATTGGGGCGCTGGTATACTTAGGGGTCCTGCCGGTCTCTTCGAGTGCGGAAGTGGCGGAATTGGCAGACGCGCAAGCCTCAGGAGCTTGTTGCCGCAAGGCAGTGGAGGTTCGAGTCCTCTCTTCCGCACCAG
>CAZBIP010000002.1:0-3940 GCA_964491885.1 uncultured Vicinamibacterales bacterium
ACCGCGCGAACCTCTACGGCGAACTGCCCGACTACTCGAGCGTCCGCAACGAGGGCTTCGGCAAGCTGACGATCACGCCGGTCAACTCGGTCCTGCTGAACGTCACCTGGCGCCAGTCGCACCGCCTCGACAAGAGCGACCTGTTCGGCCAGGCCGCCACGGCGACGACGGGGACCGGCTACGAGACATGGCAGAAGATCGGCACGGCCGAAGGGTCGTGGGTCATCGGCTCCCGGAGCTTCGCGTCGTTCAAGTACACGCATTACGAAAGCCCGAACCAGAGCCGGCCGGATTACGAGGTCGGCGTGGAACCGACCCTGACCGTCGGCACGCGCCTGGACATCAACAGCCTCGACACGATCGGGCGCCTGACGGTGCCGACGCCGGTGGCGGGCCAGGCTGCGTACAACGCCTTCATCGCGCCGATCATCGATCGGTATGGGTACACCCTGGCCGGCGTGAAGACCGGGGGCGGCACCGTGGGATACGGTTACCAGTTCGACAAGGACGACTTCTTCCGCGATGCGGTCCAGGTGGCCTACAACCTCACGCTGGGCAGCACGGTGCGCCACGACCTGCACGCCGGCTTCCAGTTCACGAAGGACGCGGAAGACCTCAGGCGCTTCTCGAACGGCTGGGGAGCGTTCACCGTGCCTGGCGGGCGCCTGGCCAGCACGGGCCTGCCCGGTCAGCCCGCGTACTACGTGGCGAACTTCCTCTCGCGCAAGTCCGGCGCCGAGAACAACATCCACTCGGAGTTCAAGTCCTATAGCGTCGAGCTCAACGACAGCATCGCCTGGAGGAACTGGTCGTTCAACCTCGGGGTGCTGCTCTCGCGCGACGATCTGTTCGGCCAGGGCCTGAAGGAAGACTCGTCGACGCTGTCCGGGTACGTCGCGTCGCCGGGCACGCAGTACCTGATGTACCGGGTGCCCTTCAAGAAGATGATCCAGCCGCGCGTGGGCGCGACATGGGCCTACAACGGCCAGGACGTCGTGTACGCGAGCTACGCGCGGTACAACCCGGCCGCGAGTTCCCTGCCTCGGGCTGCGGCCTGGGACCGCAACATCCTCGGCGCATCGGTGGACGCATTCTTCGACGCCAACGGCGTCCTGTACGGCTCGCGGTTCGTCGAGTCGTCGTCGGGCAAGCTGTTCGTGCCCGACATGACGCCGCGCACGGTCGACGAGGTCCTGCTGGGCACGTCGCGTCAGCTCAGCCAGAAGCTCTCCGGGCGCGTCTACGGCCGCTACCGGGAGGGCAGCCACTTCTGGGAGGACACCAACAACACGGCACGTGTCGCCTACAACCCGCCGGCCGGCATCCCGAGGGAGCCCTACATCCCGGACCTCTCGGACAAACTCAAGCAGATCGGGAGCGGGTCCACCTACGTCATCGCCGAACTGGACGATGCGTACACGAAGTTCTACGAGGTGAGCGTCGAGGCCGAGTGGCGGTCGCAGAAGCTCAATCTCCGGGGGTCGTACACCTACAGCCATTACTGGGGCAACTTCGACCAGGACAACTCCACGGCGGCGAACGACGCCAACGTCTTCATCGGCTCGTCGTACATTGCGGACGGCGCGGGCCGCCAGCTGTGGAACTTCCGCGACGGGACGCTGCGAGGCGACCGCCCGCACATGGTGAAGCTCTACGGCTACTACCAGCTGCCCTGGCAGGCCAGCATCGGCGCCTACGCGGTCGCGCAGTCGGGACAGCCGTGGGAGATGTGGAGCTACGAGCCCTACATCTCGCTGACCACGAACACGAGCGACACCTCGCGGTACGCTGAAAAGGCCGGTTCGCGACGCACGCCCTCGCACTACCAGATCGACCTGAACTACACGCAGGGCGTGCGCGTCTGGAAGGACGTCCGGGCCCAGATCGCGGTGGACCTGTTCAACGTGTTCAACACGCAGACCGGGTACAACTATCAGCCCGGCGTGCACAGTTCGCTGTTCGGGACGCCGAGGAACTACTACGACCCGCGCCGCGTGCAGGTGGCGATGCGGGTGCAGTTCTAGAGAAGAATTCAGAATTCAGAATTCAGAAGCCAGAATTCAGAAGCCAGAACGCTGAGAGGAGACCGGGGGATTGAAAGCGGGCCCGGGGGATGTTGCCCCCGGGCCCGTCTCGTGCGCGTCTACCGGATGCCCACGAACAGCTTCTCCCGCTCGATGAGACCGCGCGTCTCCGGGGTCGCGTGGCGGAGCGCTGCTTCGATGCGTGCCGCGGCATCAGGTTCCCGCAACAGCACGCTCACCTGGGCCCGCTTGAAGAGCGCCATCGCGCGCTGGGGATGCGACGCCGGCACCCGGTCGAGCGACGCCCGCGCCTCGTCGAACCGCCGCGCGTCCATGTAGAGCACGCCGAGTTCGAGGTCGTGCGCGAACGCCCCCGGCGCGGCCGCCCTCGCGCGCTCGAAGGCGTCGAGCGCGACCGGGGTGTTGCTCCGGCTCATGGCCAGTTCGCCGAGACGGACGAGTTCGGCCGGCGCCGGGGCACGCAGCCCGAACACCTTCTGACGGATCGCCATCGCCTCGTCGAGCCTGCCCTGGCGCTCGCGGACGGCCGCGAGGCCCTCCAGCGCGGGCACGCGATCGGGGAAGTCGGCGACCGCCTGCTCGAGCAGCGGCACCGCCTGCGCCCAGTCCCTGCCTTTCACGTAGTGCAGTCCCAGGTACAGGCGGACGTCCGCCGACTGAGGCGCAATCGCCGCGGCTCGCGTGAACACCTCGACCGCGCGCCGGTCGTGCCCGAGCGCCGAGTGGGCGGTGGCCAGACGGAGCAGCGCATCGAGGTTGAACGCGTCGGCCTCGAGAATCCGCTCGAGTTCGGGAATGACGGCTTCGTACTCACCCTTCACGAACAGATCGGACGCCAGTTCCAGGCGGTCGAACAGGCGCACCATGTCCGCGGGCCTCGGCGCGCCCTTGCGCACGATCGGCGCCGATCCCGCGCTCACGTAACCAAGGCTGGCCAGCGTGCGCCGGGCGTCGGCGTCCAGCGACTCCGGCGCGCGAGCGGCGCCGGGCGCCGGCGCCGGGTAGTCGCGAAGCGCCGACGGCACGAGCGGACGACCGCGTTCGTCCGCGAGGTCGCGCGACTCCGCCGGATCCCGGACGACGTCGTACATCTCGAGACGGCCGGCCAGGATCGACTTGTGCGCGCCCTCGACGGCCATCGTCTGGGGCTGCCAGCCGTAATTGAGGAACGGCTTCATCGCCTCGCCCAGCACGACCTCCGCCTCGCCCCCGCGAAGGCTGTGCGCCGCGTCCAGTCCGCCGAGGTCGAGGATCGTGTGGAACACGCGCCGGACGCTCACCGGCGCGTCACTCGGCCCCGCCGCGATGCCGGGACCCGAGACGACGAGGGGCACGTGCATCGTCGACTGATAGAGCAGGTTCCCGTGCAGGGCCTCGCCGTGCTCGCCGAGGCCTTCTCCGTGGTCGCCCGCGACGATGACGGCCGTCGGGCCCGGCGCGTGCGCGTCGAACGCCAGCACAAGGCGGCCGAGTCCGGCGTCCATCGCCGCCACTTCGCCGAGGTACGGCTTTCCCGCGAACTGGGTGGCGAAGGGCTCGGGCGGCTGATACGGAGCGTGCGGATCGAAGTAGTGCACCCACAGGAACACGGGCGGCTGCACCGATCCCGCCCCCGCGGCCCGTGCGTCCCGCTCCAGGTACGCGATCGCGGCATCGGTGACCTGCGCGGCCGTCCGCTCCGCCAGCCCCGCCGGCATCTCGTCGTCGTACGTGTCGAACCCCCGCGCGAGGCCGAACCGTTTCGCGAGGATGTACGACGAGACGAACGCGGCCGTGCGGTAACCGGCCTCTCTCAGCCGCTCAGGGGCCAGGGTGTGGCCCGCGTGCAGCGTCCGGCCGTTCTCGTGCACGCCGTGGCCGGCGGGATACAGCCCCGTGAGCATCGACGCGTGCGA
>CAZBIP010000002.1:4040-22143 GCA_964491885.1 uncultured Vicinamibacterales bacterium
GCGTTCGACTTCGTCTTCGCCATCTTGTCGAGCAGCAGTTCCATCGCCTCGACCGGGGACAGCGGGTTGAGCACCTTGCGCAGCACCCAGATGCGGTTCAGGTCGTCGCGCGGGATGAGCAGTTCCTCCTTGCGCGTGCCGCTCTTCTGGATGTCGATGGCCGGGAACACGCGCTTGTCCACCAGCTTGCGGTCGAGGTGGATCTCCATGTTGCCCGTGCCCTTGAACTCCTCGAAGATCACGTCGTCCATGCGCGAGCCGGTGTCGATGAGCGCCGTCGCGATGATGGTCAGCGACCCGCCCTCCTCGATGTTGCGCGCCGCGCCGAAGAAGCGCTTCGGCTTCTGGAGGGCGTTCGAGTCGAGGCCGCCCGACAGCACCTTGCCCGACGGCGGGATCACGGTGTTGTACGCGCGCGCCAGGCGGGTGATCGAGTCGAGGAGGATCAGGACGTCCTTCTTGTGCTCGACCAGCCGCTTCGCCTTCTCGATGACCATCTCGGCGACCTGCACGTGGCGCTGCGCCGGCTCGTCGAAGGTGGACGAGATCACCTCGCCCTGGACCGAGCGCTGCATGTCGGTCACTTCTTCCGGGCGCTCGTCGATGAGCAGGACGATGAGGTAGGTCTCCGGGTGGTTCTGCGCCACCGACTGCGCGATGTTCTGCAGCAGCATCGTCTTGCCCGTCCGGGGCGGCGCGACGATCAGCCCGCGTTGGCCCTTCCCGATGGGGATCATCAGGTCCATGACGCGCGCGGACAGGTTCTCCGCCACCGTTTCGAGATGGAACCCTTCCTGCGGGTACAGCGGCGTGAGGTTCTCGAAGAAGAGCTTGTCGCGCGCCTGGTCCGGCGGCTCGAAGTTGACGGCCTCGACCTTGATGAGCGCGAAGTACCGCTCCCCTTCCTTCGGCGGCCGGATCTGGCCCGACACCGTGTCGCCCGTCTGGAGGTCGAACTTCCTGATCTGGGAGGGCGACACGTAGATGTCGTCGGGCCCCGGCAGGTAGTTGTAGTCGGGCGCGCGCAGGAACCCGAACCCGTCGGGCAGGACTTCGAGCACGCCCTCCGAGAAGATGAAGCCGCTCTGCTCCGTCTGGGCCTTCAGGATCTGGAAGATGAGTTCCTGCTTCCGCATCCCCGTCGCGCCGGCAACGCTCAGGTCCTTCGCGACCTGGGTCAGCTTCTGGATGCTCATCTCCTTCAGTTCGGAGATGCTCAGCCCGTCGCCGCCCTTCTTCTGGGGCTCGGGCGCGGGCCTCGGGGCCTCGCCGGCCGGAGCGGGCTGGGGCGCCGCCGCCGCGGCGGGCGGCTGTCCGCCGGCCTGCTGGTCGGGAGCCTGGGTGTCGGCCGTGGAGGGATCGGGAGCCTGCGCGGCCTGGCCGCTGGACGCACGCGGGGTCTGTGGCTGTCGCTTGTGGTGATTCGGCATGGGTTCGACTCGAAAGCAGCGGTTGGTTTGAGACGAGCGGTCGATAATCGCGGGGTGGAAGGGCCCCGCCGCCCAGGAAGACGTGGGGGTACTCTGGCCTCCTCACTATAGAGCAGGGGTCGAGAGGTCGTCAACTCACGGAATGCTGAATGCTGAATTCTGAATTCAGGATTCTGGGTTCTGGGTTCTCCCTACAGCTTCGGCCCCGCCTTCTCGAGTTCCCTCGCCTCGGCGCTGCCGAATTTCTTGAAGTTGTCGATGAATCGGGCGGCAAGCTGCCGGTACCGCTGCATGTACAAGTCCCGGTTCGGCCAGGAGGCGGCGGGGTCGAGGACGTGCTCCGGCACCCCGGGACAGGTCTTCGGCACCTGGAACCCGAAGACCGGGTCGGTCGTGAACTCGACGTCGTGCAGCTTGCCGTCGAGGGCGGCGTTCAGCATCGCGCGGGTGTGGCGGATGCTGATCCGCTTGCCGACGCCGTACTGTCCCCCGACCCACCCGGTGTTGACGAGCCAGCACTCGGCGCCGTACCGCAGCACCTTGTCCTTGAGCAGGGTGGCGTAGAACTTGGGCGGGTGCACCATGAACGGCGCGCCGAAGCAGGTGCTGAAGGTGATCTCAGGCTCCTTCCCGAGCCCCACCTCGGTGCCCGCGATCTTGGACGTGTAGCCGGACACGAACTGGTACTGGGCCTGATCGGCCGAGAGCCTCGCGATCGGCGGCATGACGCCCGACGCGTCGCAGGTGAGGAAGATCACGTGCTTCGGGTGGCCGGCCCGCTTCTCGCCGACGGCGTTGCCGATGAACTCGAGCGGGTAGGAGGCGCGGGTGTTCTCGGTCAGCGTCGGATCGTCGAGATCGATCATCCGGGTCACCGGGTCGAACACGACGTTCTCGAGGATGGTCCCGAAGCGGTGCGTGGTGGCGTAGATCTGCGGCTCCGCGGCTTCCGACAGCTGGATGACCTTGGCGTAGCACCCGCCCTCGAAGTTGAACACGCCGTTGTCGCTCCACCCGTGCTCGTCGTCTCCGATGAGCCCCCGGCCGGGGTCCGCCGACAGCGTGGTCTTCCCGGTGCCCGACAGGCCGAAGAAGACGGCGACGTCGCCGTGCTTGCCGACGTTGGCCGACGAGTGCATGGGGAACACGCCCTGCAGCGGCATCAGGTAGTTCATCACCGTGAAGACGGCCTTCTTGATCTCCCCGCCGTACCCGGTGTTGCCGATGACGCACAGGCGCTGGTCGAAGTTCAGGACGATGACGGTGTTCGAGGGCGTCCCGTCGATCTGCTGGATGCCCTTGAACGCGGGGCAGCACAGCACGGTGAAGTCCGGGACGTGCCGCCGGTACTCCTCGTTCGTCTTCGGCGTGATGAACATGTTGCGGGCGAACAGGCTGTGCCAGGCCAGCTCGGTGACGATCCGCAGCGGCATCCGGTAGTCGGGGTCGGCGCCGACGTAGCAGTCCTGCACGAACACGTCGCGCCCCTGCAGAAACCCCTGCATCCGCGAGAAGAGCTCGGCGAACTTGTCCGGCGCGTAGGGGCGGTTGTACTGCCCCCACCACACGTGGTCCTCCGTCGACGGCTCCCGCACGACGAACTTGTCGTTCGCCGACCGGGCGGTGTGCCTGCCCGTGTTGAGGACGACGGCGCCGCCGCGGGTGATCGCGCCCTCGCGCCGGAAGACGATCTCCTCGTACAGGCTCTCGGGCGGCAGGTTCCAGTAGACGCCGCCCAGGTTGTGGAGGCCGTGCTGGTCCAGCCCGTAGTCGCTCTTGAGCGCCGCCGCCTGGGGCTGCGCGGGCGTCTTGATGTCGAGCAGGTTGATCATAGCCAGTCCCTGATCAGGCGCTTGTCGCCGATGTAGATGTCGTTCGGGGCGGTCGGGTCGAGCGCCCACTTGATGCGCGCGATCCCCTCGATGACGTCCTTGACCGTGCCGGCGAAGCTCAGGCGCAGGTGCCCTTCCATGCCGAACTCGCGGCCGGGCACCGTCACGACCAGGGCCTTCTTCAACAGGAAGCTGGAGAGCTGCACCGAGTCGGTGCTGTAGGCCCGGAAGTCCGGCAGGCAGTAGAACGTGCCGTCAGGCTTGTGCGTCTTCACGCCGTTGAACGACCCCAGCTCGCGCATCGCCACGTCGCGGTTGTTCTGGATCGTGAGCCGCAGCGACTCGACGACGCTCTGCAGCCCCAGCAGGGCGCCTTCCGCCCCGGCCTGCATGACCGGCGACGCGCACGAGGTGGTCTGCGCCTGGACGTTGTTCATCACCGTCACGATCGGCCGCGGCGCCACGCACCAGCCGATCCGGAACCCCGTCATCCCGTACAGCTTCGCGATGCCGTTCACCACGATCAGCCGCGAGTCCTCGATCGCCTTCGTCGTGAACCGGTAGCACGGCGGCGCCACCCGCCCGTCGAAGACGAGCTTGTGGTAGATGTCGTCCATGATCAGGTAGATCTTCTTCCGCTCGCAGAACTCGACGATCTCCGCGATGAACTCCTCCCGGAACACGACGCCGCTCGGGTTGTTCGGGCTGTTCACGATGATGGCCTTCGTCGACGAGCTCACCGCCCGCTCGATGTCCGCCATCCGCGGGTGGAAGCTCCCGTCCTCGGGCGTGACGACGACGGGCACGCCGTAGACCATCTTCACCATCTCCGGGTAGCTCACCCAGTACGGCGCGAGGACGATCACCTCGTCCTGCGGGTTGAGCAGCGTGTACAGCACGTTGAAGATCGCCTGCTTCGCGCCCGACGACACGATGACGTTCTCGGGCGCCACGACCTTGTCGTACGCCTCCTCGGTGTAGCGGATGATGGCCTTCTTCAGCGAGGGGAGGCCGTCCGACGGGCAGTACTTCACGTCGCCCTGGCTCAGCTTCGCCGCCGAGCTCAGGATGGCGGTGATGGGCGTCTTGTTCTTGGGCTCGCCGATCCCCAGGTGGATGACCGGCTCGCCGCGCTCGCGCAGCAGCCTGGCTTCCTCGTTCAGCCGCAGCGTCGGCGACTCGATGATGGACCCGGCCAGTTCACTGACGCTCATGGTGGCTCCTGTCGGTGCTGTGGAGAGGGTCGGGCCGCACCCGCCCGCGGCGCGCCGCGCCCACTATAGCCTAACTCCGCGCGCGCTTCGCGCGGAGCCCCGCCTCGACCACCTCGGGCACGAGTCCCGCGACGGGACCGCCCAGCGCGAAGACCTCCTTGACCAGCCGCGAGCTGACGTACGTGTACTGCTCGGCGGGCATCATGAACACGGTCTCGATGTCCGGGCCCAGCCGCCGGTTCATCAGCGCCATCTGCAGCTCGTACTCGAAGTCCGACACGGCCCGCAGGCCGCGCAGGATCGCGACCGCGCCGCGCCGCTCGGCGTAGTCCACGAGCAGCCCGTCGAAGGCGTCGATCTCGACGTTAGGGTAGGCCTCGAACACGGCGGCGGCCATCGCGACGCGCTCGGCCGCCGAGAACAGCGGGTTCTTCTCGGCGTTGCGCAGGATCGCCACGACGATCCGGTCGAAGAGCCTCGCCCCCCGCAGGATGATGTCGACGTGCCCGTTCGTGATCGGGTCGAACGACCCCGGGTAGACGGCCACGCGCTCGCGGGGCGAGTTCATGCTCCCTCCCTCTCGCGAGGCGCCGCGCCGGCCGCCTCGCGGTAGAACGTCACCGTGCCGTCCCCGGCCCGCACGTCGCGCGCCGCCACGAAGCCGCCGGCCCCCGCCGGCGCCGCGCGGCGCGTCGCGTGCTCGAGCGCGAGCACGCCGCCGGGCGCCATGCGCCCCACTGTCGCGGCGAGCACGGCGTCCAGACCGTCATGGTCATACGGGGGATCCAGCAGGGCGAGATCGAAGCGCAGCCCGTCGGGCAGCTGGCTCAGGGCCCGGCCGAACTCGGCGCGAATCATAACATAGCCCCCCGTGATGCCGCAGTGCGCGAGGTTCCGCTCGATGAGGGCCGCCGCGCGGCGATCCTCGTCCACGAACACGACCTCCGCCGCGCCCCGGCTCAAGGCCTCGATGCCGAGCGCCCCCGACCCGGCGAACCCGTCGAGCACGCGCGCACCCTCGACCACGGGCGCCAGGATGGCGAACACCGACTCCTTGAGCCGGTCGGACGTCGGCCGCAGGCCGGGCCACGCGGGCGGCGCCAGCTTCCGGCCCCTGTAGAGGCCCGCGATCACTCGCATGCCACTCCCCCGCCGCGCCGGGACACCCGGCCTCCAGGTCGTCCGCCCGCGCGCACCGTCATCCGACACCCGCCAGCCCGAACCGACTCGACCAGCTGCGCCTGGCCTCGGCCACGAGCGCCTGCGACTCGGGTTCCCGCGCCAGCGCCTCCCGGGCCAGATCGCGCGCCTGCTCCAGAAGATGCCGGTCGCGCAGGAGGTCGCCGGACCGCAGCGTCGGCAGGCCCGATTGCCGGGTGCCGAACATGTCGCCGGGCCCGCGCAACTCCAGGTCGCGCTCCGCGATGACGAACCCGTCGGTGGTCTCGACGAGCGCGCGGAGCCGCGCGTCCCCGGCCTCGCCGACCGGCTCCTGGTGCACGAGCAGGCAGTGCGACTCGTGGGCGCCGCGCCCGACGCGGCCCCGCAACTGGTGCAGCTGCGCGAGGCCGAACCGCTCGGCGTGCTCCACGAGCATCACCGTCGCGTTCGGGACGTCCACCCCGACTTCGATGACCGTCGTCGCCACGAGGACCTGCACCTCGCCCGCGGCGAACGCGCGCATGACGCGGTCCTTCTCGTCCGGCCTGAGGCGGCCGTGGAGCAGGCCGAGGCGGTATTCCGGGAACACCTCGGCGGCCAGGTGGTCGGCCATTTCCGTGGCGGCCCTCACATCCACCTTCGACGACTCCTCGACGAGCGGGTAAACCACGTAGGCCTGCCGCCCCGATTCGAGCTGGCCCCGGATCAGCCGGTATGCCTCGTCGCGCCGCGACTCCGGCAGCGCCGCCGTCCGGATGGCCCGCCGCCCCGGCGGAAGGTCGCGCATGACCGACACGTCGAGGTCGCCATAGGCGGTGAGGGCGAGCGTGCGGGGAATCGGCGTCGCGGTCATCACCAGCACGTCGGGGCGCCAGCCCTTCGCACGCAGCACCGCCCGCTGCATCACGCCGAACCGGTGCTGTTCGTCGATCACGGCGAGGCCCAGCCTGGCGAACGCGACGTCCTGCTGCACGAGGGCGTGCGTCCCCACGACGAACGGCGTGGCGCCGTCGGCCAGGCCCGCCACGATGCGCCGGCGCTCGCCCGCGGGCCGCGCGCCCGTCAGCAGTTCCACGCCGAATCCCGCCGGGACGAGCAGGCGCCGGATCGTGAGGTAGTGCTGTTCGGCGAGCACCTCCGTCGGCGCCATGAACGCCACCTGGAAACCGTTGGCCATGGCCACGATGGCCGCCATCAGGGCGACGATCGTCTTCCCCGATCCGACGTCGCCCTGGAGCAGCCGCTGCATCGGCCGCGGCTGCGCCATGTCCGCCACGATGTCCTTGAGGGCCTGGCGCTGGCCCTCGGTCAAACGGAACGGCAGCACCGCGCGCGCCACCGCCCTGACGCGGTCGTCCACGACCGGCACGTGCGGCTTCCGCTCGGCGTCCGCCTCGCGCCTGCGCAGGCCCAGTCCGAGCTGGAACAGCAGGAATTCCTCGAGGATCAGCCGGACCTGGGCCGGCGTCCGGAACGCGTTCAGTTCGTCGAGCGACGTCCCGTCAGGCGGGAAGTGCGCCGCCTCGACAGCCTCGCGCCAGCCGGGCAGGCCGAGGGCGTCGCGCAGCCACGGCGGCAGCGCGTCGGGCGCATCAGCCGGCAGGCGCGCGATCGTGTCGTGCACGAGCGAACGCTGCACGCGGCAGGTGACGCAGCCCGCCTTCTCGTACACCGGCACGACCCGCCCGGTGTGAATCGCGTCGAGCTCGTCGCGGCCGGCCAGCTCGTACTGCGGGTTCGTGAGCTGCAGCCCGCCGCCGGCGTGACGCTCCGCGGTGCCGAACAGGATCACGTCCGCGCCGCGGACGATGACCCGCTGCATGAACGGCTGGTTCAGCCACACCGCCCGGATCGCTCCGCTGCCGTCGCGCACCGTCGCTTCGAAGAGCTTGAATCCACGCCGGCGCGTCAGCCGGAGCGCGCCCGACGCCACCGTGCCGGCGACCGTCACCGTCTCGCCCGCCTGCACCGACGCGACGTCCCTGAAGCGAGACCGATCTTCGTATCGAAGGGGGAACCGGGCCAGGAGGTCTCCGACGGCGCGCAGCCCCGCCGCGGCAAGGTCGGCCGCCCGCTTCGGCCCGACGCCCTTGAGCGCCACGAGTGGGGTGTCGAGGGTCACTGCGTGATGATGGCCTTCCGGAGTTGCACCGCGATCTGGCGGATGCCGGCCGGCAAGGCGAACGGCGCGTCGATGTCGACCCCGGCGGGATGCGCGGACGTGCGCGTGTAGAAGGAGACGAGTTCCTGGATCAGCGGCTTGGGCAGCGTGAAGCCCGCGGCGGTCGCCGATTCGATCTCGAACCGGAACGTGCCTCCCTGCGCCCGCAGCACGCCGGTCGCCGTCACCGGGACCCTGCCGCGCATCAGCTGGGCCACGTCGAAGAGGCCGCGCTCGCGGGACAGCCGCACGGCGTCCAGATCGACCGTGGCCTCGCCCGCGAGACGGCCGTCGCCGAGGGCGAACACGTAGGGATCGACGATGCCGTCGGGGACCGCGCCCCTGGCTCGATAGCGGAGGTAGGCGTTGATCTCCGCCTCGGTCACGGTCGTCTGCACGGACTTCCGGGAACGCAGGGCCGGGACATCACCCCGCGCGACGACGGCCGCCCACTTCGTGACGAAGCGTGCCGCGTCCGCCGCGGAGAACGGCTGGCGCGTCATCGGCCGATCCTGCGCGGAACCGGCTCCCAGGAAGAGGCTTGCGCCAAGCAGCGCCACGAGAAACCGCACGCCCCGAGTCTAGCCCGGATCCGGCGCGAAGGCACCACCATTCCTCCCGCCGGACAACCGCGCCGCCGGCATCGGCGCGAGACCGCGGGCGGACTCACGTCAGGGGTGCCGGCCAGGGCCCTGCCGGCCGGCGTCGTCCCGCCTCGCGCGGAGCATCAGCTGGAGCTTCCGCCGCTCCATGGTCTGCTCGAACACCCTGAAACGCGCCCTTCGGCGGACGTCCAGCTCGCCGTCCAGATCGTCGTACGCGCGGCGGAGCTCGGCGCTTGCGCGGTCGTCGTGCTCCTGCAGCGCCCGGAGACGGTCGGCAATCGCCGCATCCCCGCCTGCCTCGCGGGCGCTGAGGCGCGACAGCGCCGAGACGATCCGTTGCCGCGCCTGTTCGTGGCGGCGGCGCGCCGCCTGCAGTTGCCGGATCCTCGGGAGCACGCGCCGGAACTGCTCGTCGTCGAGGTGCAGCGCGCTCTGCGCCTCCCTGACGAGGTACGCGTCGAAGAGCCGCTGGAGTTCGGCCACGCCGGCCCCATCCCGCTGACCGGCCTGCCCGCGTGCCTGCCCGGCCGCTGCGGACGGGAAGCCGAGCACGCCGGCGGCAACCGCCAGCACCACCAGGACCATCAGCCGTTTGACGCCATCATGCATGGGCATGCTCTCTCACGCTCCGGGAACGCGCGGAACCGGGGACGCTCCCGCGGCCAGCTCCTCCTCGAGGATGGCAGCCAGTACGCGGCGCTCCTCGGCGGTGAGTTGCCAGAGCGCGCGGTCCGAACCGCCGATCGGCGGCATCGCGCCGAGGCTCTCCGCCTCCTCGAGGCTCACATCCGCCGAAAGGTCGCTCACGAGGGTCCACGCGGGGTCGTCGGCCGCGAGGGCATCGTGATCGAGCTCGGCCGCCGCGTCCGGCACGTCTCTGACACCGGGCCGCTCGGTGCCGGACGGGCTGCCGGGCGCACGGTCCTTCCACACGCCGACGCCGATGCCCGCCGTCACCGCGAGCACCGCGACCATCGCGAGCGGCGCCCATCGCCATCCCCACGCGAACCACCAGGACGCCCGGGGACGCTCCTGCCGGACGGCGTCTCCGACGCGCGAGGCCAGGCGCTCCCACGCGAGCGGCGACGGATCGGGAACCGGGTCCTCCCGGGCGGCCGTCAGGAGCTCGATGAGTGACGCGACCTGCTCCTGGCAGGCGCGGCACGACTCGAGGTGCGCGGCCTCGCGCGATGCCGCGCGCCCGTCGGCCGCGTCGATCAACTGTTGCGGGCTGAGGTGCGTCATGGCGTCCTCACCGTGGTGCGGCCAGGATCCGCTTCAAATTGCCGAGCGCGTGGAACAGGTTCGCCTTCGACGCGCCAACCGACGTGCCGAGCACGGACGCGATGTCCTCGTGCGACAGGTCGTGGTAGACGCGCAGGATGATCGTCGCGCGCTGCTTCGCCGGCAGCTTCGCGATCGCCGCGCGCACGCGGCCGCGCTCCTGGCGCCGCTCGAGACTGGCGGCCGCGTCGGTTCCCCCGGCGGCCGCATGGGCCGCCTCGTCCAGCGGCGTCTCGGGCACGGACCGGATCGACGCGCGGTTCAGGCACACGTTGACCGAGATTCGGTACAGCCACGTCGAGAACGCCGAATCGCCGCGGAAGCGCCCGAGCCCCCTGTACGCCCGCAGGAAGACGTCCTGCGACAGGTCCATCGCGTCCTCGCGGCTGCGCGCGAACCGGTAACAGAGCCGGTACACGGCCTGCTGGTGCCGCTGGACGATCGCGTCGAACGCCTCGGTCCGCCCGGCGAGACTGGCGTCCACGAGCGCGCGATCGTCCAGATCCGCCAGCGGGTGCGCCGCAGGCGGCGGCGTTTCCTTCGATGGCCTCACGGTCAGCGTCCACTCCGATCGGATGCCGTCCGTCCACCACGTCACGGCACGGGTCGACATCGACGCGCCTCTCCGGCTCCTGGCTGTTTAGACCGTGCCGCGGCCGGAAGGTGACACGGCGGGCCGATCCTAGCACGCGGTTGACTTTCGCCTTTCCTTTGCGGAGAATGTCGGTGCACGCCTCGTTCCGGGGTGGCCAGGAGGACGCTCAGGTGGCACTACCACTCACGAAACGGCAGCGCGAGATCCTCGACTACCTCGGGGAGTTCATCCAGCAGCACGGCTACGCGCCGAGCCTCGAGGAGATCGGGAAGCGCTTCGGCCTCTCGTCGCTGGCCACGGTGCACAAGCACCTGACGAACCTGCAGGACAAGGGCTTCATCCGCCGCGCGTGGAACCGCAGCCGGTCGGTCGAGATGGTGCCGACGCGGGGCGGCGGGCGCGCCCTGGAACTGCCGCTGCTCGGCTTCGTCGCGGCGGGGGCGCCGATCGAGGCGGTGGCCACGCCGGAGACGATCGCGGTGCCGGACGACCTGGTGGGCAAGCGCGACACCTACGTGCTGAAGGTGCGCGGCGACTCGATGATCGACGAACAGATCCGCGACGGGGACTTCGTGATCGTCGAGGATCGCAAGACGGCGGACAACGGCGAGATGGTCATCGCCCTGCTCGGCGGGGCCGACGTCACGCTGAAGAAGTTCTACCGCGAGAACGGGACCGTGCGGCTGCAGCCGGCGAACCCGGCCATGCAGCCGATCGTCGTGGCCGCCGGCGACGTGCAGATCCAGGGCGTCGTGGTCGGCGTCATGCGCAAGTACTGAGCGCGCAGCCGGGCCCGCCGGGCCCGATCCGGAGAGCGACACATGGCCGATGACGCGCGTCAGGTGAACTTCACGATCGTGCCCGCCGACGCCCCCGACAAGGAGCGGACGTACGCGAACTTCTGCGGGGTCTCGCACACGCCCTTCGACTTCACGCTGACCTTCTGCGAGGTGCAGCCGCTCTCGGAGCGCGACGTGCAGGCGGCGCAGCAGGAGCACGTGGTCCGCGCGCCCGTCCGCGTGCGCGTCGTCGTGCCGGTGCAGATCGTCCCGGCGCTGGTGGCGGCGCTCCAGGAGCAGCTGCGCGCGTTCAACGAGGCCTACGCCCAGGGCGGGGCCGCGAAGGGGCCGGTGCACTAGCGTGAAGACCGCAGCCGAGGTCCAGGCCGTCCTCGACGCCCTCGCGCGGCAGCACCCGGGCGCGGACACCGAGTTGCGCCACACGAACGCCTTCGAGCTGCTGGTGGCCACAATCCTGTCGGCGCAGTCCACGGATGCCGGGGTGAACCGCGTCACGCCCGCGCTCTTCGCCGCCTACCCGGACGCGCGCGCGCTGGCCGCGGCCCCGCTGGAGGACGTCGAGCGCCTCGTGCACGCGACCGGCTTCTACCGGCAGAAGGCGCGCGCCCTCGTCGGCATGTCGGGCGCGCTCGTCGAGCGCCACGGCGGCGACGTGCCGCGCACGATGGAGGCGCTCGTCAAGCTGCCGGGCGTCGGCCGCAAGACCGCGAACGTCGTGCTCGGCCACGCGCTCGGCGTGCCCGGGTTCCCGGTGGACCGCCATGTGCTGCGCGTGAGCAACCGGCTCGGCATCGCGCACGCCGACGATCCCGAGCGAGTCGAGCAGCAGGTGACGGGCGCGCTTCCGCCGGGCATCTGGACGCTGGCCTCCGACACGCTCATCCTCCACGGACGCCGGGTCTGCAAGAGCGTCCCGGTCTGCGAGCGCTGCGCGGCGGCGGCGATGTGCGACTACCGGTGGCAGGCCGATGCCGGGAAGCCGAAACGGGCCGCCCGGCGCCCCGCGCCCCCCCGCGTGAAACCCGCCGGCGCCGCGGCGAAGACGCGACGCAAGCGCCCATGACCCGGGCCAGGTTCGAGCGCCTCGTGGCCGAGGCCATCCGGACGATTCCGGATCGGTTCCGCGACGAACTCCGCAACATCGCCGTCATCGTCGAGGACGAGCCGTCCGACGACCTGCTCGACGAGATGGAGATCGATCCGCCCGACACGCTCTTCGGCCTCTACCAGGGCACCCCCCTCACCGAGCGCACCTGGGACTACGGCAACACCCTGCCCGACCGCATCACGCTCTTCCAGGGGCCGATCGAGGACTCCAGCGAGACCGAGGACGACGTGATCGTCGCGATCGGCGAGACGCTCATCCACGAGGTCGGCCACTACTTCGGGCTCTCGGAAGAGGAGATCGAGGAGATCGAGGAGCGCTACTGGCACTCCTTCGATCCGCCGGACGGGGAGGAGGCGTGAGGCCGCGCCGGCGGTTCGGCCAGCACTTCCTCCATCCCTCGTGGACAGCCCGGGTCATCGCGGCCGGCCGCTATGCCCCGGACGACCGCGTGCTCGAGATCGGCCCCGGCCGCGGCGCCTTGACGGTTCCGCTCAGCGGGATCGTGGGCGAACTGGCTGCCGTCGAGGTCGATCGGGATCTCGCGGGCCTGCTTCGGACGCGCCTCCCGGCCAGCGTGCGGATCATCGAAGGCGACGTCCTGGAGGTCGGGACCGACGCCCTCTTCGGGACGGCCGGAGGGGCGCCCTGGCGCGTCGTCGGCAACCTCCCCTATTACATCTCGTCGCCCATCGTGATGCGGCTGCTCGAGTGGGCCCGTTCGACCGCCCTGGTGCAGGACGCGACGCTGATGCTCCAGCGCGAGGTGGCCGACCGCATGGCGTCCCCGCCGGGGTCCAGGCAGTACGGCGCGCTCTCGATCCTCGTGCAGCTCGACGCCGACGTCGAGCGCCTGATGACGCTCCCGCCGGACGCGTTCCGGCCGGCCCCCGAAGTCTGGTCCGCGCTCGTCAGGCTCCGCTTCCGGCCCCCGGCGGTCGCCGTCGGCGACCGGAAGCGGTTCGAGTCGCTGGTGCGGTCGCTCTTCTCGGGCCGCCGCAAGATGCTCTCGAACGCCGTGAAGCCGTTCGCGTCGGCGCGGGGCGTCGATGCGCAAGCCGTCCTCCGGGCGGCGGGCCTCGCCCCCACGCGCCGGCCCGAGACGCTGGATCTCCAGGACCTGTCGAGGCTTGCGGACGCGATCGATCGGGCCTGACGGGTGCCGCCGGCCGGCGTCGTGTGGTATAGTTCGCGTGGCAATTACCGGCTTGATCACGCCTGCCGCAAGGGTCCTCCCAGCGGCCTGGCAGGCGCCGATCGAGCCGGCGCAAGCTGCCGGTGTCCCTCACCGGCGGATGGCGTGCGCGAGACGCCCCACGTTCGCGCGCGCGCCGGGCGCCGGCCGGTCTCGGGCAGGGTTTCGTCTCTGACGCTGGGTCCACTCGCCCATTGAGGTGTCATTGTCGAATCAACCGATCCTCGAGGTCGTCCCGCTCGGCGGGCTGGGCGAGTTCGGCCTGAACTCGATGGCCGTCTCGTACGCCGACACGCTCGTCGCCATCGACGCCGGCTCCATGTTCCCGGAGCCCGAGCTGCTGGGCATCGACCTGATCGTGCCGGACTTCACGTATCTCCTGCAGCGCGACGCCAGGCACCGCGCGCTCGTGCTGACGCACGGGCACGAAGACCACATCGGGGCCACGCCCTATCTCGTGCGGAAGTTCTCCGGCCCGATCTACGCCACGCCCCTGACGCTGGCGCTCGTGGAGGCCAAGCTGGCCGAGCACGGGATCGACCCCGCTGGCCGGCTCACGCCCGTGCACCCGCGCGACCGGGTCACGGTCGGCGAGATCACGATCGAGTTCCTCAGGGTCACGCACAGCACGCCCGACTGCGTCTCGGTGGCGCTGCACACGCCGGCCGGCACGATCGTCCACAGCGGCGACTTCAAGGTCGATCAGACGCCGCTCGACGGCCAGCACTTCGACTTTCACCGCTTCTCCCAGCTCGGGGCCGAGGGCGTGCTCGCGCTCTTCTCCGACAGCACGAACGTCGAGCGCCCGGGGTTCACGGGCTCGGAGGTGTCGGTCATCCCGGCCTTCGAGGAGATCTTCGCGAGCACGCGCGGCAGGCTGGTCGTGACGTCGTTCGCCACGAGCGTGTACCGGCTGCAGATCCTCGTGGACCTCGCCGCGCGGTTCGGGCGCAAGGTGGTGTTCCTCGGGCGCGGCATGGTGGAGACGTCGCAGCTCGCCCAGCGCCTGGGCTACCTGACGATTCCCCCCGGCCTGGCGATCCGCGAGGCGGAGATCAAGGCCTGGCCGGCCTCCCAGCTGCTCTGCCTGGTCACCGGCAGCCAGGGCGAACCGATGTCGGCGCTCTCGCGCATCGCCATCGACGATCACCGGCACGTCAAGCTGACCCCCGACGACGTGGTGGTCTTCTCGGCGCGCGAAATCCCGGGGCACGAGCGATCGATCGATCGCGTGGTGAACCACCTCGCCCGGCGCGGCGCCGAGGTCATCAGCGAGGACACGAAGCACGTGCACGTCTCGGGCCACGGCAGCGAAGAGGAACTGAAGCTCCTGCTGTCGCTGGTGCGGCCGCGGTGCCTCGTCCCGATCCACGGCTCCTTCCGGCAGCGGGCGCGGCACGCCCGGGTCGGGGGCCGGCTGGCGGGCAGCGTGCCCGGCGCCCTCGACGTGATCTTCGCGGAAAACGGCGACGTCCTGCGCTTCGACCAGGACGGCGGGCGCGTCACCGGCCGCGTGCAGTCCGGCCGCGTGCTGGTGGACGGCATGTCGGTGACGGGCCCGGGCGACGAGATCCTGCGGGACCGCCGGCACCTGGCGGAGGATGGGCTGATCGTCCCCGTGCTCGCCATCAACAAGCACACGGGCGCGGTGGAAGGCGTGCCCGACGTGATCACGCGGGGCATCGTGTTCCCGCAGGGCGACGAGAATCCCTTCCGCGACCTCTCGCGGGTGATCGCGGAGATCGTCGACTCGGCCAGCGTCGAGGAGCGCACCGATTACGGGATCATGCGCGACAAGCTCAGCGTCGAACTGCGCCGGTTCTTCCGCAAGCGCGTGGGCCAGCGCCCGCTCGTGCTGCCCGTGATCATGGAGATCTGACCGGTGAGCGCCTCTTCCACCCTGTCGCGGCGAATCAGCGAGTTCCTGGGCGTCCTCGGGTTCGCCCTCGCCCTGCTCTGGCTGATCGCCCTCGCGACCTACACCCCCGCGGACCCCGCGTGGTTCTTCAATACCGGCTCGACGCAGCCGGCCGCGAACCTGGCGGGCCGCGTCGGGGCCTTCGTCGCGGAGCTGTCGCACCAGGTCGTCGGCTACGCGGCCTGGCTGTTCCCGCTGCTCGTCGGCGCCGTCGCGTGGTGCCAGTTCTGGTGCCGGCCCATCGACGCGCGCTACACGAAGACGTTCGGGTCGCTGCTGCTGCTCGCCTCGGCGTCGTCGTTCCTGAGCCTCGCGTTCGCGCCCGCCCGGGTGACCGGCGCCTCCTTCGAGCCCGGCGGGTGGCTCGGCGACCAGCTCGCCGGCGCGCTCGTCGCCTCGCTCAACCGCACCGGGTCGCTCATCGTCATCCTCGTGTGCCTCGGGCTCAGCCTGGTGCTGACGACGCAGTTCTCGTTCGGGCGGTTCTTCACGGGCATCGCGGCCTGGGTCCGGGAGCGGGTGGCCACCCGCGTGGCCGCGTTCTGGACCTGGAGAGAAACGAGGCGGCGCGAGCGGCAGCGGCGCGACATCGTGTCGAAGCACGCGAAGCGCGCCGGGGCCGCGGCCGATGCGGCGAAGGCGGCCAGAGGCGCCCTGGCCGAACCCGGGCCCGCCGTGAGGCCGGCCCCCCCGCCCACCCTCCGCGGGCCCGACGCGAAGGCCCAGCAGGCCGAGCGGGGCGCCGGCGGGCCGTCCGGGTGGCTCCGGCAGCGCAAGGAGACGCCCATCCGCGTCTCGAACCCGCCTGCCGCCGCGCCAGCCGAGGCGCCGGTCCGGTCCCCTGCCGAACGCAAGCGCGACGGGTACACGTTCCCGCCGGCCACGCTGCTGGACGCGCCGCGCACGGAGCGCAAGATCGACGAGCGCGAGCTGATGGAGTCGGCCAGGCTGCTCGAGGAGAAGTGCCGCGAGTTCGCGGTGGCCGGGTCGGTGGTCCAGATCCACCCGGGCCCGGTCGTCACGACCTTCGAGTTCAAGCCCGAGGCCGGCGTGAAGTACAGCAAGGTCACCAGCCTCGCCGACGATCTCTCGCTGGCGATGCGGGCCGAGTCGGTGCTCATCGAGCGGACCCCTGGCAAGTCCACCGTCGGGATCCAGATCCCCAACCAGAACCGCGAGACGATTTCGCTGCGCGAGCTGCTCGAGTCCGCCGCCTACCAGACGTCGCCGTCGAAGCTGACGCTGGCCCTCGGCAAGACAATCCAGGGCGAGCCGTTCCTCGCGGACCTCGCCTCCATGCCGCACCTGCTCATCGCCGGGGCCACCGGGACCGGCAAGTCGGTCGCGCTGAACGCGATGATCACGAGCATCCTGTACCGGGCCACGCCCGAGGACGTGCGGATGATCTTCATCGATCCCAAGCGCCTCGAGCTCGGCATGTACGAGGAGATCCCCCACCTGCTGACGCCGGTCGTCGTCGATCCGAAGCAGGCGGCGAACGCGCTGACGTGGGCGGTCCGCGAGATGGAGGAGCGGTACAAGACGCTCGCGGCCGAGGGCGTGCGGAACATCGACCAGTACAACCGCAACGTGCGGCAGGCCGCGGCCGAGCGCCCGCCCTCGTCGGACGAGCCGCTGCCGCGCCCCCTGCCCTACATCATCGTCGTCATCGACGAGCTGGCCGACCTCATGATGGTGGCGCGCGGAGAGGTGGAGGAATCCGTCGCGCGCCTCGCGCAGATGGCCCGGGCCATCGGCATCCACCTGCTGCTCGCGACGCAGCGCCCGTCGGTGGACGTCATCACCGGGCTCATCAAGGCCAACCTGCCCGCCCGCATCTCCTTCCGCGTCTCGTCGAAGGTCGACTCGCGCACCGTCATCGACGGCAACGGCGCGGAGCAGCTGCTGGGGCGCGGCGACATGCTGTTCTCGCCCCCCGACTCGTCGCGCCTGGTCCGCGTGCACGGTCCCTACATCTCGGAGCAGGAAACGGCGCGGCTGGCCTCCTTCCTGCGCAAGCAGGGCAAGCCGGTGTACGACACGTCGATCACCGCCGACGAAAAGACGGCGGACGCGATCGAATTCGAGAAGGACGACCTCTACGACGAAGCCGCGCGCCTCGTCGTGTCGACCGGCCAGGCGTCGATCTCGTACATCCAGCGCCGCCTCCGGGTCGGCTTCAGCCGCGCGGCCCGCCTGATCGACATGATGGAGGCCGAGGGGATCGTCTCGGCCGCGATGGGAGGCAAGCCGCGCGAGGTCCTCGTCGACAAGGGGTACTTCGAGGAAGTGGATCAGCAACTGCGGTAACACGCGCCATGCCCGAACCGCCGTCACCCGCGCGCCGCCGTCCGGCATCCCGGTTCGCCGCCGCGGCGGCCGTGTGCCTGACGCTCGCCGCAGCGGCCGCGTTCGCGCCGCCGGCATCCGGCGCCCCGCAAGACGCCGGCCGGCGCCTCTTCCAGGCGGCCGAAGCACGCGAGCGGTCCCTGCGCGAGGCCCTCGCCTCGTCGCCCCCCGCGCCCGCGCCGACGCGTGACGCCATCAGGCAGGTCGTGGCGGCCTACCGCCAGGTGGTGCTGCAGCACCCGAGGAGCGGCTACTGCGACAACGCCCTCTGGCTCGGCGCCCAACTGCTGGCCGAAGCGTTCTCGCGCCACGGGAACAGCCAGGATCGGACGACCGCGGTGCAGCTCCTCGCGGATCTCGTCCGCGAGTACCCGTCGAGTTCGCTCGTTCCGCGGGCACGGGCCGAAGCCGCGCGGCTGCGGGGCCTCGCCGCTGCGCCGCGGTCCGCCGCACG
>CAZBIP010000002.1:22243-29106 GCA_964491885.1 uncultured Vicinamibacterales bacterium
GCTCCCGCGGCACCATCTGCCGCCGCGCGCGAGCCGGTGCTCGTGCGTGACGTCCGCCGCCGGGCCACCCCGGGCGGAGCGACCGTCGAAGTCGAGCTGGACGGCCCCGTCGAGTACCGCGAGGAACGCCTGGACCAGCCTCCCAGGCTCTTCGTCGATCTCGCGAACACCCGGACCATGGATGCGCTGAGCGACGCGGCGTTCGACTTCGAGTCCGGCCCGGTGAAGCAGCTTCGCATCGGGCGCCACCCCGGCGCCGTCACGCGCGTCGTCGTCGAGACCGCCGCCGCGGCCCGCTGCGCGGCCCGCCTGGTGTCGGCACCGTACCGGCTCGTGATCGCGTGCGAAGACCCCGCCACGCCCCTGCCGGCTCCGCCCGCCTCCGTCCTGCCGTCTCAGGCCGAGGCAACGCCGTCTGCCCCGGCACCGCAGCCTGCCGCGGCGGCACCGCCTGCCACTGCTCCGCCGCCGTCCGAGGCGCCGTCACCGGCCTCGACGCCGCCCGCAGCGGCACCCGCGCCTGCCGGACCCGCGCCCGCGGTGCCGTCCGCCAACGGCCGCGGCGGCTATTCGATGGCCAGGCAACTCGGGCTGCGCGTCGGCCGCATCGTCATCGACGCCGGGCACGGCGGGCGGGACCCGGGAGCGACGGGCCCCGGATACTCCGAGGCGGACCTGACGCTCGACATCGCCCTCCGCCTCGAGAAGCTTCTCGCGGCCGAGCCGGGCGTCGAGGTCGTCCTCACCCGACGGAAGGACGAATTCGTCGATCTCCACGAGCGGACCGCCATCGCGAACCGGGCCGGCGCGGACCTGTTCGTGTCCATCCACGCCAACGCGAGCCGCAACCGCAACGCCCGAGGCGTCGAAAGCTACTTGCTGAACTTCGCGTCGACCCCGGACGCGGCCGCCGTCGCCGCCCGCGAGAACGCCTCCTCGTCGCTGACGATGAGCCACCTCAACGACCTCGTGAAGCAGATCGCGCTGAACAGCAAGCTGGACGAGTCGCGCGACCTCGCCGGACAGGTGCAGCGCTCGCTCGTCCGCCGGCTGCGCGCCGCCGACAAGGGCGTGAAGGACCTCGGGGTGAAGCAGGCGCCGTTCGTCGTCCTGGTCGGCGCGTCGATGCCGAGCGTCCTGGTCGAAGTGTCGTTCCTGACGCACAAGCAGGAGGGGCGGCTGCTCGGGACGGGCGCCTACCGTCAGCGCATCGCCGAGGCTCTTCTCGATGGCGTCCGCGGCTACCTGCGCACGCTGAAGCGGGTGCACACCGACGCCGGGGCGGGCAGGGCCGGGGTGCGCGGCCTGCCCCCGGCGGACTAGAATAGCGGCAGGCCGATGTTCGGACTCCAGCCCCACACGCCGGTCATCATCAAGGTCGTTCCCGAGCCGACGCAGCAGGTCGGCGTGGCGGACATCCTCATCGACTCGCTCGGCCTCGTCGGCCTCATCGCCATCGGCGCGCTGGTCGTGGGCGGCGTGCTCGGCGTCGTGCTCATCGGGATCAAGAAGTGGCGGGAGTCGCGCCACGGGGGCACGCTGCCGAGCGAGCATACGCCGCTCGATCTCAGCTCGCCTCTCAAGAAGTAGCGCGCTCCGCCCGCGCCTGCGGGCGGGCCCTTACGCGCCCGCCTCCGGCCAGGACTCCCAGGTGAACGCCAGCTCGGCCAGCGTGCGGACCGCCGCGCCCGTCGGCCCCTTCGGCTGCCACGGTTGGGCCTCTTCCGACCACGCGGTCGACGCGACGTCGAGATGCACCCACGGCAGGCCGCCGGTGAACTCCTTCAGGAACAACGCCGCCGTGATGGAGCCGGCGGGGCGTCCGCCGACATTCGCCAGGTCCGCGATCTCGCTGCGAAGCTGCTCGCGGTACTCCTCGACGAGGGGCAGCTGCCAGGCCCGGTCCCCGGCCCGCCCGGCCGTGCGTCCCACGAGGTCCGCCCACCAGGCCGGCTCGCCGAACAGACCCGTCACGTCCCGCCCGAGGGCGATCCCGATCGCCCCGGTGAGCGTGGCCACGTCCACCAGGTGCGTCGCGCCGAGTTCGCGCGCGTACCAGAGCGCGTCGCCCAGGATCAGCCGGCCCTCGGCGTCCGTGTCCAGCACTTCGACCGTCTTGCCCGCCGCGCTGCGCAGCACGTCGCCGGGCCGCGTGGCCCGTCCTCCCGGCATGTTCTCGACGAGCGGCACGACGCCGACCACGGCCACGTCCGGCTTCATCGCGGCGATCGCCTTCATGGCCGCGAGCACGGCAGCCCCGCCGGCCATGTCCGACTTCATGAGATGCATGCGGTCCGACGGCTTGATCGAGATGCCGCCGGTGTCGAACGTCACGCCCTTGCCGACGAGGCCGAGCACGGCGCGGGTCGCGGGCCGGGGCGGGTCGTACCGGAGCACGACGACGCGCGGCGGCTCGGCGCTGCCGCGGGCCACGCCGAGCAGCAGGCCCATGTTCAGTCCGGCGATGCGCGCCTCGTCCAGCACGTCCACGCGCAGGCCGGAGTCCGAACCCACCTGGCCCGCGATGTCGGCGAAGAGCCGGGGCGTCAAGACGTTCGCCGGCTCGTTCACGAGCGAGCGCGCGAAGTTGCTGCACGACGCGAGGATGTACCCCCGGCCCGCCCCGCGTTCGGCGTCCCGCGCCTCCTCGCCGGGCGTCGGCGGCGGCAGCACAATCAAAGTCTCGACCTGGCCGGGTCGCGCGTCTTCGTCGCCCTTGTAGATGCCCGCGTAGTGGGAAGCGAGCGTCATCCCCTCGGCCGCCGCCCGGGCCTCATCCGCGAGTGGGCCCACGCGAGGCAGTGCCATCGCCACGCGGCGCGCGCGCCGCTCCCTCGCGGCGAGCACCGCGGCCGACGCGACCCTCCTGACGCGCCTGGCGTCGCACTCGGCACGCTTCCCGGCACCGACGAGCATCAGGCGCTCGGGCCGCCAGCCGGGCCCGGAAGCCGGCAACACGAGGATCGCGAACGGCTTCGCGGTGAACTCCCGGCGCTCGATGGCCGCGGTGACCCGGGCGCCGGTCACGCCGTCCAGTTCGGCCGCGCCGTCGGGGGGCTCGCCCTCGAAGACCGGCACCACGAGGGTGTCCACGTCCAAGGCCGGCCACGCCGAAACCACGACTCCGACAGGAAGCGACTGGTCCGTATAGCGCATGCTTCGATTATGCACGAGAAGCGCGCGCTGTCGGACACGGGAGAGGCCTACCGCACCTCGTCAGGCACGGCGAGCGCGGTGTTGCGCCGTCCGAACCGGGTCAGGACGACGGCGCCGATACCCACGGTCCACGCCACGTACTCGACGAGGAACCCGGCGAGCAGCACGATGCTGACGATGGCGCGCACCGGCATGCCGGCAAGCCCGGCGAACCTCGCGATGACCGTCAGCGCCCAGACGACCGCCAGCCCGATGGCCAGCGACGCCAGGAGGCCCGGTGCCGCTCCCCCGCTCCGGCGGCCGATCCAGGTGCCGAGGGCGCACCCCGATCCCGCCAGCCCCATCAGAAATGCCGCCGCCACGGCGATGAGGCCGAACGGCACCAGCAGGAGCAGCGGGATCCCGATGATGGAGATGGCCAGGATCACGACGGTCAGCACGAGCAGCGGCACGAACAGGAGCTCGGCGGCCAGACCGACGAGCCCGGCGCGCCAGGGCTCGGCCGCGGCGCGATCCGCCACGCGCCTCACCGCACCCGGAGCCACCGCGACGATGAGCGCCGCAAAGAGCGCGACGAGCCCTATCCGGACCAGCGTCGAGAGCAGGTCCACCGACCCTCCCGACACGCCCTCGAAAGGCCCGCCGGGCCAGTGCCACTCCCTCCACGGGCGCGCCCGGAACAGCGGGCCCAGGTGCGGACCCGAGAAGCGCACCTCGTTGCTCTCGCCCTCGACGACGGCCCCGCTCGACCGCTCGATGCCGCCGCCGACGGCCGTCACGTCGCCCTGTACCCGCGCCTTCGGACCCAGGACGATCGATCCGCCCACCGCCACCACGCTGCCTTCGACCAGGCCGTCGATGCGCGCCGACCCCAGCACGACGACGACATCGTCGGTCACAGCCTCGTCTTCGCCAACCTTCACGTCGCCGCCCACGCGCACGCGCGCCCCACCGTGCCGGTAGCGGCCGGATTCCTGCCACTCGCGCCGGTCTGGATCGGGAGGAGCCGGCGGCGCGGGCGGGGCCGGAATCACCACGGACGGAGCCGGGGGCACGGCTGCCGCGGGCGCGCCGGGGGCAGCGGCCGCGAAGAAGGCCCGCCGGCCGTCGGCGTCGAGGAACGACAGGCGCAGGATCACGTCCGCATCTTCACCCATGCGGTCCCGGAGTTCCCTGCCCGTGACGGCCGTCCCGTCGAGGAGCACGCGCCCGTCGTCGATGTCGATCGTACGCGCCCCGGCCGCGTCGAACTTCGGCACGAGGATCAGCCCGTTGCGCACCTCGACGGCCTGGAATCGCGCTTCCGCGCGCTGGCGCAGGGACTGCAGATCGGCGGCCGGGCCGGAGTCGGCGCGTACGCCTCCGCGCTGGGCGGCGACCGGCGCCTGGGCGAACGCAAGGGTGAGTGCCGCTGCGGCGAGTGCGAAAGCGGCCAGAGGTCTGCGCATGTCAGTGCTCCTGTCCGGCGGTCAGCCGGCGCAGCGCGGCGAGGGCGCCGGCCGCGAGGACGAATTGCAGTGCGAGAAAGAACACCGGCTCGGGCCCGGCCATCTGGCGGCCGACGACCGCTGCGGCCCGCCCGAGCCCGGACCACACCGCCAGGGCCCCGGCGACCCACGCCCCCGCCGCGGCTGAAGCGTCCCCGAGGCCCACGGCAACCGACTGCAGCGACGCGAGCACGGCGCGGAACCAGCCTTGTGCCGGAAGTGCCGCGGCGGCCGCACCGGCGGACAGCACCGACGCGGCGATGGCGGCGCGCGTCCACCACGCCGACCAGACGTCCGGCACCCGGCGCGCCTCGGCCAGGCGGGCCGCGACGGCGGCGGCACATCCCCTCGGCATTTCGAACCGCTCGAGTACCCGCGCGACAGACCGGAAGCGTTCGTCCGCTTCGTCCACGCGCCCCGCCCGTTCGGCGTCGAGCCAGCCAGCCGCACGCGCATCCCGCTCGGTCACCATGGTCATCCAGTCCCTTCTACGAGCCGGCCCCCGCGCCGGGTTGCACTGCGTCGAAGGCCTCCGCCGCCTCCGGGCCCCACCCGGACTCGGTCATCAGGCGCGCCAGGGCGGCGCGGGCCCGGTGCAGGTGGCTCTTCACCGTTCCCAGGGGGAGATTCGTCGCTGCGGCGATCTCGTCGTACGACATGTCCTCGAGATAGCGCATGACGATCAGCGCCCTGAACCGGGGGCGCAGGAGGGCAAGCGCGGCTTCGATGTCCTCCCGCAGGCCCCGCTGGACCGCGCGGTCGAGCGGCGACTGGACGCGCGCGTCCACCAGCACATCGGCCAGGCTCTCGCCGCCTGCCGCGTCGTCGATGGAGACCAGCCCGGGCTTCACCCGCCTGAGGTGATCGATGGCGATGTTGTGCGCGATGCGGAGCAGCCAGTTCGAGAGCTTGAAGGCGGGGTCGTACGTCGCGAGAGCCGCAAAGGCCCTGACGAACGCGTCCTGCGCCAGTTCCTCCGCCACGCCGTCGTTGCGCACGATCCTGGCGACGAGGTTGTAGACGGACCGGCCGTGGCGGTCCACGATCTGCCGGTACGCGTCCTGCGACCCGGCCAGCGCTCGCCCGACGAGGTCCTGGTCGGTTGGCGTCATGCCGTCACGAGTCGGCCGCACCGGCCGGCCGGTCCTGCGCTTGCACGAGACGCCTGAACTCGTCCGGCGGCACGACAGCCGGCGTCGCGCCGACAGCCCTGACCATTTGCTGCAGCCGGTCCATGACGTCGGCGCCTGCGGTGTCTGACGCCAGGTACCAGACGCGCCCGTCGAAGTAGCCGGCCGATGCCGCCTCGAAGCCGGCCTCCGCGGGCCGCGGCGTGAGGAGGCCGCCGACGAAGTCCAGCCGCCCGGGAACGTTCACCGGATCGTGGCCGATGGCGCCCGTGCCCCCGCCAAGTTCCGTGATGACGGTGCTGCCGGGCACGGCGCCGGCAAGTCGCGCCAGTGCGCCGCGATTCTCGGCCGCGCTGCCGGAGAGAACGACGAGATCGGCGCCGCCGGCGATCAACGAGAGATCGTCGGCGCCGACATCGATGGCCTGGCGGCGGACGGCCGACTCGAGCACATCGTTGCGATCGACGCCGATGACGAGCGCCTCCGGCCACGCCCGGCGAAGCGCCATCGCAAGCGACCCTCCCGCCGCGCCCAGCGAGACGACGACCACGCAGGAGAACGCGGCGGGCGCGCCTGCGCCTGCCGGCCGCCCGGCGATCGGGAGACGCCGCCCGTCACCCCCCATCATGCCTCCTCTCCGTCGCGCGCGGCTCCCGCAGACGCCGGAACGCCGCGATCCGGGGCCCGCGACCGGGCCGCGCGTCTTCACGTCGAGACGTAATCTTCGCACGCGCCGTTCCGGATCGCCCCTGCCCGGCAGGCGAGGCCGCCTTGACCGCCCGGCGCGATACTGACTATAACGGGGACACGTGAAACACCCGCACATGGCCGCGCTCGTTCTCGCCTGGAGCGCTCTTGCGCTCTCGACACCCGCCTCCACGCGGCACATGCCGGTCACGGACCTGCGCCCGGGCATGGTCGGCGTCGGGCGCACCGCGTTCCAGGGCACGCAGATCGAGGAGTTCCGCGCGCACATCCTCGGCGTGATCAAGGCCAACGTCGGGCCCAGGCGCGACCTCATCCTCGCGCGCCTCGAAGGCGGCCCGCTGGCGAAGACCGGCGTCATCGCCGGCATGAGCGGGAGCCCGGT
>CAZBIP010000002.1:29206-35457 GCA_964491885.1 uncultured Vicinamibacterales bacterium
CTCCCGCTGACCCTGGGCGGGTTCGGCGGCGACGGGACCGAGGCCGTGGCGGGTCCGCTGGCGGGGGCCGGGTTCCTGCCGGTCAGGGCCGCCGCTGAATCGAGGCCGGACGCCGGACCGGCCGCGCCGGTGCTGCGCCCCGGCGACCCGGTGGGCGTGGCGCTCATCACCGGCGACCTACAGCTCGGCGCGACGGGAACGGTGACCGAGGTTGACGGCGCCCGCGTCTACGCCTTCGGCCACGCGATGTACAACCTGGGGCCCGCCAGTTTCGCGCTGACGCGCGCCTACGTGCATGCCGTGCTGCCGAGCCTCTCGCAGTCGATGAAACTCGCGTCGCTCGGCGACGTCGTCGGCACGGTGCAGCAGGACCGGGCGACGGCCGTCTCCGGCGTGGTCGGCCCGCGCCCGCGGACGATCGGCATGACGGTGTCGCTGCGCCGGGACGGCGGAGAGGCCCGGCGCTTCGCGTTCGAACTCGGCGAACACCCGCTGCTCACCCCGCTCCTCGCGTACACCGCCCTGGCTGGCATCCTCTCGGACCACGAACACGCGGTCGGGAACGCCACGTACCGCGTGCGGGGCCGCATCGCGGTTCCCGGTCACGAGGCCGTCGAAATCGACGACGTCCATGCTGGCGAGCAGCCGGGCGCGGCCGCTGCGGCCGCCGTGGCGATGCCGCTGGCGTCGCTGTTGACCAACACGCGGGAGCCGATCCGCGCCGAGGCCATCACGGTCGAGATCGACAGCGCGGATCGCTTGCGAACGGCAGCGATCGACCGGGTCTGGCTCGGCACCGCGAACCCGCAGCGCGGCCGGGCGGTCCCGGTGAAGATCCTCCTCACGCCGTGGCGCGGCGAGCCGATTGTCCGGACGGTGGACATCGAGATCCCCCGCCACGCCGAGGGCCCGCTCACGCTCGTCGTGGCCGACGGCAACAGCCTCGCGCAGTGGGAGCGGCGCGAGCAGCACGGCACGCGCTCGCCGGCGACGGCCGGCGAGATCATCAAGCTCCTCAACGAGTCGCGGCGCGGGAACCGGCTCTACCTGCGGCTCGCCGGTCACGACGAGGGCGCCATCGTCAACGGCGAGGTGATGCCGTCGCTCCCGTCCTCCGTGCTGTCCGTCATCCAGGGCGACCGCGGCGCGGCTCCCGGCCGAACGGTGCAGACGTCGATCCTCGGCGCCTGGGACGTCGTCACCGACGAGGCCCTGAGCGGCATCCGCACGATCACGATCCCGCTCCCGCCCGCCATCCGCGTTCCGTGACCACCATGGTCTCTCGAGGCCGACACCGCATGACACACCGCCTGTTCCGCCTGGCCGTCACGTCGCTGCTCCTCGGCGCGTGCGCCGTCCTTCACGCCTCGACCGCGAAGTTCTGGCGCGTCTCCTCTCAGGCCGACCTGCTGAAGGGCGAAGCCACCGGCGTCTCGATCGACTACGACGGCCGGCTCGTCCTCGGGCCGTCGGTGCGGACGATCCTCGAGCCCACGGCCCCGTTCGTCTGGTGCCTCGCACCCGGACCGGGGGGCGCCGTCTACGCGGGCAGCGGCAACGACGGCATCGTCTGGCGGATCGATCGCGACGGCAAGAGCCGGGTGGCCTTCGACGCCGCCGAACTGGAAGTGCACGCGCTGGCCGCGTCGCCCGACGGGTCGTTGTTCGTCGGCACGTCACCCGACGGGAAGGTCTACCGCGTGCGTCCGGACGGCACGGCCGCGCCCTTCTTCGATCCCGACGACAAGTACATCTGGGCGCTGGCGCTCGACTCGTCCGGGCGGCTCTACGTGGCGACCGGCGGGAAGGGTGTGATCTACCGCGTCGCAGGCGACGGCCGGAGCGAGGTGCTGTTTCGGACGCAGGCGGCAAACGTGACGTCGCTCGCGATCGATCGCGACGGGCGGGTGTTCGCCGGGACCGAGTCGCCCGGCCGCGTGGTGCGCATCTCGCCCGACGGAAAGGCCTTCGTGCTGCTGGATTCTCCGTACCGGGAGATCCGGGGTCTGCGCACCGCCGGCGACGGGACGCTGTACGCCGTCGCCGTCAACGGCAAGCCCGCCTCGCCGGAGCCTGCGGCACCGGTTCCGGCGGCGGCGCCGCAGGGCGGCGCCCCGGTGGCGGCCGTCTCGACCGAGATCCTGGCGATGACCATCATCGACACCTCGGCCCCTGCCGCCGGCAGTCCGCCCCCGCAGGCCCCTGCGGCGACGCCGAACGCGAAGGGCGCGATCTACCGCATCGACGCCGCGGGCATCGGCGACCTCGTCTGGGAGTTCCGCGACGACCAGCCGTTCGACCTCTCGGTCGAGGACGGCGGCAGCCTGCTCGTCGCCACGGGAAACGCGGGCAAGATCTACCGCATCGCCGGCAACCCCTGGCGGGCGATGCTCGTCGCGCGGGTGGACGCGCAGCAGGCGACGTCCCTGCTCGCCGATGGAGCCGTGACCTACGTGTCGGCCTCGAATCCCGCCCGCGTGCTGCGCGTCGATCGCGCCCCGGCCTCGGAGGGGCGATATCTCTCGGAGGCCAAGGACGCCGGCATGGCCGCCTCGTGGGGCACGATCACGTGGCGGACGGATGGAGGCGACCCGGGCCTGATCCGGATCTCGACGCGGTCGGGCAACACGGCGGTGCCGGACGACACCTGGAGCGAGTGGAGCGCGCCGTACCGGCTGAGCGACGGTGAGCCGGTGACGAGCCCCCCCGCGCGGTACCTGCAGTGGAGGGCCGAGTTGACGCGCGAACCGGCCGGCCAGGGCGGGCCCGCGCTGGTCTCGCTCGGCGTCGCGTACCTCCAGCGCAACGTTCGGCCCCGCGTCCTCGACATCACCGTGCATGCCCCGGGCGTCGTCTTCCAGCGGCCGTACCCGGCCGGTGAACCCGAGATCGCCGGCCTTGGCGACGTCCCCGGCGAGTCGCGCGCGCCGGCCTTCTCGACGCCCCTCGCGGCCGCCCCGCAGACGCCCGCCTCCGGCCCCGTGCTCGGCCGCCGGATGTACCAGAAAGGGCTTCAGGCGTTCGCGTGGAGGGCCGAGGACGACAACGACGACCGGCTCGAGTACGACATGTTCTTCCGGCGGGCCGGCGAGGCGTCGTGGAAGCCCTTGAGGCGGAACGCGTCCGACATGATCGTGACCTGGGACACGACGTCGGTACCCGACGGCACGTATGTGGTGAAGGTCGCGGCTTCCGACGCGCCGAACAACCCGGCCGGCCTGGCGCTGGCCGGCGAACTCGTGAGCGCCGCGTTCGACGTGGACAACGGCGCGCCCACGATCACCGTGCTCCGCACGGTGCAGGAGCCGGCGTCGACGCAGATTGCCTTCGAAGTCGCCGACACGCATTCCACGCTGTCGGCCGTCGAGTACTCGGTCGAGTCGGGGGGGTGGGTCACGGCGTATCCCGCCGACGGCGCCGCAGACTCGCGGCGCGAGCGCTACGAGATCCGGGTGGCAGGCACGGCGGAAGGGCGGGTGGTCATCCGGGCCACGGATGCGATGAACAACGTCGCGACGGCCAAGGTGGGCGACGGAACGGCCCCACGCCGCTGACGCCGCCCGGGACGGCGGTCAGCTGCGCACGACCTCCGGGCCGCGCGGCAGCCAGCTCTGCTTCGGCACCGCGGGCATCTTGCCCCGCACCGTCGTGTGCGCGAGCACCAGCACCGTGCGGACCGTGACGGGCATGCCGCCCAGGCGCGCCGGCTCGAACCGGGCGCGCGAGAGCTCGTCGAGCAGCCGGATCGCCCTGGCCCGCTCCGAGTTCGTGGACTGGTCCGACAAGTACTCCAGGCTCGCGATCCGGCCGTTGCGCGTGACGACGGCGGCCAGCGCGAAGACCGCGTCTTCCTCGCTCAGCAGCCCCTCGGACACGGCGCTACCGCCCGAGGGCGGCGACAGCACCCGGCTGTCCATCCCGATGGCGGGCGCGCCCAGCGTGTTCATCATCCCGGCCAGCGAGTCGGCGCGCTCGCTGAGCGGCGCGAAATGGAAGATCACGATGATCAGCAGGATCGACACGACCGTCATCACCGCAGAACCGAGCGCGGCGAACCCCAGCCGCATGTCCTGGAACGCGCGCGACACCTGCGCCGACACGGCTTCGTGCCGTTCGGCCAGCAACCGGTTGACCGTCTCCGCCTCGAGGGCTTCCATCGAACAGAGCGGCACCGCCTCGGCGGCCCGCTCCCGAAGCATGTCGCCGACTTCACGCAGGTCCTCGAGTTCGGCCTCGCAACGCCCGCACCCGCGCAGGTGCGCGTCGACCGCCACCTGCTCCGCGACCGGCAGTTCGCCGTCGTGGTACGCCGACAGCCGACTCCTCGCCGCCGCGCAGGTCAGCCGCCTCATGCCGTCCTCTCTTCCCGCAGCCTCTCGCGCAGGGCCTCCCGGGCGCGAGTCAGCCGCGACTTCACCGTCCCGACCGCGATGCCCAGCGAAAAGGCAATCTCGTCGTAACTCAGCCCGTCGATCTCGCGCAGCACGACCGCCGTCCGCTGCTCGAAGGGCAGGCCGTCCAGGGCGTGCCGCACGCGGGCGGCCGTCTCCTGGCGCCGCAGCCAGACTTCGGGTGTCGCCGCCGCGTCCTTCAGCACATCGGGGCCGTGGCGCTCCACGTGCGCGTCGAGCGACACCTGGCTCGCGCGCATCCGGCGGCGCCACCACCGCTGGCGGTTCCTGGTGAGGTTCACCGCGATGCGGTAGATCCACGTCCGCAGCGCGGACTGGCCGCGGAAGCGGTCGAGCGTGCGGAAGACCTGGAGGAAGACGTCCTGGGAGAGGTCCCGGGCTTCTTCGACGTCGCCCAGGAGATGGTAGGCGAGCTGGAACACCATCCGTTGATGGTCGGCCACGAGCGCGGCGCACGCCTCTTCTTCACCCGCCACGCAACGGCGGACAAACGCTGCTTCCTCGTTCGCCGGCTCGGGCCAGCTCAGCGCGCGCGCGTCCTTCACCAGCAGTCCCTCGGGCACCAGCCTGTCTCCTGTCACTATAGCAGTACACCCGCGGCGACCGGTTCTATCCGGATTAGACACGCGAATGCGGGAAAGGTTCCGTCTGCTGCTAGGATAGAGCCGGGATGAAGCGCACCCTGACGGCGGCCCTGGTGATCGCGGCGGCCGCCGCCGGACTCATCGTCGCGGGCCTCGTGGTCCAGCGGGACATCCGCTATCGCGACCTCATCGCGGCGGGCAACCTCGCGCTGGAATCGGACCAGCCCTTCGAGGCCATCGAGGCCTTCAGCGGAGCCATCGCCCTGAAGGCCGACTCGATGGTGGCGTACCTGCGCCGCGGCGAGGCGTACCGCAGGCGCGGCGAGTCCGACGCGGCGCTGCGGGACCTGAGGACCGCCACCCGCCTGGACCCGGCCGCCGTGAGGCCGGCCGAGTCGCTCGGCGACTTGAACAGCGACCTCGGGAGGTTCCCGCGAGCCATCGAGGCGTACCGCAGGTGCGCCGCCATCGACGATGGCGACCCTCGCGTGCAGTACAAGCTGGGGCTGGCGCTCTTCCGATCCGGAGATGCCGCAGGCGCGATCGTGCCGCTCCGCCGGGCGGCGGACCTCAACCCGCGAATGCCCGAGGCCCACTACCTTCTCGGGCTCTGCCTGAGGCAAACGAAGGACCTCGACGCAGCCGCCCTCGCCTTCGAGCAGGCCATCGCGGGCTCGGCGTCCCTCCTGGCGGCTCGCGAACAACTGGCCGGCGTGTACGCCGAAGCGGGCCGGCCGGATGACGCGGTGGTTCAGTACGAGGCGCTGGCGGCGCTCGAGCCGGACCGGCCCGAACGGGCCGCGGCGCTCGCCCTCGCCCAGGCCCGGGCCGGCAGGCCGGAACGGGCGGTCGGCGTCCTCGGTCAGGCCGCCCAGCGCTTCCCGGACAGCGCCGTCGTGTACTCCGCCCTGGGCCGCGTGTGGTTCGAGTCGGCCGCGCGGGCCCGCGACCGGGTGGGACTGCGCAAGGCCATCGAGGCGCTGGAACCCGTCACGAGGAGCGCGACCGCGTCGGGCGACGACCTGGCGCTCTACGGCCAGGCCCTCGTGCTCTCGGGGGAACTCGCGCGAGGCGAAGCCGCGCTCCGCCTCGCGGCCGACCGGCTCCCCGTCTCGCCCGATACGCTCATCTGGCTGGCCGACGCCGCCGAGCGCCTGCGCCGCTATCCGGTGGTCCGAAGCGCACTCGAGCGCTGGGCGGCGATCGCGCCGGAATCCGACCCGAACCTGCCGGCGGTCTACGAGCGCGTGGGCGA
>CAZBIP010000002.1:35557-37886 GCA_964491885.1 uncultured Vicinamibacterales bacterium
GCGGCGTCGTCAATCCCCAGCCGGGCCATCAGCTTGGTCAGGCCCTGCCGCGTCAGCCCGAGAGCCGCCGCCGTCTCGGCTCGGCGCCCCCCGGTCCGCGCGAGTGTGGAACGCACGAACCGCGCCTCGAACCTCCGCCGCGCCAGGTCGAGCGTCACCGGCTCTCCGGCTGAGGCGACGGCCGCCCCCGCAATCGCCAGGGGCAAGCTCGACGGCCCGACCCTGCCCCTCGGCGGCGCGTGCACGGCGAGCGCGGCGAGGGTGTTCTGGAGTTCCCGCACGTTGCCCGGCCAGTCGTAGCGTCCGAGCGCCGCAACCGCCGCCGGGCTCAGTTCGGCGCGGCCGCCCAGACGCGCGGTCGCCTCGCGCCAGAAGAGGCGCGCCAGCGGCGCGATGTCTTCACGCCGGTCGCGCAGGGGCGGCACCACGATCCTGACGACGTCCAGCCGGAACAGCAGGTCGTGCCGGAACCGGCCGGCCCGGGCTTCATCCCCCAGCGGCCGGTTCGTCGCAGCCACGATGCGCGCGTCGACGCGCCTGGCGTGGTTCTCGCCGACCCTCCTGACTTCCCCCTCCTGGATCGCGCGCAGCAGTTTCGCCTGCGCGCGCGGCGACAACTCCCCCACCTCGTCCAGGAACAGCGTGCCGCCGTCCGCCGCTTCGAACAGCCCCTGCCGGTCCGACGCGGCCCCGGTGAACGCGCCCCGTGCGTGGCCGAACAGTTCCGTCTCGAAGAGATCGTCGCTGAGCGCCGCGCAGTTGATCGCGCAGAACCGGCGGTGGCGGCGCAACGACCCCGCGTGGATCGCCCTCGCGATCAGTTCCTTTCCCGTGCCGCTCTCGCCCTCGACGAGCACCGGGAACGGCGCCGCTGCCGCGCGCGCGACCTGGCGCCGCAGCGCCGCCATGGCATCGCTCGTGCCGGTCAGTTCGCCGGCAGCCGCGGAGTCGCGAACCGTCGAGCCGGCCTTGGCCGCCACGGCCGCGAGCGCCGGTGCGACGGCGGCCGCCGCCGCGGCAAGGACGCCGCGAACGCGTCCCGCGTCGAGGGCGGTATCCGCGGTCCAGCGCGCCGCCAGGACGCCGACGACCCGGCCCCCATAGCGGACGGGCGCCGCCGCCTCCCTGCCGGGACCGGCCGGGTCAGGTCCGAGCGAAAGCCCCGCGGCCGCGGCACGCTCGGCGAGGATGACCCGGCAGGGCCGCCCGCCGTCGTTGGCCGCGAGGGCCGGCGGCCCCTCGTCGAGTTGGAACGCGCTGACTGCGGCGGCGTCCAGCGCCGTCCGGACCGACTGGCAGACGCCGGCCAGGGCGCCCTGGTCGTCGTCCGCATCCTGGCAACGCTGAAGGATCTGCACCACCGCGGCGCAGTCGACGTGCGAACCGGGCTCGCCTGCGGCCGCCGGCGCGCCTTGCAGACGGCCAGCCAAGTCGTCCAGGCGGGCGCGCGCCAACCCCGCCGGCATCCCTGATCGCCGTCCGGTGAGCCTCCGCAACTCGGCGGCGGCGCCGGGGCAGTCGCCCGCGCCGATCAGCGCCTCGACGCGCGCCAGGCGCAGTTCCTGGGCCGGTCCGGGTGCGTGGCGCTGGCGCAGCACCTGGAGGCCCTCTGCCGAATCGCGCATCACGCCAGCGGCGTCGCCCAGCGCACCCTGCACCAGCACCGAGAGGCTGCACATCGACCCGAGGTGTGCCGGGTCTCCGGATTCCCGCCAGCCCCCTGCAGCAGCCAGCCGGCGGGCGGCCAAGCCGCCATCGTGCTCCCGCAGCGCTGTTCGGACGCCGATCTCCGCGTGGAGCGCGGTGACGCCCGGCGGCAGCGGCCCGGGCAACTGGGCAGGCGGCCCCCAACCCGCCGTGCCCGGGCAGGAGTCCGGCCGCTCGGCCACCGACAGCGAGGCCCCGCTTGTCACCGGCTCGCCGTGAAGGTCCTCGGCCATCCGCCAGGCGGTCCGATGACTCCCTTGCCAGAAGAGGCACTTCGCCAGGAGCAGGCCGGCGGCCCGGGCCTCGCAGGGGATGCCGGCCGCACGGGCACCGGCCGCCGCCGTCCGCAGCACTGATTCCGCGGCCTGCAGCGCGCCGTCGTCGACCAGTACGGCACCCAGGTGCAGGAGCGCCCGAACCACGCCCTCGACGTCGCCGGCCGCGTCGCATAACCGGCGGCTGGTCTCGAAGGCCGTCCGCGCCGCCTCGCGGCGGCCGCGTGCGGCGTGCAGCCTCCCGATGGCGAGGTGGACCCTCGCCGCGTCGCGCTCCGACCGCCTTCGCTCGAGGAAGCCCGCCGTCCGCTTCAACAGGCGCTCGGCCGCCGCGTGGCGGCCGCGTC
>CAZBIP010000002.1:37986-43517 GCA_964491885.1 uncultured Vicinamibacterales bacterium
CCATGACGCGCAACCCTCGCTCCCTTCCCGCTTCAACGACGTCCGACAGGTGGTCCAGTTCGTCGCGTCGCTGCAGCGACGTGCCGAGCGCGGGCGGGCAGCCAGGCGGGGTCGCCTCGGGCTCCGCCAATCCGTCCGCGTCGAGATCAACCGAACGGCACGGCACAGGAACGAACGGAGCCGGGGCGGCCGGGCACGGTGGCCCCTGAGCGGCAGGACCACCGGCGGCCCTGCGCACGACGCGGAGACCCGCGGCGCGGAGAAGTCCCGCGATCTGCCGCTCCCGCTCCGACGGGTCCCCCGAGCCGCATTCCTGGAGACCCTCGGCGTGCGACTCCCAGGCGTACGCCTCCACCCACCGGTCTCGGCCGTCGGGGCCGAAGTCGACGAGCGTGGCCATTCCCGGTATGCGGAGGGCGGCCAGCACGGAGCCGATGGTTGAACGCCGACGCTGCCTCTCGCCGTCCCCGGCCGCGGTGCGCCGGAGTTGCACGAACAGCCCGGTGGCCAAATCCACGCAGATGCCCTTCCCGGATACGAGAAAGCGGTCGAGGACGAGTGCCGGTCGATGGACCACGATTGCCTCCCCCGATGCGCGCACGGCCTGGCGGACCGAGTGCAAGAAGGACTCCGACTTGCCTTCCGCGTAACGCTCCATGATCGTGCGGCTTTCCGCGGCGGCGCGTTCGGGGCGGGGCAAAAACTTCGTATAGAATGGCAGCGCGGCGCTGCGGATTCTGACAACCCGGCGGTCCCGTCCGGCGCGCTGATCGGCCTCCAGGGGAAGTTGACGACCATGATCCGCCCAATCGTGAAGTACGGCGAGCGCGTGCTGCACGCCGAGGCCGAGCGAGTGACGACCGTGACGGGAGAACTCGGCGATCTCGTCCGGGACATGATCGAGACGATGTACGCCGCGCCGGGCGTCGGGCTCGCCGCTCCGCAGGTCGGCGTGCCGCTCAGGCTGTTCATCGTGGACGTGTCCGGGGGCCGTTCCAGGGACGGTCTCATGACGTTCATCAATCCCGAGTTCGTCGAACGCGAAGGCATGCAGTTCGAGGAAGAGGGTTGCCTGTCGGTACCGGGGTTCAATGCGACCATCGCCAGGCCGGCTCGCGCCGTTGTCAGGGGCCTCGATCTCGACGGCCAGGAACGCGTCGTCGAAGGCACGGGGCTGCTGGCGCGGGCCTTCCAGCACGAGATGGATCACCTCGATGGGCGGGTGTTCGTCGATAGGCTCCATGGCATCCAGCGGGACCTGATCGTCAGGCGGATCCGGAAGCTGATCCGCACGGGGAAGTGGTAGTGGCCCCCCGCCCGCTGCGCGTCGTGTTCTTCGGCACGCCCGAGTTCGCCGTGCCCTCGCTCGAAGCCCTGCTCGCCTCGCATCACACGGTCGTCGGCGCGGTGACGCAGCCGGACCGGCCGCGCGGCCGAGGCCAGCGCGTCAGCGACTGCCCCGTCAAGCGCGCGGCCGCAGCCCGCGGCGTGCCCGTGCTTCAGCCCGAACGTTTGAAGGAGCCGGACTTCCTCAGGAGTCTCGAGGCGCTCGGCGCCGACATCGGCGTCGTGGCGGCGTACGGCAAGATCCTGCCCGGCGCAGTCCTGGACATGCCGCCGCTCGGGCTCGTCAACGTGCACGCCTCCCTGCTCCCCCGGTACCGGGGGGCGGCGCCTGTACACCGCGCGGTGATGGCCGGCGATCCGGAGACCGGCGTCAGCATCATGCGCGTGGTGCAGGCCCTCGACGCGGGAGGCGTCTTCGCCGCGGCGAGCGTGCCGATCGGGCCGGACGACACGAGCGCCGACGTCGAGCGGGCCCTCGCCGGGCTCGGCGCCCGCCTGCTGATGGAGGTACTCGGCCCCCTCGCGTCGGGCGAGGCGAGCGAGATCCCGCAGGACGAGTCGGCTGCCACCTACGCGCCGCGCCTCCGCAAGGAGGAGGGCGCCATCGACTGGATGGCAGACGCGGCGCGCATTCACAACCAGGTGCGCGGGCTGCACCCCTGGCCCCTCGCCTCGACGGTGCTCGCCGGCCGCCGCCTGATCGTCCTCCGCACGCGCCTCGTGCCCGCCATGCCCGACGCCGGCGTGCCGCCCGGCCACGTCCTGGAGGTCACCCGAGAGGCGCTTCGCGTGCAGTGCGGATCCGGCGTCCTCGACGTCCTGGTCGTCCAGCCAGAGGGGCGCCGCGTCATGCCGGCACGCGACTTCGCCGCTGGCCACGCCGTTACGCCCGGCATGCGCCTGGAAGCCGCGCCTTCTCCCGATCCGGGTCCGACGGCTCAGGGCCGCTGACGCCGATGCCCGCCATCGCCCGTGCCGCTGCGCTGCGCGTCCTCGCGAGCGTGCGCGACGGGCGCACCGACCTCGCCACGGCCCTCGAACGCCAGCGGCGCCGCCTCGCGGATCCGCGCGATCGTGCCCTGGCTTCGGAGATCGCGATCGGCACGCTCCGGTGGCGCGCCGCGCTCGACCACGCGATCGCGTTCGCGGGCAACCGGGACGCCGACCTCTTCGACCCCGCCGTGCTCGACGTGCTGCGCAGCGGCGCCTTCCAACTGCTCCACCTCGATCGCGTCCCCGCCGCCGCGGCCGTGGACGATGCCGTGGACCTGTGCCGGACGGCGGGACACGCCCGTGCGGCGGGCGCCGTCAACGCCATCCTCCGGCGCATCAGCCGCGAGCGAACACGCCTGCCGATGCCCGGACCCGACGACCCGCTCGCGCACCTCAGCGTCACGTGGTCGCATCCGCGCTGGCTGGCCGCGCGCTGGCTCTCCCGCCTCGGATTCGACACCGCCCTCGCGTGGGTCCGTTTCAACAACGGCCATGCGCCCGTCACGCTTCGCGCGAACACGATCGTGGCGACCCGAGACGCGTGCGCCGCGGCGCTTTCCTCGTCAGGCGTCACGGTGGGGCCGTGCCGGTTCGCGCCCGACGGCTTCGTCGTCCGGGCCGGGAACCCCCTCGCGGGCCCCCTCGCCGGGAGCGGCCTGTTCCTCGCTCAGGACGAGGCCTCCCAGCTGGTCGGGTCGTTCGCGGCGCCGGCGCCAGGCGATCGCGTGCTCGACGCGTGCGCCGCTCCCGGCGGGAAGGCGGCGCAATTCGCCTCCGCCCTCGGAGGCCGCGGACTCCTGGTGGCCGGCGACGTCAGGCCCAGGCGCGTCCGGCTCCTGCGGGAGACGCTGTCGGCGGCGCGCGCGTCCGGCGTCATGGTGGTCAGCCACGATGCGGCCCGCGGGCTGCCCTTCGGCGCGTCGTTCGACCTGGTCGTCGTTGACGCGCCGTGCTCGAGTCTCGGCACCATCCGCCGCGACCCCGACGTGCGCTGGGCGCGCCGCGAGGACGATCTCGCGCTGCTCGCCGGGCGCCAGGTGCGCATGCTGGCCGAGGCCTCCCGCGTCGTGCGGCCCGGCGGGCGCCTGGTCTACGCCACGTGTTCGACCGAGCCCGAGGAAAACGACGAGGTCGTCGAGGCCTTCCTGGCCGGGGCGCCGGACTTCGTGCTCGAAGATCCGCGGCTCGCGCCGGGAGCGGTCGCCCCGGGAGTCGAGGCGTGCCTCGACGAGCGGGGCTGCCTGCGCACGACGCCCCACGAGCACGGCCTGGAGGCGTTCTTCGCGGCCCGGCTCCGCCGCCGCGCGTAACGGCCCGGCCTCGCTGGTTCGCCGCCGCGCTCGTGTAGTACAGTCTGGCGAGCGATGTCACGAAGAGCGCGCGCACGATCCCTCGGGCGCACCGTCCTCGTCGCGGGCGGCCTCGTGATGACCTACGCCCTGTTCACCGCCGGCGCGATGCGCGTCGCGCTGAAGGCGCGGGAGGTGCCCGTTCCGGCGGTGGTCGGCCTCGAGTTCGCCGAGGCGGGCCGGGCGATGGACGAGGCCGGGTTGGCGTTGAAAGTCGACGACGACAGGCCGTTCAGCCCCACGGTCGCGGCTGGTCGGATCGCGTCACAGGACCCGGCGGCGGCGACGGTCGTCCGGCGCGGGCGGAGCGTGAGGGTCTGGATCAGTTCCGGCTCCCGCTCGTCGGTGGTGCCCTCGCTGGTCGGCGAATCCGAGCGGACCGCGCAGGCCCGCATCCTGCAGGACGGCCTCGAAATCTCGTCGCTGGCCGAGATCAGGGCCTCCGATCTCCCGCCCGGCATCGTCATCGCGCAGGATCCGGCGCCAGGCAGCCGCCATACCCGGGTCGGCATGCTCGTGAATCGCGGCGAGCGTCTCGCCGGGTTCGTGATGCCCGACCTGATCGGGACGTCGGGCGAGGCGGCGCTGGGCGTCCTCCGCAGCCACGGCCTCCGTGTCAGCATCGTCTCGCAGCAGCCGTATCCCGGCACGCCGTCGGGCATCGTGCTCCGGCAGTCGCCGTCCGCCGGGTTCCAGGTGACCCCCGACCAGCCCGTCTCGCTGGAGGTGAGCCGATGAGCGTGCGACTGGCCCCGTCAATCCTCGCCGCGGACTTCGCCGCCCTCGGGACCTGCCTCGCCGCCGCCGAGCGGGGCGGGGCGGACATGATCCACGTGGACGTCATGGACGGGCGCTTCGTGCCGAACATCTCGGTGGGGCCGCCGGTCGTGCGGTCGGTCCGCCGGGCCACTTCGCTGCCGCTCGACGTCCACCTGATGATCGAGGACCCCGACCGTCACATCCCCGCGTTCGCGGAAGCCGGCGCGTCGCTCATCTCGGTGCACGTGGAGGTGCTCCCCCACCTGCACCGGACGCTCGGCTTCATCAAGAGCCTCGGCCTCAAGGCCGGCGCGGTGCTGAATCCCTCGACGCCCGTCGGGTCGCTCGAGGAAGTGGCGGCGGACGTCGACTTCGTGCTGTTGATGACGGTCAACCCGGGTTTCGGGGGCCAGACTTTCATCCCCCGCAGCACGTCCAAGATCCAGGCGATGCGGGCGCTGCTCGACGAGGCCGGCAACGCCGCCCCCATCGAGGTGGACGGCGGGATCGACGCGCACACCGTCGGACGCGTCGTGGGCGCCGGCGCCGACTGGATCGTCGCGGGCACGTCCATCTTCGGCTCGGACGACGCCGAGGCGGCGACACGGCGGCTGCGCGCCGCGGCCGTGGCCGCCGCCCAGGAGCGGATGGCCTCCCCCCGGGGCGCGCGGTGAGCGGGCACGCGTCGGCGACCGTGATCCGCGTGCGGTACTCGGAAACCGACCAGATGCGCTTCGCCTACCACGCGAACTACCTGGCGTGGTTCGAGGTGGGCCGGTGCGAGTGGCTCCGGGACCAGGGGTGGACGTACCGGGACCTCGAGGAGCGCGACGGCGTGATGCTGCCGGTGATCGAGGCCCATTGCGAATTCCGGGTGCCGGCCCGGTACGACGACGAACTCGAAATCCGCGCGAGGGGCACGATGCTGTCGCCCGTCCGCGTGCGGTTCGACTACGAGATCGCGCGCCGGGCCGACGGCGTGCGCCTGGCGGCCGGGCGCACGGTCCACGCGTCGACCGACCTGGCCGGCCGGCCGAGGCGCCTGCCGGCCCACGTCAGGACGCTGTTCACCTGACCCGGCCG
>CAZBIP010000002.1:43617-47845 GCA_964491885.1 uncultured Vicinamibacterales bacterium
GCCGGCCGAGGCGCCTGCCGGCCCACGTCAGGACGCTGTTCACCTGACCCGGCCGGGCGGCGCGCTCGTTGTAGAATGGAGTGTTGGCCGCCGCCGAGGCGGAGTAGTTGGGGCGGGCAGCCCGGGTCGGGCGCGCTCTGGATCGGGACTGTGCCTATGCCGCGTCGTGTGCTTCGCGTTGCGCTGCCGGGTCTCGCGCTCGTCGTGATCGGGCTGACGTTCGGGTGTGCCGGGCGGGACACGCCGGTCCCGACGGGGATCCTCGAGGGCGACAAGTACCTGTTCGACCGGGCGAACGACCTGCTCGCGAGGAAGAAGTGGTCCCAGGCGCGTGCCCACTACGCGCAGCTCGTCGACAACTACCCGCAGAGCAACTACCGGCCCGACGCGAAGCTGGGCCTCGGCGACACCTTCCTCGGCGAGAACACCATCGAGTCGCTCGTGCTCGCCCAGAACGAATTCCGGGAATTCCTGACGTTCTACCCGACCAACGCCCGGGCCGACTACGCGCAGTACAAGCTCGGCATGAGCCACTTCGAGCAGATGCAGTCGTCCGAGCGCGACCAGTCGGAGACCAGGGAAGCGATCACCGAGTTCACCCTCTTCCTCGAGCGCTACCCGCAGAGCCCCCTGCTCCCTGAAGTGAAGGAGAAGCTCCGCGAGGCGAAGACGCGCCTGACCGACTCGGAGTTCAAGGTGGGGTACTTCTACTACCGGTCCGGGTGGTACCCGGGCGCCGTGGCCCGCTTCCAGGCCGTGCTCAAGGACGACCCCGAGTTCCCGCACCGGGACGCGGTGTACTACTACCTCGGCGACACGCTGCTGAAGGGCGGGCGGCACGCCGAGGCCATGCCCTACTTCGACCGTGTGCTGAAGGAGTTCGAGAGCAGTTCCTTCGCGGCGCTCGCGAAACAGGGGCTGGACACGCCGCCGCCCCCCCCCGGACCCGTGCCCGAGCCCGTGCCGCCGAAGAAGTAGCGGGCGTTACGCGGGCGCGGCTTTCGTGAACCGGCGGTAGTAATCCACGCCCGACACGACGGCGATGACCAGGACCACCCAGAGCGCGGCCTGGCCGAGGACGAAGAACGGACGGAAGCCCTCGTGGCCCAGGATCAGCAGCAGGATGGCGGCGATCTGGCTCACCATCTTGGCCTTGCCGAGCGGGGACGCCGGGATGACGACGCCGCGCGCGTAGGCGACGCTGCGCAAGCCGGTGACCGCGAACTCGCGCCCGATGATGATGGCGATCATCCAGGCCGGAGCCGCTTCCATCTGGACGAGCGAGATGAACGCCGCCGCGGTGAGCAGTTTGTCGGCGAGGGGATCCATGATCTGGCCGAGCGTCGTGATCTGCTTCCGGCGGCGCGCCAGGTAACCGTCCGCCCAGTCCGTCAGGGCGGCGAGGGCGAAGATCGCCGCGCCGAGCACCTGGCTCGACATCCCCAAGACCGGCCACTCCACCTTCGTCAGCAGGACGACGACCAGCAGCGGCACCAGGAAGATCCGGGTGAGCGTCAGGGCGTTCGGCAGGTTCATCCCGGCCCTATTCTAGCGCGCTTGCGATAAGATGAAAGGGCTGTCATGAAGGCCATCCTCCTCGCCGGGGGAAAAGGCACGCGCCTGCGTCCCTTGACCCTCCACACGCCCAAGCCCATCGTGCCCGTGTTCGGGCGCGCGTTCCTGAACTACCAGATCGACCTCGTGCGCACGGTGCCCGAGATCGACGAGGTCGTGCTCAGCCTGAACTACCAGCCCCGGCGCATCCAGGAGGTGCTCGGAGAAGGCGGCGACGGGGGGCCCAGGATCTCCTACGTCGTCGAGCCGAGCCCGCTCGGCACCGGCGGCGCCATCAAGTACGCCACGGGCGCCCACACCGGGACGGTGGTGGTGTTCAACGGCGACGTGATGACCCAGGTCAACCTGGCCGACGTGCTGCGCGTGCACCGGGAGCGGGGCGCGAAGGCCACCATCGTGCTCACGCCGGTCGAGAACCCCGCCGACTACGGCCTGGTCGAGACGGACCCCGACGGCAACGTGAAGCGGTTCCTGGAGAAGCCGGGGCCGGGCGAGATCACCTGCGACACGATCAACGCCGGGATCTACGTCCTCGAGCCGGACACGTTCGACCGCATCCCGAAGGACGGCGCCTCGTCGATCGAGCGCAGCTTCTTCCCGTCTCTCGTGGAGCGGAAGGAGACGTTCGTCGCCTACGTGTACCACGGGTACTGGATCGACATCGGCACGCCCGGGAAGTACCGGCAGGTGCACCGCGACATCATGGACCGCCGGTTCCTGGCCGAGCCGTTCGGATCGCAGACGCGCGGCGCGCAGGTGCTCGGGCCCGGCGTGCGCCTCGAGGAAGGCGCCTCGGTCGAGGGGCCCTGTTACGTGGGCGACGGGACGGTGCTGAAGGCCGGCGCGCGCGTCCTGCCCTACAGCGTGATCGGGCGCGACTGCATCGTGGAAGAAGGCGCCGTCATCGACGGGTCGATCGTCTGGCCCGGCGGCCGGGTGTCCCGCGACGCGGTCGTCCGCGACGCGATCGTGGGCCGGCACTGCCACATCGGCCGGGACGTCGTCGTGGGGGCCGGCACGATTCTCGGCGACAAGTCGTCCGTGACGGATCACTCCCGCCTCGGCGCGGGCGAGTGACGGAGGGGGCTTCGATGAGCGTGAATCCGGGCATCTTCAAGGCGTACGACGTTCGAGGCATCTACCCCGGCGAGATCGACGAAGGGACGGCCCGGCAGATCGGGCGCGCGTTCGTCGCCTACCTCGGCGCCCGGCGCGTCGCCGTCGGCCGCGACATGCGCGTGTCCGCGCCCTCCATTGCCGCCGCGTTCATCGAGGGCGCCCGGGAACAGGGCGCCGACGTCGTCGACTACGGCATGATCGCGACCGACATGCTCTACTTCGCCGTGGCGAGGGACCGCCACGAGGGCGGCGCGATGATCACCGCCTCGCACAACCCGAAGGACTACATCGGCATGAAGCTCGTCCGCGCCGAGGCCTTCCCCTTGAGCGGCGAGGCGGGCATCTCGCAGATCCGCGACATGATCGCCGGCGGCGCCATCCCCGCGCCGGCCCGGGCGCCGGGCGCGCTGTCGCTCAACGCGGCCCTGCTCGACGACTACGTGGCGCACGTCCTCGGCTTCATCGATTCGTCGGTCGTGAAGCCGTTCAACGTCGTGCTCGACGCGGGCAGCGGCATGGGCGGCCTCGTCGCGCCGAAGCTCTTCGAGCAGCTCCCCTGCCGGACGACGAAGCTCTGCTTCGAGATCGACGGCACGTTCCCCCACCACGAGGCCAACCCGCTCATCGAGGAGAACCGCCGCGACCTCGTGGAGCGCGTCGTGGCGGAGCGCGCGGACATCGGCATCGCCTGGGACGGCGACGCCGACCGCTGCTTCTTCGTGGACCGGGACGGCGAGTTCGTGCCGGGCGATTTCGTCACGGCGCTCCTGGCCGAGGCGTTCCTCCGCAAGGAGCCCGGCGGGACGGTCGTCTACGATTTGCGCGCGAGCTACGCCGTCAAGGACACCGTCGCCCGCTACGGCGGCCGCTCGCTGATGAACCGCGTGGGCCACGCGTTCTTCAAGAAGCGGATGCGCGAGGAGAACGCGGTGTTCGGCGGCGAGGTCACGGGACACTACTACTTCCGCGACAACTTCTACGCCGACAACGGGTTCATCCCGGCCGTCCTCATCCTCGAACTGATGTCCGTGAAGGGCCAGGCCATCCACCAGCTCCTGGAGCCGCTCCGCGCGAAGTACTTCATCTCGGGCGAGATCAACACCAAGGTGAAGTCGATGGCCCTCGTCGAGGAGAAGCTCGAGGGGCTCGCCGCCATGGGCGCCGCGATCCCGGGCGCCCAGGTATACCGCCTGGACGGGGTGTCGGTGGAGGCCCCCGGCTGGCACTTCAACGTGCGGCCGTCGAACACGGAGCCCTTGCTGCGCTTGAACCTCGAGGCCGATACGCCCGAGCTGATGGCGCAGAAGCGGGACGAGGTGCTGGGGTACATCAGGGGCTAGGGGCTAGGGGCTAGGGGCTGGGGGCTAGGGGCTAGGGACAAAGCTAGCCCACCGAAGCTGGCCCTTCGGCAGGCTCAGGACGAGCCGGCAGGCCGCTCAGCGAAGGAGGGGGCACGGGACGCCACGCGCCAGGTCTGCTAGAATGATGTCTCGCGCGCCCGCCGGGCGGGCTTAGCATAGTGGTAATGCTCTGG
>CAZBIP010000002.1:47855-51627 GCA_964491885.1 uncultured Vicinamibacterales bacterium
CGTTCCGGCGCAGGGTTCGGGGCTCGGGACTCGGGGCTCGGGACTCGCGGCTCGGGTTCGCCGCATGGCCCGTGCGGCATGGTGCGGGGCCGCTCCGTCCCGGGCGCCTATGCTAGACTAGTGGGTGCTCTTCGGGCGGGCTTAGCATAGTGGTAATGCTCTGGCTTCCCAAGCCAGCTAGACGGGTTCGATTCCCGTAGCCCGCTCCATCCCACCCATCCAGAATGCCCCTGCGGCCCGCCTGTGACGTCGGGCCGGCTTCCGCGTCCCCGGCCGTCCCGGCTGTGCTAGGCTTGCTCCCCATGGCGTACGAAGCACCCAGGAACGTCCTCATCGCCGCCGACGACATCCAGCGCCGCGTGCGCGACCTCGCGGCCGAGATCGGCCGCGACTATCCCGATGGGGCCCCGCTCCACTTCGTGAGCGTCCTGAAAGGGGCGTTCATGTTCCTGGGCGACCTCGTCCGGTCGATGGACCGCGCCGTCAGCCTCGACTTCATGGCCGTGTCGAGCTACGGCAAGAGCACCAACTCGTCGGGCGAGGTGCGGCTGCTCAAGGACCTCGACTCGGGCCTCGAGGGCCGGCACGTCATCATCGTCGAGGACATCGTGGACACCGGGCTCACGCTGGCGTACCTGCAGGAGATCCTGCACGCCCGCGGCCCGAAGTCGCTCAGGACCGCCTGCCTGCTCAGCAAGCCGTCGCGGCGGAAGGTCGACGTCAAGGTCGACTACATCGGCTTCACCATCGAGGACCGGTTCGTCGTCGGCTACGGCCTCGACTACGCCGAGCAGTACCGCCACCTCCCCTACCTGGCCGTGCTCGACTGAGGCGCCTTCGCGCCCTCGACGGCCGCGCGGACCTTCACCGCGAGGCGGCGGGCGTCGGCGAGCACCGACGCGGGGTCGAGCGTCAGGACGCGCCGGTCGCGCATCAGGATCCGGCCGTTCACGATCGTGGTGCGCACGTCGTCACCCCTGGTCGTGTAGACCAGGTGCGAGATCGGGTCGTACATCGGCGTCTGGCGCGCCGCCCGCATCGAGACCACGATCAGGTCCGCACGCTTGCCCGGCTCGAGCGACCCGATGCGGTCCGCCATGCCGAGGGCGGCGGCGCCGCCAATCGTGGCCATCTCCAGCACCGTCCGGGCCGACGCGGCTGTCGGGTCCTTGTCCGCGAGCTTGTGCAGGAAGGCCGCCTGGCGCATGGCCTCGAACATGTCGAGGTCGTTGTTGCTGGCCGCCCCGTCCGTGCCGAGGCCCGCGGACAGGCCGGCCTTCAGGCACTCGGCGACCGGCGCGGCCCCGCTCGCGAGCTTCATGTTGCTCTCGGGGTTGTGCGAGAGACCCACGCGGCGCCGCTGCAGGATCGCGATGTCGTCGGGCGAGAGGTGGACGCCGTGAGCCGCGATCGCCGGCGTCTCCCAGAAGCCCAGAGACTCGAGGTAGGCCGCCGGCGTCAGGCCGTGCTGCGCGACCGACTGCTTCACCTCGTCCTCCGTCTCGGCGAGGTGCGTGACGAGGAGCACCCCGAACTTCTTCGCCAGCTCTTTCGCCGCCTTCAGCGAGTCCGCGTCCACGGTGTACATCGAGTGCGGGGCGACCGTCGCGACGATGAGCGGGTCGCCCTGGTACTGGGCCATGAAGCGCTCGGCGCGCGCGAGGCCTTCCGCGGGCGTCTTCGCGTCCGGGACCGGAAAGCCGATGATCGTCTCCGCCAGCACGCCGCGCATCCCGGCGGCCTTCGTGGCCTTCGCGACTTCCTCCTCGAAATAGTACATGTCGGTGTGGAGGGTCGTGCCCGACTGGATCATCTCCAGCACCGCGAGCCGCGTGCCGACGCGGACGAGTTCCGGCGTCACCGTCTTGCCCTCGGCCGGGAAGATGTACTGCTCGAGCCAGTCCTTGAGCGCGAGGTCGTCGGCCAGGCCGCGATACATGACCATCGGGGCGTGGCCGTGCGTGTTGACGAGGCCCGGCAGGATGACGGCGCCGTCGGCCCGGATGACGTCCGCCGCGGCGAACCGGCGCGCGATCGCGGCGGGCGTGTCGACGGCAACGATGGAGTCGCCGCGGATGGCGACGGCGCCCGGCGACAGCACCCGGCGCTCGGGGTCCATCGTGACGACCGTGCCGCCCGTCACCACGAGCGACGCCCGGCGCAACTGCGGCGGCGACGCCGCGAGGACGGCCGCGGCGAGCACGACGGCGGCGGCGAGGATCGGCGCGAGGCGCGGGACGGACAACGAACGAAGGTGCATCGCCATGCGTGCGATTGTAGCGTAGGGCGCCGCGTAGCCGCGCGCGCGGGCGTTCGTGTATAGTTTGCGCGTGGCCGTCATCCTCGTCCGCCATCCCATCGTCCAGGACATCCTGCTATCGCTGCGCGACGTTACCACCGAACCCGACGCGTTCCGCCGCCTGTCCGTGCGCATCAGCGTGCTCCTCGCGGCCGAGGCGCTCCGCAGCCTGCCGACCGAACCCGGCGCCGTCATGTCGCCGATCGGCGAGGCCTTCGGCCAGAGGGTGGCGGCCGACGTCGTGGTCGTGCCGGTCCTGCGTGCCGGGCTCGGCATGCTGGACGCGGTGCTCGAGCTCGTCCCGGGCGCGCGCGTCGGCCACATCGGCCTGCAGCGCGACGAGATGACGGCGATCGCGTCCCGCTACTACACGAAGCTCCCGTCCGGGCTCGCCGGGAGCCACGTCCTGATGATCGATCCGATGCTCGCCACCGGCGGCAGCGCGGTCGAAGCGCTCGACCTGCTCAAGCAGGCCGGCGCCCGCCGGATCCAGATTCTGTGCATCGTCGCCGCTCCCGAGGGCGTGGCGCTCGTGGAGCAGCATCACCCCGACGTCGACATCTATACGCCGGTGATCGACGAGGGCCTGAACGCCAGGAAGTACATCGTGCCGGGGCTCGGGGACTTCGGCGACCGGCTCTACGGCACGCTGTAGGGTTTGCGGCCGGGCCGTTTCCAGTCCGGGGGAGGCCCGTGCCCGGCGTGGGTCGCGCGCTGTTGCGGAGGCTCCATCATGAACGACGACCTCAAGGCGGCCGGGCGCGAACCGGGCGGCAGGGAGCGGCGGAGGCGCGCCTCGGATGCCGAGGCCTGGGCGACCGCGATCACGCGGATCGCGCCCAACGAGATCGAGATCCGCGGCTACGCCGTCGACGAGATCATGGGACGGCTCACGTTCGGCGAGGCCGTGTACCTCTTGCTGCGGGGCGAGCTGCCGTCGCCGTCGATCGGCCGCCTCTTCAACGCCGTCCTGCTCTCGTCCATCGACCACGGGGTGACGCCGCCGTCCACGATGGCCACCAGGCACGCGGTGACGTCCGGCGCGAAGCCACGCGACGCCATTGCGGCCGGCATCCTGACGTTCGGCTCCTATCACGGCGGGGACATCGAGACCTGCATGCGCTGCCTCCGCGAAGGGGTGGTGATGCTGGACGCCGGCGTGGCGCACGAGGAGGCGGCGCGGCGGCTGCTGGAGAAGTGGCGTGGCGAGGGCCCCAACCCGCCCGGGTTCGGGCACCGGTTCCACGCCCGCGACCCGCGCGCGAGCCGGCTGCTGCAGCTGGCGACCGAACTCGACCTCGACGGGCCGCACTGCCGCCTGCTGCGCGTCGTGGAGCGCGTGATCAACGACATGCCCGGCTGGAAGCAGCGGCCGCTGCCGCTCAACATCGACGGCGCGATCGCCGCCGTGTGCGCGGACCTGGGCTTCGAGCCCGACATCGGCGACGGGCTGTTCATCATCTCGCGGGTGCC
>CAZBIP010000003.1:0-1788 GCA_964491885.1 uncultured Vicinamibacterales bacterium
TAGCGAGGATGGGAGAAGAGGTTCGCCGTGCCCCAGAGCAGCGTCACGCCCGAGGCCGCCTGCTTCTGCTTCGCGTAGTCCACCATCGCGCGCAGCCGGGCGTCGGACTCGGCCGGCGTCGCGCCTTCTTCGACGACATCGAAGTCGTGGAAGCAGTAGTGCGGGATCCCCATCTTCGTCGCGAACTCGAAGGCCGCGTCCATCTTGGCCCGGGCCCGCGCCAGGGGGTCCGACGGCGCCTTCCACGCCGGGTGGTGCGTCGCGTCGCCGAAGGGATCGCTGCCGCTCGCGCAGAAGCTGTGCCAGTAGGCCACCGCGAAGCGCAGGTAGTCCTTCATGGTCTTGCCGGCGACGACGCGCCGCTCGTCGTACCAGCGGAAGGCGAGCGGGTTCCTCGACTGCGGGCCCTCGTATGCGATCGGCCCGATGCCCTTGAAGTACTCGGTCTCACCGATCAGAACGCTCATGGCTGGACTCCTCGAACAGATCAGGACTCGCGCCGGGCCCGCGTCCGCGGCCCGGCAGACGGTATTATGGCCGCTCTCGTGCCGGCCGGCAAAGTGATACCCTTGGTTCGCACGCGATGAAGGCGTTTCAGCGCATCCTCCTGACCGGCGGCGGCACCGCGGGCCACGTCAATCCCGCGCTCGCGATCGGGCGCGCGCTCGGGGACGAACGCACACAGTACTTGTACGTCGGGGTCCGCGGGCGCGCGGAGGCCGACATCGTCCCGCGCGAAGGGATCCCGATCCGCTTCGTCCGGGCGTCCGCGTATCCCGGGTCGAGGCCGTCGCTCGCATGGCCGGGCTTCCTGTTCGACCTGGCCGCCGGCACGGCGCAGGCGATGCGGATCGTCCGCTCGTTCGCGCCGGACGTGATCGTGGGCACCGGCGGCTTCGCGTCGGCCCCGACCATGTTCGCGGCCGCGATCCTGCGGAAGCTGGGACTCCTGTCGGCGAAGGTCTACGTCCACGAGCAGAACGCGGCCCCCGGCCAGCTGAACCTGCTCGCCGGCCGCCTCGCGGACCGCGTGTTCGTGGCCTTCGCGGAGACCCTCGCCGCGTTCCCCGGCAACGGCGTGATGGCGGGCTACCCGCTCCGCCAGCGCATCCGGCCCGTGGAGCGGGACCGGGCGCTCGAGGCGCTCGACTTCCCCGTGGCGCCCGGGCGCCGCGTCGTCTTCGCCTTCGGCGGGTCGCAGGGCGCGCGGACGATCAACCGCGCCATCGTGGACGCGCTCGGCGCGCTGCGGCCGCACGCGGACGGCCTGCTCGTCGTGCACGGCACCGGCCTGCCGCGGGCGGACGGGGCCCACGACGCGGAGGCGGATACCCGGGCCAGGCTCGCGGAGCGGTATACCGAGGACGAGCGCCGCGCGATCGACGCGTTCTACGTCGCGCGCCCGTATTTCCATCACATCGAGCAGGTCTACGCCGTGGCGGACCTCGTCGTCGTGCGAGGCGGCGCGGGCACGCTGAGCGAGATCGCGGCCATGGGCCTGCCCGCGATCGTCGTGCCGAAGGTCAACCTGCCGGGCGAGCACCAGGTGATGAACGCGCGGGCGCTGGAGTCGGCCGGCGGGGCCGTGGTGCTGTACGAGGAGACGCGGATCGAGAATGGCGAGGCCGTCGAGTCGCTGGACGGCGCGGCGCTGGCCGCGCAGATGCTCGCCCTCGTCGACGACCCCGCGCGGCTGCGGCAGATGCGCGAGGCGGCTGGCGCGTTCGGCCGCCGGGACGCGCTCGAGACGATCCGGCGGGTGATCGCGGGGGACGGCGCGGCCGGCGC
>CAZBIP010000003.1:1888-18929 GCA_964491885.1 uncultured Vicinamibacterales bacterium
CCCGCGCAGCCGGCGGCGGCCGACCGGCCGTATTACGTCGCCAGGTCGGCATCGCTCCTTTCCAGCCCCGCGTGGGAGACGCGCAACCTCGGCGTGAAGCTCATCGGCCTGCTCGAAGCCCGGGAGAAGCTGCCGGACCTGGTGGCCATTCTCAGGGACCGGCGGCCGGCTTCGTGGTACAAGCGCCTGCTGGGCGCCGACTTCGAGCAGGTGGGCTTCATCCGGCGGAACGCCCTGGCGGCGATCGCCAGGATCGGCGCGGTGACCCCGGACGTCGAAGCAGTGCTGCTCGCGGCGCTCGCCGACCCGTATTACGAGGCGCGGGCGGAGGCGGCGAGGGCCATCACGGCCCTCGATCGCGATCTCAGCGAGGCGGGGCGGGCGCGCCTCATCGCGGGGCTCATCAGGCTCCTCGGGGACCGGTGGCTCGAGGTGGCGGCGGCCGCCGCCGAGGCGCTCGGCCACGTGGGCGGCGAGGGCGACGCCAGGCCGGCACTGCTCGCCCTCCGGGACAGCAAGTTCTGGCTGGTCCGCGCGGCCGGGCTGCGGGGCCTGCTCGCGCTCGTGGAGCGCGGCCGCGGCGGCGACCTCGAGTCCCTCGAGCGCGACGTGCGGGCCTTCGCCCTGACCGCGACGGACTTCCGGCCCGAGTTCAGCATCCGGACCGTGTACGCGCGGCTCGTCCGCGCCATCGGCACGAAGCGGAGCGCCACGTGATCTACCTCATCGGCCAGCTGCTGGAGGGCGGGTACCGCGCGTGGTCGTTCCTGCGCCTCCTCGACTACCTGTCGGTCCGCGCCATCGGCGCCGCGATGACCGCGTTCATCCTGGTGCTCGTCGTGATGCCCCGCTACATGTGGTACCTGCACCGGCGGGGCCTGGTCGACCAGACGCGCGAGACGGGCGTGCCGTCGGCGTTCGACAAGGCCGGCACGCCGGCGATGGGCGGCGCGGTCATGGTGGGCGCCATCCTCGCGGCGTGCCTCGTCTGGTGCGACCCGACCAACCGGTTCGTCTGGGCCGTGGCGGCCGCCATGCTCTGGTTCGCCGGCATCGGCCTCTCGGACGACGTGGCGAAGTGGCGGGCGCGGTCGGGCAACCGCGGGATGAGCGAGACGCGGAAGCTGCTGCTGCAGGGCGCCTTCGCGGCCCTCTTCGTCGCGTTCCTGGCGAGCCCGTACTCGCCGCTGCCGGCGCGGGAGGCGGGCACGCTGTACGTGCCGTTCGTCAAGCACCCCGTCGTGTCCTCGGTGTGGATCTACCTGCCCGTCGTCTTCCTGTTCGTCGTGCTGGTCGGGAACGCCGTGAACATCACCGACGGCCTCGACGGCCTGGCGATCGTGCCCTCGGCGTTCGCCGTGTCCACGCTGGGGTTCTTCGCGTGGATCATGGGCAACGCCATCTGGTCGCACTACCTGTTCTTCCCGCTGTTCCCGGGCGTGGGCGAGCTGGTCGTGTTCTGCGCCGGGTTCGTCGGAGCGGCGATGGGGTTCCTGTGGTTCAACGCCTACCCGGCGCAGGTCTTCATGGGCGATGCCGGGTCGCTGGCGATCGGGGGATGCCTCGCCGCGCTGTCCGTCCTGGTGAAGCAGGAGGGGCTGTTCCTCATCCTGGGAGGCCTGTTCATCGCCGAGGCCGCGACGTCGCAGGTGCAGGACAAGATCGGGATCAAGTGGCTCGGCCGGCGGCTGTTCTACCGGGCGCCGCTGCACCACCAGCTGCAGCACACCGGGCTGGCCGAGACGAAGGTGGTCATCCGGCTGTGGATCGTGTCGCTCATCCTGGCGCTCGCCTCCATTGCCACCGTCAAGCTGCGGTAGCGGCGGGCGCGCCCGGCGTCAGGCGCGGCGATCGGGCCCGTCCTCCTGATCGGCGGCGTGCTGCTGCAGGGCTTCCCACTGGCCCATGAGGTCGCCGACCTCCCACATCAGCTTCTGGTGGCGATCGACGAGCGCCTGCGATTGCTCGCGGTCCTCGTAGAACCCGGGCCGCGCCATCGCCGCTTCCAGTTTCGCGACTTCCTGTTCTCGGTCGGTGATGCGGCCCTCCAGGTCCGCGATGCGGGACGCGAGCACCTTGCGCGCGCGCTCGCGCTTCTGCGCTTCCGCGTCCGCGCGCTTCTTGGCGCCGTACTCGGCGGCCCGATCCGCCTTGGGCTCGGCCGGCCTGCTCCTCGCCGGGTGGCCGGACGAGGCCGGCGGACCGGCGGGCGCCGCGCGTCTCGGCGCCTGCGGCGGCCGGGCAGGCCCCGCGTTGGCGGCTCCGGACCGCGGCGTCCGGGCGGCCTTTCCGGGGATGCCGGCGAGCGCGGGCGGCTGGCCGGCGTGCGACCGGCTCCAATGGAATTCCTCGTACGTGCCGGGGTAGAGGAGCGCCCGCCCGTTCCCGATGTCCACGACCTTCGTCGCGAGTTTGTCGATGAAGTACCGGTCGTGCGACACGAAGACGAGCGTGCCGCCGTACGCCATGAGCGCATCCAGCAGCACGTCCTTCGAATCGAGGTCCAGGTGGTTCGTCGGCTCGTCGAGCAGCAGCGTGTTCGACGGCTGCAGCAGCATCCGCGCCACCGCCAGGCGCGTCCGCTCGCCCCCCGACAGCACGCCGACGCGCTTGTAGATGTCGTCGCCCGAGAAGAGGAACCCGCCGAGGATGTCGCGGATCATCGGGACCATGTGGACCGCCGACCCCGACGACAGCGTCTCGTAGACCGTGAGCGCCGGATCGAGGCGCACGGCCTCGTCCTGGGCGAAGTACTGCATGACGACCTGGTGCCCGATCGTGCAGGTCCCGGCGTCGGGCGCCTCGACGCCCGACAGCAGCCGCATCAGGGTGGACTTTCCCGCGCCGTTCGGCCCGAGCAGCGCGACGCGGTCGCCGCGCTCGATGAAGAGATCGGCCCCGGTGAAGACGCGCGTGTCCCCGTACGCCTTGCGGACCCCCTTGAGGTCGAAGACCATCCGCCCGCTCTTCGCGGCCGTCGGGAACGTGAAGTGCACCCGCTTCCGCTCGGGCGGCACCTCGATGGGCACGACTTTCTCGAGCATCTTGATCCGGTCCTGCACCTGCGACGCTTTCGTCGCCTGGTAGCGGAACCGGTTGACGAACATCTCGATCCGCGCGACTTCCTCGTCCTGCCGCCGCTTCGCGTCGCGCAGCCGCTCGATGCGCGCGTCTCGCTCCACGAGGTACGCCGAGTAGTTGCAGGCGTAGTCGACGATCTTCCGCAGGTGGATGTCGCTGATGCGATCGACGACGGCGTCGAGGAAGAAGCGGTCGTGCGACACGAGGATGACCGCGTGCGGGTACTCGTGCAGGTACTCCTCGAGCCAGTTGCGCGCCTCGAGGTCCAGGTGGTTGGTCGGCTCGTCGAGGAGCAGGAGGTCGGGCTTCGAGAGCAGCAGCTTGGCCAGGGCGATGCGCATCTGCCAGCCGCCCGAGAACGCCGCCGTCGGCTTCTCGTAGTCGGCCGGGCTGAAGCCGAGGCCGCGCAGCACGGTGTCGATCTTCAGGTCGATCGCGTACCCGTCGTGCAGCCGGAAGCGGTCCTGCAGGTCGGCATACCGGTGCAACATCGGCTCGTGCTCGCCCGCGGCGACGCCGGGATCGCCCAGGCGGTTCTCGATCTCCTCCAGCTCCTTCCGGATCTCGATCAGCCACTCGAACGCGAGGGCGGCCTCGCCGTACAGCGTCTGGCCCTCGTGCGTCAGGCCGTCCTGCGGCAGGTAGCCCACGCGGAGGTTCGCGGGCTTCACGACGGCCCCGGCGTCGGCCTCGTCCAGCCCGGCAAAGATGCGGAGCAGCGTCGTCTTGCCCGACCCGTTCGGCCCGCAGAGCCCGACGCACTCCCGGTCGGACACCTGCCACGTGACGTCCTCCAGCAGGACGCGCGCGCCGAACGACTTGGTGAGGGAGGTCAGTTGAATCATCGAAAACGCCGCCCGCGGCCGGCCCGGCAGGCCGGCGCGGCAAGGGACCCGGCAGGCCGGCTCCCGAGATCCCCCAAGTGTACCATACTGTTAACTGTCATTTTGCCAACGGGTTAGGCGTCCTATAATCGATCCCGACTGACGCGCCTGTCCCGCCGTCTAACCTTATGAGCGCGGTGCCGGCCTGGCCGGCCCGCCGGGACCGGCAGGAGACCAGCAGCGAACGCGCCGACATGATCGCCACCGACGAAGAACTCGTCGCGCGCTCCATCGCGGGCGACACGGACAGCTTCAACCAGCTCATCGTGCGCTGGGAGCGGCCGATCTACGCCCTGGCCTACCGGCAGCTCGGCCGGGAGGAAGACGCGCGCGACATCGTGCAGGACGCGTTCCTGCGGGCGTTCCGGGCGCTGCCGGGGTTCAAGGGCGAAGCCAAGTTCTCGTCCTGGCTCTATCGCATCACGCTCAATCTGTGCCGCGACTTCATGCGGCGGGCCAGGCGCGCGCCGTTCCTCCCGGTGCCGGAGGGCATGGACGTCACCGACCTCGCGCCGGCGGACTCGGCGCCCGTGGAGACGGTCGAAGACGTCGTGACGCGGAAGGACCTCAGCCGTCACGTGGCCCGGGCGATGGGCTCGCTGCCGGAGGAGCAGCGTTCCGCGATTCTGTTGAAGGAGTACCACGGGCTGACGTTCCAGGAGATCGCTGAACTGCAGGGCGTCCCGCTCAGCACGGTCAAGACACGGCTCTACCAGGGGCTCACCGTGCTTCGGCGGGAACTCGATCGGCGAGGCAGCGGCCCGGCGGGGGCCGAGGGCAGAAGGTCATGAACGAGACACGATATTGCGGAAATCCCGACATCCTGATGTCCTACGTGTACGAGGATGGGGACGAGCAGGAGCGGCGCGCCTTCGACGCGCACCTCGGGCGGTGCGAGCGGTGCGCGAAGGACGTGGCCGAACTGCGGGCCGTGCGGCGCGACATGGCGGCGTGGGCGCCGCCCGAGACGGTGCTGGGCTTCCGCATCGTCCGCGCCCCGGAGCCGGAGCGGAGCCGGTGGGCCTGGCTCAGGCCGCCGGCCATGCCGGCGTGGGCGCAGCTGGCCGCGGCATCGCTCGTCGTCGGCATCGCGGTCGGGCTGTCCGGACTCGAGATCCGCTACGACCGCGACGGCGTGGTCGTGACAACGGGGTGGGGCAAGGGCGCGGCGAAGACCGCAGCCGCCGTGCCGATGGCCGCGACGACCGCCGCGGACGCCCCGTGGCGCGCGGAGCTCGCGGCCGTCCAGGAGCAGCTGCGGGGCGAGATCCGGCAGGCCTCGGCCGAGGGTCAGCCGGCGTCCGCTGCCGCCGGGGCGTCGATGAGCGACACGGAGCTCCTGGCGCGCGTGCGCCAGCTCATCGAGGCGAGCGAGACCCGCACGGACCGGGAGATGGCGCTGCGCCTCGCCCAGGTCGTGCGCGACGTCGACACCCAGCGCCGCGCGGACATGACACGCGTGGCCGACAGCTTCGGCGTGCTCGAGGGCCGCACGGGCGCCGCGGTGGCGCAGCAGCGCGAGATGATGAACTACCTGGTCCGGGTCTCGCAGCGGCAGCAGTAGGGACGGACAGCGGGCCGCCGGCCCGCGGACGACGGAGGAGATGACGTGAGCGCTCGAACGATGATGCGAACCCTGGTGCTGGCCGCGGCCGGCCTGGCCGCGGCGGCCCCGGCGCTGGCGCAGCCGAGGCAGGTGATGCCGGCGTCCGACCCGCAGGTCGCGGCCCGCTACCAGCTGGCGATCATGGCCGACGTGCTCGAGCGGGCGGTCCAGCAGGGAGCCCGCGTGATCAGCCGTCAGCTGCAGGGGCCGATGCCGCAGATGATGTTCATGGGCGGCCAGGCGCGCGCGCGCGGCTTCCGACTCGACGGGTACGGGGTGTTCTTCGACGTCGACGTGCCGGCCATGCGCCAGAGCATGGTCTGGTCCTGGCGGATGCTCGACCTCACCAACGACGGCGCCATCGGCGCCATCGAAGCCCTGAAGTCGCACTTGGAGAGCGTGAGCGACCCGGCCCGGCGGAAGGAACTCGACCAGGCGATCCGTCAGCTCGAGCTGCAGATCGCCCCGTTCTCGAGCCCGTCGGGCGCGGTGCGCGCCGAGGCGGGCGTGCGGCGCGAGGGCCAGGCCGCCGTCGTGGCGCTGCCCAAGTCCGAGACGCGCGGCGCGGCCCCGGCCGCGGGCGTCGAAGCCGCAGGCGACTTCGATCCCGGCGAGGCGTTCACGACTGCCGTGAAGGACGCCCTCATCGACGCGATGCTGCGCTACAGCCAGTCGCTGTCCATCGGGCCCGACGAGTGGCTGACCGTCGCCGCACGGGACCGCGGCGAGACCGGGCTCGCGCCCGACGACCCGTTCGACGTGATGACCATCCAGCTGCGCATCAAGGGCGCCGATCTCCAGGCCCTCCACTCGGGGCGCATCGGCGCGGACGAGGCACGGAAGCGCGTCGAGGTGCGCGAGTACTGATAGAGTGGAACTCTTCGGGCGCCCCTGGTGACTAAGGGGAGTGAACGAAAGGGACCCGCATGCGAGCCATCTTCTCCCGTGCGGCGGCCGTGGCGGCCGTCGCGGCTGCCCTCGCGCTTGGAGGGTGCTCCGGCCCGAAGGTTGACGTCGCGAGCGTCATCAAGGTCAACGACGTCACGACGGGCTGGTTCGACGTCGGCGTCGTGGACGGTCAGAACAAACTGGTGCCGAGCGCGTCCTTCTCCGTGACCAACGCCGGCACGCAGAAACTCAGCGGTCTCCAGGTCTTCTCGGTCTTCCGCTTCATCGGCGAAGACCAGGACCTCGGCTCCGCCCTCGTGGTGCTGCGCGGGGCGGACGCGCTGGGGCCGTCCGCCACGAGCAAGCCCATCACCGTCCGAGGAACCTGGGGCTATACCGGCGAGCAACCGCGCGCCCAGATGCTGATGCACTCGCAGTTCAAGGACGCGCGCGTCGTGATCTTCGCGAAGTACGGGGCGGCAGGCTTCATCCAGCTGGCAGAGGCGAAAGTGTCGAGGCAGTTGCTGACGCAATAGACAGAAGTCAGAAGTCAGAAGTCAGAAGTCAGAAGTCAGAAGCTGTCCCGCTTCTTCACCAGGGGCACGAACCGGACGGGGATCACGCTGCGCGTCTTCACGCGGCCCGACTGGTCCTTCTCGATCACCCGCAGATCCTGCACGTCGTGGACGGGGCCCACCGGCACGACCAGGCGGCCGCCCGGCTTGAGCTGCGCCACGAGCGCCGCCGGCACCTCCTCGGGGGCCGCCGTCACCAGGATGATGTCGAAGGGCGCTTCCTCGGGCCACCCGGCATAGCCGTCGCCGCGGCGCACCGTGACGTTGTCGCAGCGCAGGCGCTGCAGCGTCGCCGCGGCCGACGCGGCGAGCGGTTCGAGCAGTTCGATGCTGTAGACCCGCGCGACGAGCCGCGACAGGACGGCCGCCTGGTAGCCGGACCCGGTACCGACTTCCAGCGCCCGGTCCCCGGGCCCGGGCCTTGCGAGTTCTGTCATCAGCGCGACGATGTAGGGCTGAGAGATCGTCTGGCCGTGCCCGATCGACAACGGGCTGTCCCAGTAGGCGTCCCCGCGGATGGGGTCGGGCACGAACTCGTGGCGGGGCACCGCGCGCATCGCCTCGAGCACGCGCGGGTCCGTCACGCCGCGCGCCGAGATCTGGTCGGACACCATGGCCTGGCGTGCGCGGAGCCACGGGTCCTGCGGCAGCGGCGAGCCCGACGCGCAGTCGGAAGGCGCCATCGATGCCACCATCACCCAGCAGCCGGCGATGAACGCGGGTACGGTCCGGGGCACCAGTTATAATGCCGAGATGTCACACCAGCCGCCCGGGCCGCAGCACCTGGACCGCCGCCTGGGTCCGCTCGACGCCGCCGCCATCGTCGTCTCGAATGTCATCGGCGTCGGCATCTTCATCACGCCGCAGATCATCGCACAGGCGGTGCCTCACCCGATCGGGTTTCTGGCGGTGTGGCTGGGAGGCGGCCTGCTCGCGTTCTTCGGGGCGATGGCCTACGCGGAACTCGGGACGCTCCGCCCGAGATCGGGCGGAGAATATGTCTTTCTTCGTGAGGGGTACGGGCAGTTCGCGGCGTTCCTGACCGGGTGGACGTCGTTCGTGGCCGGCTTCGCCGGCGCGATGGCCGCGGGCGCCCTGGGCGCCGCCGACTACCTCGGGCGCTTCCTGCCGGCGGCCCTGGACCCGACGCCGCTGCTGACGATCCCGATTCCCGGGCTGCCGCTCGTGTTCTCGCCGCGCGCCCTCGTGGCCCTCACGGCCCTGTTCGGGCTCGCGTTCGTGCACGTCCGCGGCCTCGGGCCCGGGCGCATCGTCCAGAACACGCTGGCGGTCGTGAAGGTGGGCGCGCTGGTGCTGCTCGTGGCCGCCGGGCTCGGCACCGGCCGGGGCGACATGGGCCACGTCATCGCGGCGGCGCCGGCCGGAGCCGCGTACAACCTGCCCCTGGCCATCATCGTCGTGATGTTCTCGTACAGCGGATGGAATGCCGCGGCCTACGTCGCGGAGGAGATCCGCGACCCCGGGCGCAACGTGCCGAAGGCCCTGGCCATCGGCACGGCCGCCGTCGTGCTGGTGTACCTCGGGTTGAACCTGCTGTACGTGTACGCCGTGCCGATGCCCGAGATTGCGGCGGCGAAGTCCGAGATCGCGATGGTCGCGGCCGACCGCCTCCTCGGACCCGGCGCCGCGCAGTTGCTCGGCGGCCTCGCGGTCATCATCCTCCTCGGCAGCCTCAGCGCCATGACGACCGCCGGACCGCGCGTGTACTTCGCGATGGCCCGCGACGGGGCGTTCTTCCCGGCGGCGGCCCGCATCCATCCGCGCTTTCACACGCCGTGGGTGGCCATCATCGCCCAGGCGGTCTGGAGCGCGATCCTGGTGCTCACGAACACGAAGGATCAGCTGGCCGAGTACACCGGGTTCGCGGTGCTGCTCTTCTCGGCGTTCGCCGTCAGCACGATCTTCGTCCTGCGCCGGCGCTACCCCGACGAGCCGAGGCCGTTCAAGGCGTGGGGCTACCCGCTCGCGCCGGCGGTGTTCGTCATCGCCGCGCTCGCGGTGACGGTGGCGTCCGTCACCGGCCGTCCCGGGCCGTCCTTGTGGGGGGCGCTGATCATCGCCGCGGGCGTGCCCGCCTACTTCTGGTTCCGCCGCAGCTCCGCGCGAAGGCGGGAGACCGGACCCGGGATGGACTGATGGTCGGGGCGGCCGGGCGTCACGCCCGGCGGGTCCGCAGGAGGGCCCAGAGGGTCGCGAGGGCCAGCGCGCCGTCGCCGGCCGCGAAGACGAGGTAGGACGCCGGCGAGCCCCGCAGGACGTGATCGAGGACGAACCACGCGGCCCCCGCGCCTTTCAGGAACGGCCCCATCACCCACAGATACCCGCGATACCGATGCGGATCGCGGTAGGGGAGCAGGTAGCCCGCCGCGACGGCCAGGGCGAAGAGCCCGTTCAAGTCGGCATGGATGGGAGGCTGGGGTGCGCCGACACCGAACCAGCCCTCGAGGAGGCCGCGCCCGGCAAGCAGGACGAGGCCCAGCGCCGCGTCGTACACCATCGAAGCCAGGGCGACGCCGCGCAGGGCGGCCGCAGACGAGTGAGCCCCGGGCGATGCCGCCCGGGGCTCTGCATGCACGCGCTGGTGCCAACTCACGGGAGATGACTACCGGTTCAGGGGTTCGAGCCAGGCCTCGTACGTTGTCGTGTCCCATCCGCGGACGTTCATCTCGACGAGGAGCGGCTTGTAGCCGGGGGCCGCGATCTCGATGCGATGCACACCGAGCGCCAGCGGCAGCTTCTGGAACATGTTGTCGAAGTCGTCCACGCGGCCGGCGTAGTACCCGTCGACGTAGACGGACGCGGTGTTCGGCTTGACCTTCAGGCGGACGCCGCCCATCGGCTCGCGCCCGCCGCTGCCGCCGTAACCGGCACCGTATCCATAGCCGTCGCCGTACCCGTAGCCGTCGCCGTAGCCGTCGCCGTACCCGTACCCGCTGCCGTAGCCGCTCCCGTACCCGTAGCCGTACGGGGAGCCGTAGTACCCGCCGAAGGCCCGGTTCCGATAGTCCCCGTAAGACCACCAGAACGGGTCGTAGTAAAAGGACCCGAGGCCGAACGCCCCGTAACCCCAGACGTTGTTGTACCAGCTGAACGGGCTATAGCCGTAGTAGCCGTTGTAGTAGCCCCTGTCGTAGGAGTTGTAGCCCGACCCGCCCTGGGGGCGCGGAGCATCGGGCCGATACACGGCGGTCCCCGTCGCCGGGTTGCCACCGCGCGGGCGCGAGTACCAAGGGACGGCCGACCCGTCCGCCGTACCGGAGCCCGCACGCGCGCGCCCTGCCGCCTGGTCGTCCGCCGGCGAACGCCAGCTGCCGCCTTCGCTGCGGGGCCTCGCCTCGCGGCCGGAGCCGCTGTCGCCGGCGCCGCCGGACCGGCCGGTGCGGGCGCCTGCCGTTGCAGGCTGACGGGTGCTGCCGCCGCCGTAGGTCGGGCTGCCGCCGCTCCACGTGGAGCCGCCCCCCGAACTGCCGCCGCTCACGGTGCTGCCGCCGCCCGAAGGCGCCGGGCCGCCGCCCCCTCCGCCGCGCGGCTGGGCCGTGCCGCCCCCCTGGCCCCCGCCGCCGCCGCCGGCGTGGCCTCCGCCTCCCCCCGGCCTCTGGGCGAACGCGCCGGACGGACCGACCGTCAGGAGCGCCACCGTCAGTGACGCGAGCACGACGCCGAAGTGCGTGGGCCGTCTCATGATCGGACTCCTCCTCCGTTTGCCAATCTTGCAACTTCGCTGCCAGCGGGCAGCGGCGGGATTCCGCCCCAAATCTACGCCTCGCCGCCCGGGTTGTCCAGCGTAGATGCCACCAGCCTGTTGCCCCCGTCCCGTTTTCTTGACACTATGCACTCGATGATCCACGCAACCACGATCCTCGCGATCCGCCACGGCGGCCGGGTCGTCATGGCGAGCGACGGTCAGGTGACGCTGGGCGAGACCATCGTCAAGCACGGCGCCCGGAAGATCCGTCGCCTCTACAACGACAAGGTGCTGGCCGGGTTCGCCGGGTCGGCCGCCGATTCGTTCGCGCTGTTCTCCCGGTTCGAGGCGAAGCTCGAGCAGTACCGCGGCAACCTCGAGCGGTCGGCGGTGGAACTGGCGAAGGACTGGCGGACGGACCGCGCCCTCCGCCGCCTCGAGGCGATGCTCGTCGTGGCGGACGACCGGTTCACGTTCCTGCTGTCCGGGACGGGCGACCTCATCGAGCCCGACGACGGGATCGTGGGCATCGGCTCGGGCGGGATGTTCGCCGTCGCGGCGGCCCGGGCGCTGGCGCGCCAGACCCAGATCGAGGCCCGCGTCATCGCCGAGATCGCGATGGGCATCGCGGCCGAGATCTGCATCTACACCAACGGGAACTTCTCCATCGAGGAACTCATCCCGACGTCCTGACGCGTCGAAGCCGGAGTCCCATGCCGCTGCTGCCACCGGGTTCCCCGGACACGCTCACGTCGGCGCTGACACCGCGCCAGATCGTCGCCGAGCTGGACAAGTACGTCGTCGGCCAGCACAAGGCGAAGCGGGCGGTCGCGATCGCGCTCCGCAACCGGCTCCGGCGCCAGCAGCTGCCGGCGGACATGGCGGAGGAAGTGGCGCCCAAGAACATCCTCATGATCGGGCCGACGGGCGTCGGGAAGACCGAGATCGCCAGGCGGCTCGCGCGGCTGGCGCAGTCGCCGTTCATGAAGGTCGAGGCCTCGCGCTTCACCGAGGTCGGCTACGTGGGCCGGGACGTCGAGTCCATGATCCGCGACCTCGTGGAGATCGCCGTGGGGATGGTCCGCGAGGAGCGCACCCGCGAGGTGCGCCACAAGGCGGAGGAACGGGCCGAGGAGCGCCTGCTCGACCTGCTGCTGCCGCCGCCGCGCCCGCCCGCCGCGGCCGACGGACAGGCCGCCGCCGAGCCGCCGTCGCAGACCCGCGAGCGGCTCCGCGCCCAACTGCGCGAAGGGAAGCTCGACCAGCGGACGGTCGAGATCGACGTCCGGGAGTCGTCGCTTCCGCTGATGCAGGTCGTGGGCGGGTCGTCGATGGAGGAACTCGGCCTGAACCTGCGGGACATGATGCCCGGGATGTTCCAGGGCCGGCGCCGATCGAGCACCATGAAAGTACCCGAGGCCCGCGCGCACCTGGTCGAGGAGGAGCAGCAGAAACTCGTCGACATGGAGAGCGTCTCGCGGATGGCGGTCGAGCGGGTCGAGCAGAGCGGCATCCTGTTCGTCGACGAGATCGACAAGATCGCGGGGCGGGAGGGCGGCCACGGGCCCGACGTCAGCCGCGAGGGCGTGCAGCGGGACATCCTGCCGATCGTCGAGGGCACGACCGTCAACACGAAGCACGGCATGGTGCGCACCGACCACATCCTGTTCATCGCGGCCGGCGCCTTCCACGTGTCGAAGCCGTCGGATCTCATCCCGGAACTGCAGGGACGTTTTCCAATCCGGGTGGAGCTGGAGGCCCTCGGGCGCGACGACTTCGTGCGCATCCTGCGCGAGCCCCGCAACGCGCTCCTCGCCCAGTACACGGCGCTGCTCGCCACCGAGGGCGTCGATCTCCAGTTCACCGACGGCGCAATCGAGCGGGTGGCCGAGCTGGCCGCGCTCGTGAACGAGCGCACCGAGAACATCGGCGCGCGCCGGCTTCACACGGTGATGGAACGGCTGCTCGACGAGGTCTCCTTCGAGGGGCCCGACCTCGGCGGGAGATCGATTACGATCGACGCCGCGTACGTCGATCGCATGCTGGCGGAGACCGTGAAGAACGAGGACCTGAGCCGGTACATCCTGTGAGACGCAGCCGAGCCGTCCTGCTGTTGTGCGTCGCCGCGGCCGGACTGTCCTGGCCGGGGTGCGGGAAGAAGGGGCCGCCGCTCGCCCCGATCGTCCGGGCTCCCGGGCGCGCGATGGACGTGAAGGCGCGCCGGGCGGGCGACACGGTGACCCTGAGCTTCACCGTGCCATCGGCCAACATCGACGACACGCGACCCGCGGACCTCGCCAGGCTCGAGGTGTACGCCTACACGGCCATGGCCCAGAACGACGTCCGCGACACGAAGCGGATGACGCTCGTCGCGTCCATCCCGGTTCGGAAGCCGCCGGAGCGCGAGGCGAAGCCCGACGCGCCGGCGCGGGCGGACGGCGGCCCTCCCGCCGTGGCGGCGCCCGCCCCGCGGCCCGAGCCGGGTGTGGATCAGGGCACCCTCGTCACGGCGACGGAGACGCTCACGGAAGCGATGCTGGCGCCCCTCGATCCCGACGGCAAGCCGAAGAAGCCGGTGGTGCCGATCGCGCCGCCCGTGTGGTTCGACCCGCCTCCGCCCCCGCCGCTCGGGGGGCCTCCGGCCGCGGCCACGCCGAGCCGCTACTACGTCGTGTACGGCGTGAGCCGGTCCGGGGCGCGCGGGGGCGCGTCTCCTCGCCCGGCCGTGCCGCTGGTGCCGCCGCCCCTGCCGCCGGAGATGCCGGATCTGACCGTTTCGGAAGAGGGCGTCGTCGTGTCCTGGTCCGTTCCGCCGGGCGCGCGCCTGCCGTACCAGGACCCGGCGGGCGAGGGCGTGCTGGCGGCGTCCTCCATCGGCATGGAGCCGGCGCCGGCGCTGTCCTACGTCGTGTCGGAGGGGCCGACCCGTCTCACCGACCCGCCGACGAAGGCGCTCACGTGGACCGACACGAAGGCGGCCTATGGCGTCGAGCGCTGCTACGACGTGCGGGCCGCCCTCTTGCGTGGGATCACCGCGCTGGAGAGCGGGCCGTCGCCCGCCGCGTGCATCACCCCCGTCGACACGTTCCCGCCGCCCGCTCCTTCCGGCCTGGCCGCCGTCGCGGGAGAGGGCGCCATCAGCCTGATCTGGACGGGAGTCAGCGCCCACGACCTCGTCGGTTACGTCGTGCTGCGCGCCGAAGCCGGGCACGGCGAGCCCGAGGCGCTCTTCACCGATCCCGTGAAGGAGACGACGTACCGCGACGGCACGGCGCGGCCGGGGGTTCGATACGTCTACGCCGTCGCGGCCGTCGACACCGCGAGGCCGGCCAACCGCAGCGCCCTGTCGAACACGGTGGAGGAGACGGCAAGATAAGACAGAATTCAGAATTCAGAAGAAGTCAGAAGTCAGAAGTCAGACTAGCGCCAAGCGCCCAGTCCCTGGCGCCTGGCGGGGCGAGAGTGACCTGATGGACCGCATCTACCGGATCGAGTGGAAGGGTGAGGCGAGGCACGCCGTCGAGCGCGGGGGCGTGCTGTCGCTGGTGCGCGGCGACATCTTCGGCGGCTACGAACCAGGCGAGCGGGTCGCGGAAGGCTCGGGCGCCTCGTTCGCTCCCGCCGTCCGCCTGCTCGCGCCCGTTAGGCCGGGCAAGATCGTCGCCATCGGCCTGAACTACCGGGACCACGCCGCCGAGCAGGGCAGGCCCCTGCCGGCGCAGCCGATGATCTTCCTCAAGCCGCCGAGCGCGGTCGTCGCGACCGGAGAGGCGATCCGCCTGCCGCGCGGCGCGGGGCGCATCGATCACGAGGCCGAGATGGCGCTCGTCATCGGCCGGCGGGCCACGCGGGTCTCCGTGGAAGTAGCGGCGGCGTGCGTGCTGGGCGTCACCTGCGCCAACGACGTGACCGCGCGCGAGATGCAGAACCGCGGCGTGCAGTACTCCCACGTGAAGGGGTACGACACGTTCGCGCCGCTCGGGCCCTGCATCAGCGTGGGGCTCGATTCGTCCGACCTGGCCGTCGAGGGCTGGGTGAACGGCGTCCGGCGGCAGGCGTCGCGGACGAGCCAACTCGTCTTCCCGGCGGCGGAACTGGTCGCGTATATCTCCGCGATCATGACGCTCGAGCCGGGCGACGTGATCTCGACGGGCACGCCGGCCGGCATCGGCAGCCTGGCCGCCGGCGACACCGTGATCGTGAAGGTCGAGGGCGTGGGTACGCTCACGAACACGGTCGAGGGGGAACAGTAGAATTCAGAAGTCAGAAGTCAGAAGTCAGAATGGTGGCACGAAGCCCGGTGCATCAGCCCCGAGCCCCGAATCCCGAATCCCGAGTCCCGAGTCCCGATCAGCGTGAGGTGGCCATGAAACTCTTCCTCGACACCGGCAACATCAAGGACATCGAAACGTATTGCGCGATTGGCATCATCGACGGCGTCACGACGAACCCGTCGCTGATGGCGAAGGAAGCGGGCGACTCGCGCGCGATCACGAAGCGGATCTGCGAGATCGTCCAGGGGCCCGTGAGCGCCGAGGTGCTCGCCACCGACGTGGACGGCATGATCCGCGAGGGGCGGGATCTCGCGACGATCGATCCGCACGTCGTCATCAAGGTCCCGTTCGGGAGAGCGGGCGTGCAGGCGTGCAAGGCGCTGCGCAAGGACGGCATCGGCGTCAACGTGACGCTGGTGTTCTCGCCGGCGCAGGCCCTCCTGGCCGCCAAGGCCGGCGCCAGCTTCGTGAGCCCCTTCGTCGGGCGGCTCGACGACGTCGCCACCGACGGCATGGATCTCATCGGGCAGATCGTCGAGATCTACCAGAACTACGCCTTCGGCACCGAGATCATCGTGGCGAGCGTCCGGCACCCCATGCACGTGGTGCAGGCCGCGCGGCTGGGGGCCGACATCTGCACCTGCCCGGCCCCGGTCATCGAGGCGCTGTTCAAGCACCCGCTGACCGACCTCGGCATCGATCGGTTCCTCAAGGACTGGGCGGCGGCCAAGGGAGCGCGGCCGTGACGTCGCCGCTCGACCGGCTGGCCGATCTCCGGCGGCGCGCCGATCTGGGCGGGGGCGAGGGTCGCCTCGCCCGGCAGCGCGAGGCGGGGAAGCTGACGGCCCGCGAGCGGATCGACGCGCTCTTCGACCCCGGCACGTTCGAGGAGCTGGACAAGCTGGTCACGCACCGGTGCGTCGACTTCGGCATGCAGGACCAGCTCGTGCCGGGCGACGGCGTCGTGTCGGGCCGCGGGCGGGTCGACGGCCGGCCGGTGTACGCCTTCGCCCAGGACTTCACGGTGTTCGGCGGCTCGCTCTCCGAGACGAACGCCGCGAAGATCTGCAAGGTGATGGACCTGGCGGTGCGCATGGGCGCGCCCATCGTCGGGCTCAACGACTCGGGCGGGGCGCGCATCCAGGAAGGCGTGATGTCGCTCGGCGGCTACGCCGACATCTTCCTGCGCAACACGCTCGGCTCGGGCGTCGTCCCTCAGGTCTCGGCCGTCATGGGGCCCTGCGCCGGCGGGGCGGTCTACTCGCCCGCCATCACCGACTTCAACGTCATGGTGAAGCAGACGAGCTACATGTTCGTCACCGGGCCCGACGTCATCAAGACCGTCACCCACGAGGACGTGACGAAGGAGGAGCTCGGCGGGGCCATGACGCACAACGAGCGGAGCGGCGTCGCGCACTTCGCGGCCGAGAACGACCGCGAGTGCCTGGCGCTCATCCGCGAGCTGCTCGGGTACCTCCCGTCGAACAACCTCGACGAGGCGCCGCGCGCCGAGACCTCCGACCCCCCCGGCCGCGAGGACGCGTTGCTGGATGCGCTGGTGCCGGCGTCTCCGTTCCAGCCCTACGACATGCTGGACCTCGTCCACGCCATCGTCGACGACGGCGGCTTCCTGGAGGTCCACCGCCACTTCGCCCAGAACCTCGTCGTCGGCTTCGCCCGGATGGGCGGGCGCACGGTCGGCGTGGTGGCGAACCAGCCCGCCCACCTGGCCGGCACGCTGGACATCGACGCCTCGGTGAAGGGGGCCCGCTTCGTCCGCTTCTGCGACGCGTTCAACATCCCGCTCGTCGTCCTCGAGGACGTCCCCGGGTTTCTGCCCGGGACGGTCCAGGAGTTCGGCGGCATCATCCGCCACGGCGCCAAGCTGCTCTACGCGTTCGCGGAGGCGACGGTGCCGAAGGTGACGGTGATCACGCGCAAGGCGTACGGCGGCGCGTACTGCGTGATGGCCAGCAAGCACCTCCGCGCCGACTTCAACTTCGCGTGGCCGACGGCCGAGATCGCCG
>CAZBIP010000003.1:18939-28385 GCA_964491885.1 uncultured Vicinamibacterales bacterium
GCCGTCATGGGGCCGGAAGGGGCGGTCAGCATTCTCTACCGGCGCGAGCTGGAGGCCGCGCCCGACGCGCCGGCCCGCCGGGCCGAAAAGACGGCCGAGTTCCGCGAGGCGTTCGCCAACCCGTTCGTCGCCGCGTCGCGGGGCTACGTCGACGAGGTGATTCTGCCGCGCGAGACGCGCCGGAAGATCATCTCGGCGCTCGAGTCGTCGGCCACCAAGCGGGACACGAACCCGCCGAAGAAGCACGGGAACATCCCGCTGTAGCTCCTGGCGGAGCGCCGCCCCGCGCGAAGGCCCGGAAACACGGCCTGAAAGCGGGCCCCGCCGCCCTGGGCCGTTCTGGTCTTCACGGGTGGACCACGCTAGAATGGCTGCGGGATGCCTCAAGGGCTCACGAAGGTCCTCGTCGCCAACCGCGGCGAGATCGCGGTCCGCATCATCAGGGCGTGCCGCGAGATGGGCCTGCGCACCGTGGCGGTGTACTCCGAGTGCGACCGCGCGGCGCTCCACGTCCGCTACGCCGACGACGCCTACCCGATCGGGGCGGACGCGCCCCGCGACAGTTACCTCCGCATCGACGCGCTGATGGACGCCGCGCGGCGCTCCGGCGCCGACGCGGTGCATCCGGGCTACGGCTTCCTCGCCGAGAACGCGGACTTCGCGAGGGCGGTCCGCGCCGGCGGGCTGACCTTCATCGGCCCGACGCCCGAGGCCATCGACCTGATGGGCAGCAAGACGGCGGCGCGCGCGGAGGCCATCGCGGCGGGCGTGCCGGTGGTGCCGGGGACCAGGGAGCCGCTCGGCCCCGACGTGCCCGACGCGGAGGTCGCCCGCGTCGCCGGCGAGGTGGGCTACCCCCTGCTCGTCAAGGCCGTGGCTGGAGGCGGAGGGAAGGGCATGCGGACGGTGGCCGGCCCGGCGGACCTCCCCGGCGCCCTCCGCGCCGCGCGCTCCGAGGCACGGTCGTCGTTCGGCGATCCGGCCGTCTACGTCGAACGGCTGCTCGTGAAGCCTCGCCACATCGAGGTCCAGCTGCTCGGCGACCACGACGGCACGATCGTGCCGTTCGTGGAGCGCGAGTGCTCGATTCAGCGCCGGCACCAGAAGGTCCTCGAGGAGTCTCCCTCGGCCGCGATGACGCCGGACCTGCGCCGCCGGATGGCCGATTGCGCGGTGGCGGTGGCCCGGCGCGTGGGCTACACCAACGCCGGGACGATCGAGTTCCTGCTCGACGCGGCGGGCGGGTTCTACTTCCTCGAGATGAACACGCGGCTCCAGGTCGAGCACCCGGTCACCGAACTCGTCACGAACGTCGACCTGGTGCACTGGCAGATCCGCATCGCCCGCGGGGAGCGCCTCGACCTCGATCCGGCGCGGACGCTGGTCCCCTCGGGCCACGCGATCGAGTGCCGGATCTATGCCGAGGATCCGGATCGCGACTTCCTGCCGTCGCCGGGGCTGGTCACGGCGCTGCGCGCCCCGGCGGGCCCGGGCATCCGCCGCGACGACGGCGGAGCCGTGGCCGGCGTGGTCGTGCCGGTCCACTACGATCCCCTGATCGCCAAGCTGGCGGCGTGGGCGGAGTCGCGGCCGATGGCGATTGCGCGGATGGCGCGGGCGCTCGGCGAGTACGACGTCCGCGGCATCAAGACGACCATCCCCTTCTTCCGGTGGCTCCTGTCGGACCCCGACTTCTTGGAGGGGCGGCTGGATACGACGTTCGTCGATGCGGCGCTCGAGGCGAGGAACGGGCGGCCGTTCCTCGAGGCGCCGCGGGAGGCGGACGACCTCGCCGTGATGGCGGTGGCACTCCAGGCGTACGCGAAGCGGGCGGCGCCGTCGCGCGGGCCGGCCGCTCCAGCGGGGCGCTGGCAGCAGGCCGCCAGGCTCGGCGGGATGCGGCGGTGAGACGGCCATGCACCTGACGATGGAGGTGAACGGGCGGGTCAAGTCGGTGGATGTCAGCGGCTCGGGCGGGCGCTACCGCATCGTCATCGACGGCGTCGGCCGCGACGTGGACGCCGCCGCCGTGGACGACGCGACTTTCTCGCTGATTTGCCTGGACGACGGCCGCGCCAGCCGGGAGGTCGGCCTCGGGCCGGCGGGGCTCCCGGGAGAGACGGCCGTCCACATGCCGGCGGGCGTGGCGTCGGTCAGGATCCTGGCCGGTTCGGCGTCCCGGTTCGGACGGGGCGGAAGCGCCGCGGCGGCGGCGGGCGGTCCGCTGCAGGTGCTCGCGCCGATGCCGGGCAGGGTCGTGAAGGTGCTCGTGCGGCCCGGCGACCCGGTCCGGGCGAGGCAGGGGCTCGTCGTCGTCGAAGCCATGAAGATGGAGAACGAGCTGCGATCGCCGAAGGACGGGCGGGTGGCACGGGTGCTCGTGGACGAGGGCGCGGCCGTGGAGGCCGGGCGCCCGCTGGTCGTGGTCGAGTAGCGGGGCGATCCGATGAGGCCGTTGGACGCGATTCGGCGCGCCGGCCCGCACGCCCGCAAGGCGGGCGTCATCGCGCTGGGCCTCCTCGCGGCGGCCGTGGTGATGACGCTCACGGTCGATCTCGCGGAACTCGCGCCGGCCGTCACCTTCGGCCGCGTGGACGTGCGGCGCGTCGCAGCCTCCCTCGCCACCGCCGAACTCAACCGCACGGTCAGGATCGGCGGGATCTCGGTGCGGGCGTTGGACGGGCGCCTCGTCGTGCGCGACCTGGTGATCGAGGGGCTCACGCCGTCCGACGAGCCCTTCCTCACCGCCCGCGAAGCGATCGTGGACGTGCCGCTGTGGCCGCTCCTTCGGCGGCGGCTCGACATCGCCAGCGTGGAGGTCGCCGACTGGACGCTGACGGTGGAGACGTGGACGGGACGGGACAACCTCCCGAAACTGCGGAAGCGCGAGCGCACCGGCCCCAGCCCCATTACGACCTCACTGGCGTACGTGCGCGGCAGGCGAGGGCAGGTCACCTACGCGGACCACGTCACGCCCATCACGGTGACGGCGCGCAACTTCGAGATCGACGCGACGAAACTCAACGGCTACCGGGGCCGCTCGACGTCGTCGGGCGGCACGATCGCGGTCCAGTCGTACACGCCGATGTCGGCGGACATCCGCACGTGGTTCAGCCTCGACGGCGGCAAGGTCCACTTCGATCGGATCGAGCTCGACACCGACGGCGCGAAGACCGTCGCCACCGGCGACGTCGACGTCCCGCACTGGCCGGAGATGACCTACCAGATCGAGTCGCGCATCCAGCTCGCGCCCCAGCGGGGCATCTGGTGGGCGGCCGACCACTTCACGCTCTCCGGGGAGGCGGCGTTCACGGGCAGCCTCCACTACTTCAAGGGCGGGCGGGTGCTCGCCGGCGACGTCCGCAGCGACGAGTTCGGGTTCGACTGGATCCGCTTTCCCGACACCGAGGCGTCGGTCGTGTGGACGGCGGCGCGGTTCGACATCACCCGCGCCCGTTCGCGCTTCTACGGCGGGCGGATGGACCTCACCTACTCGATGGCGCCCATGAACGTGGCCGGCACGCGATCGACGGCCCGCCTCGACGTGAAGTACGCCGACGTGGATCTCGGCGCGTTCTCCGACGGCTTCGCGATGAAGGGGATGCGCCTGGCGGGCCTGGCGACCGGCCGGAACAGCCTCGAGTGGCGCCTCGGGCACTGGGACGAGCACCATGGCGACGGCGAGATCGCCGTGACGCCGCCGCCGAACGTGACGCTCCAGGGACGGGCGCTCGCGGCCACGCGGCGCCCGCCGTCGTTCGCGCACGTCTACGGGGACCCGTTTCCTCCGCTGGGGCGCGTGCCGATCGGGGGGCGTCTGCGCTACGCGTACGGCGCCGAGTGGGTGGACGTCGAGCCGGGCGAGGTCGCGTCGCCGACGACGTACATCGCGCTGGAGGGGCGGACGGCGTACGGCGACCGCTCGCGCCTGCCGTTCCACGTCACCAGCGCCGACTGGCAGCAGAGCATGCGCGAACTCTCCGGCGTGCTGACGGCGTTCGGGTCGCCGTCGCGGCCCGCCGAGCTGGGAGGGGAGGGCACCTTCGAGGGGACCCTCTTCGACGCCGTCTGGGACCCGCGGATCGAGGGGTACTTTTCCGGCTCCCACCTGACGTTCTGGGACGTGGACTGGGGCCGCGGCGGCAGCAACGTGGTCATCGACGACCTGTACGCGAACGTCAAGGACGCCGCCGTCCGGAAGGGCGCGGGCACGCTGCGCGCCACGGGGCGCTTCTCGCTCGGCTACCCGCGCAAGGACCGCGGCGAGGAGATCAACGCGGTCATCACCATCGACAACTGGGACCTGGCCGATTTCCGGCACGCCTTCGAGTTCGACAAGTACCCGTGGGACGGCCGCGTGTTCGGCGATCTCCACCTGTGGGGCGCGTACGAGGAGCCCTTCGGGTTCGGCAAGGTCACGCTCTCGCCGCTGGCGGTGTACGAGGAGACGCTCGCGAGCGCGACCGCGTCGCTGCGCTTCGACGGGCCGGGCGCGTGGCTGGACGGCATCGAGATCCGCAAGGGTTCGACCGGCATCGTGCGGGGCGCCGCGCGCGTGGAGTGGCTCGGCTCGTACTCGTTCAACGTGGACGGTCGGAACATCCCGGTGGAGTCGGTCGACCTCTTCGCCTTCCCGGACGCGCCGCTGTCCGGGAGGCTGGATTTCACCGCCGACGGCGGCGGCAAGGCCCTGGACGTCGCCTACGACGCCGACTTCCGCATGCGCGACCTCTACGTCAAGGACGAGGGCATCGGCGACGTGAAGGGCCGGCTCGAACTGCGCGGCGACGACATGAACGTGTCGTTCGACGCGATCTCGTCCCGGCTCACCGCGTCGGGAGCCGGCAAGGTCACGCTGCTCGGCGACTACCCCGGCGACGTCACGCTGCGGCTGACCGATGCCTCCCTCGATCCCTACGCCCGCGTGTTCATGCCGGGGCTCTCGCCCTTCGCGACGGCGGTGGCGTCGGGCACGGTGCGGGTGAGCGGGACGCTGATGAGCCTCGACAACGTCGTCGCGAGGGTGCACGTCGATCAGCTCGCCGTGAAGCTGTTCGACTACGTCCTCCAGAACGACGGGGCCATCGACGCCAGCCTCGAGCAGGGCATCCTGCGGGTGGGGCGCCTGCAGCTGAGCGGCGAAGACACGCGGCTCGGCCTCGTGGGCAACGTCGACGTCGTGCAGGGCCTCCTCGGGCTGCGCGCCGAGGGCGCCGCGAACCTCGGGATCCTGCAGGCCGTGACGGCCGACGTCCGGGGATCGGGGCGCGCCGAGCTGACGGCCGACTTCACCGGCACCCTCGAGGAGCCCCGGATCGGCGGCAGCGCCGTCGTGACGAACGGACGGCTGCGGCACATGTGGCTGCCTCATGCCATCGACGCCATCAACGGGCGCGTGGTCTTCACGGGCGAGAGCATCCGGTTCGACGACGTCACGGCGACGATCGGCCGCGGGGACGTGCAGCTGGGCGGCCGGGTCGATCTCGAGGGCCTCTGGCCGTCGCGGTTCGACGTCACCGCGACGGGCGAGGGCATGGAGCTGAGGTACCCCGAGGGCTTCCGCTCGGTCATCGACGCGGACCTGAGCCTGAGGGGCACGATCGAGGACCCCGTCCTGAGCGGTACGGTGCTCGTCCGCCGCGGAGAGCTGCGCCGCGACCTCGAGTTCGGGTCCGGCCTCGCGGATCTGACCGCCGGCGGCGGCGCGGCCGCGGGCGGCCCGGCCCCCGCCGCGCCGACGCTTCCGCTCCGGTTCGACCTCCGGCTCTCGGCGCCGTCCACCATCGAGATCGACAACAAGCTCGCCCGCCTGACGGCGAGTGCCGATTTGCGGCTCAGGGGCACCTACGCCCGGCCCGTCGTCGAGGGCCACGCCGAGGTGCAGCGCGGCGACCTGTGGTTCGAGGGCAAGCGCTACGTCGTCTCGCGCGGAACCATCGATTTCACGAACCCCGCGCGCATCGAGCCCTACTTCGACGTCGAGGCCGAGACGCGGGTGCGCGCGCCGGGCCAGACCTACCGCGTGACGTTCCGCGTCTCGGGGACGACGAGATCCTTCGAGTACGATCTGTCGTCAGACCCTCCGCTCCCCGAGGTCGACATCGTGTCGCTGCTGCTGGGCGACGTCAGTTCCACGCAGGACGCCGAACTGCGCGCGCTCAGGACGCCGGACGAGGCCGAGCAGAACCTGCTCATGTCGCGGTCGGCGCGTTTGCTCGCCAGCCCCATCTCCTCGAACGTGCAGAAGGCGGTCGAGCAGACATTCGGGCTGGACTCGGTCCAGATCTCGCCGTTCTTCTTCGATCCCAGCCAGTCCTCCTCGCGGTTCTCGCCCGGCGCCAGGCTCACGATCGGGAAGCGCATTTCCGATCGCATCTACCTGACGTATTCGCGCAGCCTGGCGTCGGCCGCGCGCGACCAGGTGATCCTGCTCGAGTACGATCAGAACGATCGGCTCGCCTGGATCGTCACCCAGAACGAGGACCGGACCTACGCGCTCGAAGCGCGGGTCCGCCACGTGTTCCAATGAGTCCACTGCGCCGGGCGTGCGTGCTGGCCGCTGTGCTGGCGGTGTGGGCGGCGCCGACGTCGGCCGCCCAGGACGCCGCGGCCCGGCTGCTCGGCCGCACCGTCTCCGACGTCCGCGTCGTGTCCGGCGGCATGCCCGTCGGCGATGCGGAGGTGCAGGGCCTGGTGGCCGTCCGCGCAGGGGAACCGCTCCGGATGGAGGACGTCCGGACCACCGTCGTGCGGGCGATGGGCCTGGGCCGCTACCTGGACGCGCGCGTGTCGGCCGACCCCGACGGCGATCGCGCCCGGGTGACCGTGGATCTCGTGCCCCTTCCGGATGCCGGGACGATCGTGTTCAGGGGCGAGCTCGGCGTGTCCGAGTCCACGCTGCGCGCGACGGTCGCCGAGCGGTTCGGCCGGCAGCCCGACCGCGGGCGGGCCGACGACGTCGCGCGGGTCGTCGAGGAACTGCTGAAAGACCAGGGGTACCTCCGCGCGGCCGTCACGCCTCGCGGCGCGGCGCCTGGCGATCCCGGCTTCGGCAGCCTCGTGTTCGACGTCGCGAGCGGACCCAGAGCGGTGGTGCGGTCGGTGTCGTTCCGTCCCGAGGACGGGGACGCGGTGCGCGAGCTCAGGCTCCGGCTGAACGTCAGGCCGGGGGCCGTCTTCGACCGGGTCGCGCTGCGCCGGCAGCTCGACGCGGCGACGGAGAACTGGCGGTCGCGGGACTACCTCGAGGCGACAGCCGACGCGCTCGTCGAGGAAGCCGAGGGCGGCCGCGAGGTCCTCGTGTCGATCGCGGTCAACCGGGGCCGGCCGGTCTCGGTCGAATTCGCGGGCGATCCTCTCCCTGAACGGCAAGTGGACGAACTCGTCCCCGTGAAACGAGAGGCCTCCGTGGACGAGGACCTCCTGGAGGACTCGAGGGCCCGCATCGTGTCGTACCTGCGGGGCCGCGGGTATCGGGACGCGCGGGCGGACTTCCAGCGGATCGTCGGGGCCGACGGCCAGCGGATCGTGTTCACGGTGACGCAGGGGCCGCTGTACCGTGTGGCCGGCGTGACCATCGAGGGCGCGTCGCTCGTGCCCCTCGAGGAGTTGACGCCGCTCCTGCGCCTGTCGCCCGGACAGCCCTATATCCAGGCCGTCGTGGACGCGGACCTCGCGGCGCTGACCGCCGCCTACCGGCAGCGCGGGTTCGGCGAGGCCTCCTGCAAAGCCGCGAGCGAGCCCGTGCCGAACGCCAGGACCGCCCGCGAGGCGCCGGTGTTCGTCACGGTGCGAATCGCCGAAGGCACGCGCACCGTCGTCGCCTCTGTCGAGATCGCCGGCAACGACGCCGTCGCCGGGGAACGGCTCCTGGCCGGCCTGGCGACGAAGGCCGGCGGGCCGCTGTATCAGCCCAACATCGACGCCGACCGCGACCGGATCCTCGTCCAGTACCTGAACCTCGGTCACCGGCTCGCGCGCGTGGATGCCTCCGTCGAGCGCAGCCCCGACACGCCGGACGCCGCCGTGCGCTTCAGCGTGCGCGAGGGCCCGCGCATCCTCGTCGGCCACGTGCTCGTCACCGGCAACAACCGCGTGAGCCTCGGGACAATCCGCCGGGAACTCGTCGTGAAGCCGGGTCAGCCGCTGGCGCTCGACGCCGTCAGCGAGAGCCAGCGGCGGCTGGCGTCGCTGGGGCTCTTCCGCCGGGTCACCATCTCCGAGATCCCGCAGCGCGACGAGCACGTGCGGGACGTCGTCGTCACCGTCGAGGAGTCGCCAGCCACCAGCCTCGGATACGGCGTGGGCGTGGAGTTCCAGAAAGTCGAGACGTCGGAGATCGCCCCGCGAGGGTTCGTCGAGATCGGCAGGCGGAACCTCTTCGGCGGCAACCGGTCCGTCAACCTGTTCGGCCGGGTCAGCCTGCGGCGGCGCAGCGCGGCGGACAACTCGACGGCAGCCGCCTCCACCGGGACGGAAGAGGGGGGGCAGACCGCAGCCGAGTACCGCGTGGCCGCGACCTACCGGGAGCCGCGATTCTGGCGCGCGGCTGACCTCCAGATCATCGCGGGCGCCGAGAAGGGGAGACGCACGAGCTTCAGCTTCGAGCACCGGTCCGCCCGCATGAACCTGGCCTGGCGTCTCGGTCCCACGTGGAGCATCCTGGGCCAGTACTCGCTGCAGCAGAACCGCATCTTCGACGACCGGATCGCGGCCACCGACCGTCCGTTGATCGACCGGCTCTTCCCGCAGGTGCGCATCGCCTCGGTCGCGACGACGGCCGTGCGCAACACGCGCGACGACGTCTTCGATCCCGGACGGGGCTCCTTCGTCGCCCTGAACGGCGAACTGGCGCTGCGGCAGCTCGGGTCGGAGGTCGGCTTCGCGAAGACCTTCCTCCAGGGGTTCATCTACCGCAAGCTGCCGACGGCCCGCCGCATCGTCGTGGCGGGAGGCGTCCGCCTCGGGTTGAGCACCGGGTTCGCGCGGGACGTCGAGCTGAAGGACGAGAACGGCGACCCGGTCGTCGGCGACGACGGCCTGCCGTCCACGGTGCGCGTGCGCGACGTGCCCGTCAGCGAGCGGTTCTTCGCCGGCGGCGACACGACGGTCCGCGGCTACGACCTGGACCGCGTGGGCCGGCCCGACACGCTCGACAGGGACGGCACGCCCAAGGGCGGCCACGCCGAACTCATCCTCAACGGCGAGGTCCGGATCGAACTGTGGAGGGACCTTGGCGTGGTCGGTTTCATCGACGCCGGAAACGTCTTCGGCCTCGTCGAGGAGGTGTCGCTCGGCCGCCTTCGAAGCGGGGCCGGCATCGGCCTGCGCTACAAGTCCCCGATCGGGCCGCTCCGGTTCGACCTCGGATTCAAGCTCGGCGCGCTGCAGACGTTCGGCGCGAAACGCGAGGGCCGGCGCGGGGTGCACTTCAGCATCGGGCAGGC
>CAZBIP010000003.1:28485-50478 GCA_964491885.1 uncultured Vicinamibacterales bacterium
GCACGCACGGGGACTCGGTGGGGCGAGGTGGCGCGCGGTTGCGGCGGCGCTGGCGCTGGCCGCCTCCGCGGCACCGCTCGGCGCCGCCCAGCTCCTGGACCGCGTGATCGCGGTGGTGTCCGGCACGGTCATCACGTTGTCCGACGCCAACGCCGCCCTGGCCTTCGGGTTCGTCGAGGCGGCGCCTCCGGCCGACCCGGTCGAGGCCGCCATGCATTGGCTGGTGGACCGCCAGCTCGTCCTCGACGATGCATCGCGTGGCGGTGGCGGGACGGCGGCCCAAGCCGAGGTGGACAGGGAAATGGCGGCCATCCGGAAGCGCTTCCCGAGTGCGTCCGCCTTCGAAGAGGCGCTCGCCAGGCTGGGGTTCGACGACGGGGGTGCGCAGGCGTTCGTGCGGGGCACGCTCGAAGCCCGGGAGTACGTCGCGCGCCGGTTTGCGGCCGTGATCCAGCCGTCCGACGAGGACATCCGGGATTACTACGCCCGCCACCTGGAGCGATTCATGCGCGACGGACGCCAGCTCGACCTCGTCGAAGCCACGGACGCCGTGCGGGCCGTGCTGCTGCACGAGCGGCGCGAACAGGCCACCTCGACGTGGATGGATCGGCTCCGGCGCCGCGCGGCCATCGTCGAGGTGTATCGGGCCGGGGGGCGGTGAGCCGGGCGGGACTTCGGCCGGGGTAGGCCCCTTCACGAGGGGCGCGTGATTTCGAAAATCAGGAACGGCCCCGAGGACGGAATCGGACGGAGCCAGGGCGAGGCCAAACGCATCGCGGGCCTTCCCGTTTCCTGCGGGTCGGCGACCGCGTAGTCGCACCAGCCGAGACCCGGCGCGCGGCGCAGGAGCGGCAGCGCGAGGCCGGCGCGCCGGCTGTCGAACACCTGGCTCGTGAACGCGGCCGGCTGGAGCTCGAGGGGCAGGTCGAAGCGGCTCGCCACGAAGAACCGGCGCCCGGCGCACACCCGCCCCTGGCGCAGTTCGTCGGCCCGGACCTCCAGGTACACCTGGCGATGCGGCTCGCTGGCGGGCCGGCCTGCGGCCGTCCACGACGCGAGTTCGGCGGACTCCTTCCGGATCGCGGCCTCCCGAAGCGAATCGTGGCGAGAGGCGAACGCGGTGGAGGCGAGGACGGCTGCGCCGATGCTCACCGCCATCCCTGCCACGAGCAGAGCGGCGCGGGGCCGCGGAGGGAATCGTCGCGCCGGCGACGCGACCGCGGCGGCGAACGCGAGCAGGGCGGCAGCCACGCCGAGGACGGCCGGCCACGAGAGCCCCGTCACGCTCAGCCCGGCGGGCTCGGGTGACCGCAAGGCGCCTCGCATCACGGCTCCGACCATGAGCAGCCACACGGCCGCCCTCACCGCCGCGTGACGATGCCAGGGGATGAGCCGGCTGAACGTGCCGGCGAAGGCGAGCAGCGCGTAGAGGATCCAGAACGGCAGCACGTACCGCAGTGAGTGGCCGTCGGTCCACTCCAGACTGGTCCACGGCGCGCCCACGAGCCCGGCCACGTGCACGGCGGCGACGGCGGCAGACAGGCCCAGGAACCAGAGCCTCGTGCCGTCCATCGCGTCCGACCGCCGTCCCGCCATGCGCGACGCCGATTCGAAGGCGAGCCAGACGATCGCGACGCCGGCAGCGAGGAAACTCGGGCCGAGCCAGCGGCCGATCTTGATGCCGGCCCTCCACGCCAGGTAGCACCAGTCGCCCCCGTACACCGTTCGCACATCCTGCAGAATCGAGAGGTGATACCGGTCGGCCTGGAGATCGACCGGCCAGCCGGACAGGACGGTGTTTCGCACGATCCAGATGCCGCCCGTGAGCAGAGCGGCCGCGAGAACGGCCGATGCGGCAGTCCAGGGCCGGGCCTGCGAACCGGACCCGGCTTCTCGCTTCCGCGCCGCCAGGTACCCGGCTCCCGCCGCGGCGGCGAGGATCGCCGCGGAGTAGATCCCAAGCGCCTTGCTGCCCACCAGCATGCCGAGGGCCCCGCCCAGGACGGCCCAATCGCGCAGGGCCCCCTCGCGGCGGCTGATCATCCAGGCGAGTTGGGCCGCGACAGCCAGGAACGACGCCGCGTAGGGCAGGTCCGCGGATGGAGACGCCGAAGCCCGGATGAGCGGCAGGCCGAAGAGCACGAACGCCAGCCACGGCGTCCACGTCCAGCCGCGAAGCCCGGTCAGCGTGTTGAACAGGGCGGCGAGCGACGCGACGAGGAGGAGGTACCAGGCCACCATCGACGCGTCGACGATGAACGCGTCGCCGAAGGGCAGGATGAACCAGGCGAACAGGAGACTGGTGCCCATCGGATAGCCGTGGGCCGTCGGCATCGGCCCCCACGGGCTTGCGCCAAGGGCGTAGTTCACCGCGTGGGGGATGTGATAGTGCGCGGCGTCGGTCCCGATCACGTCGAGCCCCGCGGCGGACCGGACCAGCCAGCACGCGCAGGCGAAGGCGACCACCACGATGGACACGCGCTCCATCCAGCGGTCGGCGCCCCCCGCGTCCTGCGGGTTGGCGGCGCCCTCGGCTCGGGTCGCAGGAAGGGCGGCCGGGCGATGCCGGGTCACCACGAAGGCCGCGAGCGCAGCCAGGCCAACGCACGCGCCGGCGGCGGGGATGGACAGCAGGCCGGCGAACGCCAGGACGTGGAGAATGGCGTAGAGGCCCCCGGTCGCGAGAACGAGGACTTCGAACCGCTGGTGGTCTGGCGATGCGGCGCGCCCGCCTCCAGACCTGGCGACCCTGGCGGCAATGCCGTACGGCAGCAGCGTCGCGAGGATGAAGACCGCGATCACGTCAGGCGTTCCCTGGTGACGCGGCTCCCTCGCCGTGAAGGAGTTCGTCGAACACCGCCTGCATCCGGGCGGCGGACGTCACCCACGAGAACTCGGCTTCCACAAGCGCCCGGCCCGCGGCGCCCATGGCGTCCAGCGGCGCGCCGGGCACCATGGCCTCGCGAAGCGCCGCGGCGAGCGCGGCCGCGTCCCCGGGCGGCACCAGCCACCCCGTTTCGCCCGGGCGGACCTTGTCCGGCAAGCCTCCGGCCGAAGACGCGACGACCGGCCGCCGGTGCGCCATGGCTTCGAGCGTGACGATCGAGCTGCCCTCGTACTGGGTCGGGTGCGCGAACAGCGTCGCGGCTTCGTACCACGCGTGGAGGGCCGCGTCGTCGATGCGGCCGGCCAGGAGCGTGCGGGCGCCGATGCCTCGCGCTGCGATCCGCGCGTCGAGCGACCCCTTGAACGGGCCGTCTCCGACGACAACCCAGCGCCAGGGGAGGTCTCCGAGCATGCCGAGGGCGTCGGCGAGCACGTGAAGCCCCTTGTTGCGCTCGATGCGGGCGACGCTCAGCAGGACGACCTCGCCGGCTCCGAAGCCATGCGCCTGCCGAATGCGCGCTCCGTCCGGCGGTGAGGCGAGCGCGTCGCACGCGGTCAGGTCGACCGCGTTCGGCACCAGGCGCAGGCGGCCCGCCTCGACGCCGAGCGTGCGCGTGATGAGGGGTTCGAGCGATCGATCGGTGGCGATGATCCGGTCCGCGGCCGCGGCCGCGCGCAGAACGGCGGCACGCAGCGGCGCGTAGGCGAACCGTTTCGAGGGCCGGCCTCCGTACGAGCCGTCGGCGCCGCCGAACTCCTCGAGCCCTTGCGGATTCATGACGAGCGGCACGGTCGTCGCCGGCGACCGGCGCCGGGCCAGCGCATAGCCCAGCGTGCTCGCGCCCAACCCATAAACCACGTCGACCTCGCCGCGGGCCGCCAGCCGCGCCGCCAGCCGGCCCAGGCGGTACCCGAAGAGCGGATACGCGGTCGATCGATCCAGGATCGTCGTGCCCCGCCTCCCCGCGAAGGGGAACGTCGTGTAGGGCACGTAGCGGAAGGCCAGGCCCGGCTGCGCCCAGTCCGCCGACGTCGTTGGAGGCCTCGTCAGCACCGTGACGCGAACCCCCCGCGCCACGAGCTGCCGCACGAGATCGTGCGTCGAGCGCTCGAGGCCCCCGACGCCGTGGAGCGGCGCCACGGCCCGGCTGAGGACCGCGACGCGCAAGCCGCCCGCTCCGCACTGGTCAGGCATGGGCGGCCCCCCGATCGATCAGCTCCCGGTAGAGCGCGGCCACGCGCCGCGCGACGACGGGCGTGTCGAACCGGCGCTCGACGTGCTCGCGGGCGCGGCGCGCGAGGGCCGCGGCGAGCGGGCGGTCCGAGACGAGTTGCGCCACGTGGTCGCCCAGCCCGTCCGGCGTGTCCGAGAGGAGGCCCGTCACGCCGTGCTCGACGATGTCGCCCGTGCCCCCGGTGTTCATCGCGGCGACGGGCACGCCGACGGCGGAGGCCTCCAGCAGGACGCGGCTCAGGGATTCGGGTCCGCGCGACGGGAAGACGAGGAGGGCGGCGTGCGACAGCCACGCCATGGCTCGCGCACGTTCGACCCACCCGACGAACCTGGCGTCCCGGTTCGCCCTCCTCGCCTCGGCCTCCAGCGCGGCCCGCCTGGCGCCGTCGCCCACGACGACGAGCGGCCACGGGAGGCGGGCGCGTTCGACCGCCGGCAGCAGGCCGTCCACGCCCTTGTTCGTCTCGAGCTTGCCGACGAAGACCGCGTAGGGGCCCTTCAAGGGAGCGGTGCCGGATGCGGCGTCCCTGCGCAGGCCGGCGACGTCGACGGGGTTCGGGATGATCTCGAGGCGCGTGCGCGCCAGCAGGGGAGCGCGCTCGCGCAGGTCGCGCGCGATGGCCGTCCCCACGGCGATGACCGCGTCGGCCCGGGCCAGCGCCCGCTGTTTGCGCGCGAGGTTGGCGCGCATGTACGGCACGAAGGGCAGCGCGGCCGGCCACGCCGCCCCGGCCCTCGGCCCGAGGCACCGGGCCATCATGCGGGGAGAGCATGCCGGGCAGAGCCGCGGCGACGCGGGATCGTCGAGCAGCGTGCCCCAGTAGCAGACCGGCCAGTAGTCCCTGACGGTGCACACCGCCGGCACGCCCGCGAGGGCGGCCGCCTCGACCGCGGCCGGTGCGGACATGAGGTGCTGGGCGTGGACGATCTCGGCGCCCTGCACGGCGGCCTCGTCGCGGATGGCGCCGGCAGCCACGCTCCAGAGCCGCTCGTTCTTCCAGTAGTTGCGGACGAACGGGATGCGCGGCGCCGTCAGGCCGACGGTGCGGACGCGGAACCCGTCGTAGGCCCGGCTCTCCTGCCGGTGCGCGTCGGCGCTGACGCGGACGACCGAGACTTCGTGCCCGTCCTGACGAAGGCCGCGTGCGAGCTCGTACGTGCTCCAGCCGCTGCCGCCGCAACCCGGGGGGAACGCGTCGGTGGCCAGGAGGACCCGCATCACGCGCCCCCGCGCCGGGCGAGCGGCGCCATGGCCGCGTGGAGGCGGCGGCAGTGCGCCGCCCAGCTGAAGTCCCGGCAAACCCGCGCGCGAGCGTCCGCCCCGAGGCGCTGCCTCAGCCCGGCGTCCGACGCCAGGCGCCCGAGCGTGTCCGCCAGCCCTCGCGGCGCCTCGGGATCGTAGAGTCCGTCCCCCAGCCCCGGTCCCAGGATCGTCGCCAGCCTCGGGATCGTCGGCGCGACCACGGGGAGCCCTGCGGCCATGTACTCGAAGATCTTGAGGGGGGACCAGAAGAAGGCCAGTTGGAGCGGCGGATGGGCCGCCGCATCGAACGGCGCCACGCCGAGGTCCGCGGCGGCCAGGCACGCCGGCATCGCGGCGTGAGGGACGGGGCCCGTGAAGGTCACGCCGTCGAGCCCGGCCGCTTCCCGCTTCACGCGCGCGAGCTCCGGCCCGTCGCCGACGAAGACGGCGTCGATCTCGCGCCGGCCCTCCGCGCGCAGTTGCCGCAGCGCGCGCACGAGGTGGATCGCACCGTGCCAGGGCCGGAAGGCGCCGGCGAACAGCGCCACGACGGATCCCGGCCGGCGCGTGAAGGGCGCCGGGCCGGCAGCGCCCGGCCTGAACGCGTCGGTGTCGGCCCCCCACTCGGCCACGACGATCCGCTCGCGCGGCACGAATGCCGGCAGGATCTCGGCCGCCGGCGTGACGATCAAGTCCGCCTGGCGGCACTGCCAGTCGCGCCAGCGCCGCATGGGCTCCGCGAGCACGGCCCGATCCAGCCTGGACTTCCAGGAGCCCGGGTAGTCGATGACCGGCGCGTTGACCTCGAGCACGGCGGCCGCCCCGACGGCCCGGGCGGCGCGCACGCCCTCGCCGCCGAAGTTGTGGTAGCGCTCGATGACCACGTCGGCGCGCGCCTTCCTGGCGAACTCGCGCACCGCGGACGAACGCAGCAGCCTGAGGTGGCGCAGTCCGAGCGGCGGGCCGAGCGCGTGGTAGCGCGCGAGTCCGGAGGGCACGGGTCCCGCCCCGCGCGCCGCGAGGACGTCCACCTCGTGCCCCAGGGCCGCGAGCCCCTCGGCGACGGCGCCGACGTGCACCGACCCGCCGGTCGTGCCGGGTACGTGTTGATCCAGCGCGGCGTAGACGATCCTCATGGGGCGCCGCCCGGACGCGTCTCACGCCGCAGCAGGGCGAAGTACGGGCCCGATCGCACGCGCCCGAAGAGGAGCAGGTCGAGCTTCATGACCCACGTGACCGCCCGCAGGCCGTAGTAGGCCGCGCCAGGCCTGCCGGCATGGCGCTTCGCCGCGGCGCGCGCCTCGCGGGCCGCGCCGTCTCCGTCCAGCGTCTTGCCCTCCGCCGCGCCGCGCCGCGCGGCCCTCTTCGCGAGCCAGTGTTCGCCGGTCCGTACCAGGATGTTCTCGACGAAGCCGCCGACGAGCGGCGTGTAGTACAGGATCCGCTCGATGCGGAACCCCGCGCCGGCGGCCGCCGCCTCGAGGTCGGGAATGTCCGCGAGCGGGTTGAGGTGGTCCGACTTGCGCAGCCGCTCGCGCGACAGGTCGACCAGGCCGCGGCGCTCGAGCCACCGCGCGAGGCGGTTGATCTGCCTGAGGCCCCCGGCCAGCCGGGAGTTGCGCCGCACGTGGCTGTACACGAAGAGCGATCCGCCCGGCGCCAGGATCCTCGACGCCTCGGAGAGGACGCTCGTCAAGGCCTCGCGCGACAGGTGCTCGAACACGTCGAGCGCCGAGGCCTTCGTGAACGAGCCGTCGGCGAACGGGAGGCGCCGCAGGTCGCCGAGCACGAGGTCGGCCCGCTCGCACGCCTCGCGCGCGAAGTACGGGCTGACGTCGATGCCCACCTGGTAGGCTCCGAGATCGGCGTTCCACACCAGCGTGCGTCCGCTCCCGCAGCCGAGATCGACCACCGCGTCTTCCGGGCCCGGCGCGAGGTACGCGCGCAGCACGTCGTTGCGGATGCGCGCCGCGAGCAGCGGCGGCGTGACGTGCTCGTGCCTGGCGTCCGCGTGCAGCGCCTCGTCCAGGTACTTCGTCTGCTCCGCGAAGCTGACGCCGGGATGCAGGACGAGGTACTCCGCGTTCGCGGCGAAGGGGCGGCGGCACGCCTCGCACGACAGATCCGGCGGCCGTCCGCGCAGGGGGCCGCCGCAGTCCGGGCACCTGACGAGGTGAAGCAGCCGGTCCGAGATCATGCGCCGCTCCTGGCCACGGCGTCGAGCAGCGCCTCGAGGCGCCGCGCGCGCGCGTCCCACGTCCACTCGCGCGCGTCCTCGCGCGCTTGTGCCGCCAGGCGCGAGGCGAGCGCCGCGTCGTCCAGCACGCGCGCCAGGCCTGCCGCCAGGGCCCCGGCGTCCCCGGCCTCGACCAGCACGGCGTTCGCGTCCGGCGCCAGCACCTCGCGGAGCGCCGGGAGATCCGAGGCGACGATCGGCCTGCCGGACGCCATGTACTCGAACAGCTTGAGCGGCGACGTGTACGCACGCGAGGCGCGGCCCGGCGTGTTCGGGAGGGCGAGCACGTCGGCGCCCCGCAAGAGCGCGGCGACGCGCGGCGGCTCCACCATGCCGGTGAACGTGACGCGCCCGGGCGCCACCCGTTCCGAGAGCGCGCGGACCCTCGCGAAGTCGGGCTCGCCCTCCAGTCCTCCGACGACCAGCGCGCGGACGCCCGGGAGCCTGCCGACGGCCTCCACCAGCACGTCAGCCCCTTTCCAGGGATACAGGTGGCCGGCGTAGCCCACGACGGGCGCCTCTCCTCCGGCGCGCGCGCGAAGACCGACGCCGTCGATGGCCGGCAGCCTGGCGCCGTCCGGCACGACGGCGAGGCGGCGCCGCCCTCCAAACCGCTCCTCCTGTTCGCGCGCGAGGGCCGCCGTGATCGTGACGTAGCCGTCCGCCCGCGTCCAGACCAGGCGCTCCCGGCGCTCGAGACGCCGCCGCTTGGCGTCCGAGAGCGGCGCGGCGCCCGAGAGCATCACCGGAAGGTCCTCGGCGACGGCCGGCGCGTAGCCGTGCGATTCGTACACGAGCGCCGACCGCCATGCCCGCGGCATCCCGATGATCAGGGCCGCGAGCGCCAGGTCCCGGGTGACGATTGCGTCGGCGCGCGACAGGCCGGCCACCCGCCGCAGGCTCTTCGCCACGTACATCGCCCGGCGCGAGGCGGGCCCGTCCGGTACCTTCAGCCGCTCGACGGAGAGCAGCGGGTGCGGCGGCAGTCCATAGTACGCGAGGGGATCCCGCGGCGGGCTGGCGCTGTCTCGGCGCACCACGAGATGCACGAGGTGGCCCCGGCGCGCCAGCGCGTGGCACGTCTCCATGGTCTGCACGCCATTCGCCCGCTCGAGCGGGAAGCGGATATCGGCGAAGTACCTGATGAGCACAGGATGACCGTCGCGTTACGTGGGCCCGCCGCCCGGGGCGCCTGGACGGTAGAAGCTGGCGCGGTCGAACACGTAGCGATACGCGAGACCCGGCAGGCGGCGGGGAACCTCGATGAAGGTATTGTAGGCGTTCCGCGCGGGTTCGAGACGCTGGCGGTCCATCATGCCCGCGCCGAACTGGATCATCAGGCCGAGATTCCACCAGACGCAGGCCGCGACGATCGCCGCGCCGGCCGCCCGCGCGCCCCTGGCCCCGAGGCGCGTGCCGAGCACGGCGAGGCCGACGACGAACGGCGCCGTCAGCGCGACGAATCGGCGCTGGCCGAAGGCGCCTGCCACGGTCCAGCTCTCGACCGACCCGGCGACGTAGATCTGCAGCAGCACGATGGCCGCGAGGCCCACCCCCACCTGGACGGCCGACCGCCGATCGGCCCCGCCGGCGGCCGGCTGGCGTGCCGTGCGGATTCCCGAGGCCAGCGCGACGAGTCCGGCGATCGCCAGCAGGGCGAGCGGCGTCCACCACGCCAGCCCGTGCTCCGGCGAGAACACGACCTCGAGGGCGTGCGGCGAGGACCAGGTCATCTTGCGGCTCACGAGGCGCGAGGGTCCGAGGTGCCCGTTGATGACGAGGTAGGCGACGGCCTGCGGCAGGTACGCGACGGCCGCCGCAATGCCTCCCGCAGCGGCACGCCCCACGAGGTGCCACCGGCGGTCCCGGATCGCGGTCCATGCCAGGTCGACGGCCGGCCCGACAATGACGAACGCATCCTGCTCCCGGACCATGGCCATGAGCGCCGCCAGGGCGCCGAGCCCTGCGAGGCCCCGGAGCGACCAGCGTTCCCGCACCACGAGCCACGCGAGCACGAAGGCCGCCACGGCGAACGCCGAGGTGGCGTGGGCGAACCCTGGTGCCACGTACGTGTAGAACAGCAGCGGCGTGCCCAGGCCCACGGCTGCGGCGGCGGCCGTCGGCGGCGCGGCGCGGCTGGAGCCGGCGAGCGCCAGGACCCGCCTGGCCGCGAACCACGCCAGCAGCAGCGCCAGCACCCCGTACACCGCGGAGCCGAGGCAGACCGCCGAGATGTAGGGCGACGAGTAGCCGTCCGCCTCGACGTCCGCCCCGAGCGCCCGCGCCACACGCGTCCCCGCGTCGGCGGCCGCGTAGTACGGGGCCCACAAGAGCGCCGATCCGATCGTGGCGAAGGTGCGGCGCCGCCCGGTTTCCGTGACGGGCTCGATGAACGTCGCCGCGAACCCCGGGTCCCGCACGGCCCCGATCGCCTGGAAGCGCCGGTACTCGTTGTCGAACGACAGGTCCCCGTCGAACCACATCGAGCGCAGGAACGCGACGTACTGCACCTCGTCGGACGCGTACAGGCGCCGCGTGACGCCGGGAAGCGTCAGGACGAGGATCAGCCCGGCGGCCAGGATCGCCCGGCACTCAGGCGCCGACGAGCGCAAACTGCACCACCTGCGCAGCATTGAACCCCGCATGGCTGATGGCCGGCGCGACGAGGCTCCGGCGCCTGAGGAACACCGCGCCCCAGGCCACGCCGAGCAGCGTCGTCACGATCGCGACGTCGTACCCCTGGATGATATGCCCGGCGCCGAACACGGCGCTATAGAGGACCAGCCCCGTCCGGGCTCCTCCGAGCGACTGCTCGAAGCGATGCAGGACGAAGGCGCGCTGCAACTCCTCCTTCAGCCCGCCCGTGACGATGACCAGCACGACGAACAGCACGGCGTCGCGCCGCGACCCGATGAGCGCTTCGAACGGGTTGGAGTCGACGTTGTGCAGAAAGGGCCACGCCGCCCTCAGCCCGAGCATGACGGCGACGACGCCGGCGAGCACCACCGGGATGAGCCCGATGCCGAGCCACGACTCTCGCCGGACGTTGCGTCCGCCGAGGAGCACCGCAGACGGGCTGGCGCCTCCCGCGCGCAGGCGCCAGAGGATGAACGCGGCCAGCAACGCGGCGTCGGCCGGCATGAGCAGGGCGATGTAGGTCACGGACATCCGTCCGTCGGCGTCGAACGGCAGCAGGCCAGCCGCCACCAGGAGCGCGCCCAGGGCCAGCTGGGTCGGGAACCCGGAGGCCATCACGACGTCGGCGGCCGCCGCGAGCGGGGAGGGCCTCCCAGCCGGTTCGGGGGGGGCCGTCACGGCTGGCACGGGAGGCGTCGAAGGCGCTTCGGGCTGGTCGAGGGACACGATTCCTGCGACTGTATCATGGGGGGCTGCGGCCACGCGGGGAGGCCGGCCGCCGGCCCTGCCCGGGCGCGGATCCCCGGAGCCGCCGCCGGGAGTTGCGCGACGAAAAGCGAAAATAACACAAAAGTCGCAAGAACAGGCCAAGTTGCACATTCTATTGCGTATGACCTAATCACGAGGCACAATATCTGGTAGGTTTCCGCTTGACAGGCAGGGGGCCATCGACGCATAGTAGGCCCTCGTTACGGATTAGCTACGACGAGAACCTCCCAGCTTCTCGCCAAGCTCAGCAGCACGAGTCACGGCTATTCGTCGCGAGGTCGGCCGGAGCCCAAAGTCACGAGCGGAAGCGCTGATGAGGGTGCAGGTCCGGCAGGCTGGCTGCTGCGTTGTCTTTGGAACGCGGGACTGCGTTCCGTGGCAGGAGCGGGGGACCCGTCGTTTCATGAAGGGTTGTCGGTCGACTCGGCGCGCCTGAGGAGCCCGGGCGGGCCGCGGTGGCGGAGGTCGCATGGAGAGGGGAACGCAGCAGGTTGGTCAGGTGGGCCCGACCAGCGGCGAACAGGGTGTCGAGTCCGGAGGCCAGGCGTGGGCGCACGCCCCTGGCCTGGAGTACGTGCGGGTGTTCACCGAAGCCGGGCACGACCCGTACGAGGGGATCGAGTGGGACCGCCGTGACGCCGTGATTGCGAACGAGCGCGGGGAGGCCGTGTTCGAGCAGCGCGGCGTCGAAGTGCCCCGCTTCTGGTCGCAGCAGGCCACGAACATCGTCGCGTCGAAGTACTTCCGCGGCTTGCTCGGCACGCCCGAGCGGGAGTGGAGCGCCCGGCAACTCATCGGCCGCGTCGTCGACACGATCGTCGGATGGGCGAGGGCGCAGCGCTACTTCGCGAGCGAGGCCGACCTGGAGGCGTTCCGGGACGACCTGACGCACATCCTGGTGCACCAGCAGGGCGCCTTCAACAGCCCCGTCTGGTTCAACTGCGGGATCGAGCCGCACCCGCAGCTGTCGGCGTGCTTCATCAACTCGGTCGAGGACACGCTGGAGTCCATCCTGACGCTCGCCAAGACCGAGGGGATGCTGTTCAAGTTCGGGTCGGGCACGGGGACGAACCTGTCGAGCCTGCGGTCGTCGCGCGAGAACCTGGCCGGGGGCGGGACGGCGTCGGGTCCGGTGTCGTTCATGAAGGGCTACGACGCCTTCGCTGGCGTGATCAAGTCGGGGGGCAAGACGCGGCGCGCGGCGAAGATGGTGATCCTCAACGCCGATCACCCGGACGTCATGGACTTCATCACCTGCAAGGTGGACGAGGAGAAGAAGGCCTGGGCCCTCATCGACGCCGGCTACGACGGCTCGTTCACGGGCACGGCGTACGGGTCGGTGTTCTTCCAGAACTCGAACAACAGCGTGCGCGCGACGGACGACTTCATGCGCGCGGTGATCGACGACGGCCCCTGGCAGACGCGCGCCGTGAAGGACCCGGCGCGGGTCATGGACACCTACCGGGCGCGGGAGATCATGACGCAGATCGCCGAGGCGACGCACGTCTGCGGCGATCCGGGGATGCAGTTCGACACGACGATCAACGAGTGGCACACGTGCCCCAACACGGATCGCATCAACGCGTCGAACCCGTGCTCGGAGTACATGTTCCTGAACGACTCGGCGTGCAACCTGGCGTCGATCAACCTCATGAAGTTCGTGGACGCCCGGGGCGAGTTCGACGTCGACGCGTTCAAGGGCGCGGTGCGGGCGTTCGTCACGGCGCAGGAGATCATCGTCGGCAACGCGAGCTACCCGACGAAGGCCATCGAGCGGAACAGCCACGACTTCCGCCCGCTCGGCCTGGGCTACGCGAACCTCGGGGCCCTGCTCATGGCGCGCGGGCTGCCCTACGACAGCGAGTCCGGCCGGGCGTACGCGGCCGCCATCACCGCCCTGATGACCGGCGAGGCGTACGCGCAGTCGGCGCGCCTCGCGCGCGACCACGGCGGCCCGTTCGCCGGGTACGCGAAGAACCGCGAGCCGTTCCTCCGCGTCATGCGCAAGCACCGCGACGCGCTGCGCGACATCAACACCGCGCTCGTGCCGCCGGCGCTGCACGAGGCGGCCGGCCAGGCGTGGGACGAGGCCATCGAGATCGGCGAGGAGCACGGCTTCCGCAACGCGCAGGCGACGGTGCTCGCGCCCACCGGCACCATCGGCTTCATGATGGACTGCGACACCACCGGCATCGAGCCGGACATCGCCCTCATCAAGTACAAGAAGCTCGTGGGCGGCGGGCAGATGAAGCTCATCAACACGACGGTGCCGCTGGCCCTGTCGAGGCTGGGCTACACCGCGGCGCAGGCCAAGGCCATCGTCGAGTACACCGACGCGCACGAGACCATCGAGGGCGCGCCCTACCTCCGCGAGAAGGACCTGCCGGTGTTCGACTGCGCCTTCAAGCCCGCCAGGGGCCTGCGGTCCATCCACTACATGGGCCACATCAAGATGATGGGCGCCGTGCAGCCGTTCATCTCGGGCGCGATCTCGAAGACCGTCAACGTGCCCAAGGACGCCACCCCCGCCGACGTCATGCAGGCCTACGTCGAGGCGTGGCGCCTCGGCGTGAAGGCCATCGCGATCTACCGCGACGGCAGCAAGCGCATGCAGCCGCTGAACACCTCCAAGGACGCGAAGGCGAAGGCGTCGGCCGCCGAAGCGCCGGCGCCGCAGGCCGCGCGGGTCGTGCGGCACAAGCTGCCCGAGGAGCGGCAGGCCATCACCCACAAGTTCGACATCCAGGGACACGAGGGCTACCTCACCGTCGGCCTCTACGAGAACGGGATGCCGGGCGAGCTGTTCCTCGTGATGGCCAAGGAGGGCTCGACCATCTCCGGCTTCGCCGACGCGTTCGCCCAGGCCATCTCCTACGCGCTCCAGTACGGCGTGCCGCTCCAGGTGCTGGTCGACAAGTTCAGCCACATGCGGTTCGAGCCGTCCGGCATGACGAAGAACCCGCAGGTGCGGTTCGCCAAGTCGATCGTCGATTACGTCTTCCGGTGGCTCGCGGCCAAGTTCCTCTCGGCCGAGGCCCAGTACCGGGTGGGCGTCAACGTGGCCGAGCCGCAGGCCGCCGCCGCCGCCGAAGCCGAGCAGCTCAGGCTCGGTGTCGTCGCCGCGGCGGCGGGCGAGGCCCCCGCGGCCGGCGAACTGCTGACGGTGCAGAACCAGGAAGACGCGCCGCCGTGCAGCGTCTGCGGGGCGATCATGGTCCGCAGCGGCAGTTGCTACAAGTGCGCCAACTGCGGCAGCACGAGCGGGTGTTCGTAGAATTCAGAATCCAGAATTCAGAATTCTGAATCCGGTGCACGGCGAGTAGGGCGCGGGGCCGGGGACGTACCCCGGCCCCGCGTGATCTTCGGCGGTGCCGGCCCCGATGTATGATCCGCTCCTGGACGCCGCCCTTCCGGCGGCGGGATTCTCCGGTCGATCCATGGACCTCGGACTGACGGACAAGGTGGCCATCGTCACGGGCTCGAGCCGCGGGCTCGGCCTGGCGATCGCCCGTGCGCTCGCCTCGGAAGGGTGCCGCGTCGTGATGTGCGCGCGCGGGGCGGACCGGCTCGAAGCGGCCGCCGCCGAGGTCCGCGCGCTCGGCGCGGCGGACCGGGTCCTGGCCGTCCCGGCCGACGTCTCGTCGGAGGCCGGCGTGGCGTCGGTCATCGAAGGCGCGGTGGCCCGCTTCGGCGGCCTCGACATCCTCGTGAACAACGTCGGCCTCGCGAAGGGCGGTGACGTGCTGGCCACGACCGACGCCGAGTGGCAGGAGGCGGTCGACCAGACGCTCATGCCGGCGGTCAGGGCCTCGCGGCTCGCCGTGCCGCACCTGCAAGCCCGCGGGGGCGGCGTCATCCTGATGATCGCGTCGATCTTCGGCCGCGAGACCGGCGGGCGGATGACCTACAACGCGGTCAAGGCGGCCGAGATCAGCCTGGCCAAGTCCCTCGCGCAGCAGCTGGCCCGCGACAACATCCGCGTGAACAGCGTCGCGCCGGGCTCGATCCTCTTCCCGGGCGGCTCCTGGTGGAAGCGCCGCGAGGCCGACCCGGAGGGCATCGCCGACTTCGTCCGCCGCGAACTGCCGTTCGGGCGGTTCGGCACGCCGGAGGAAGTCGGGGCGGTCGTCGCGTTCCTGGCGTCGGCGAAGGCGAGCTGGATCAGCGGCGCGAGCGTCGTCGTCGACGGCTGCCAGTCGCGGTCGCTCATCTGATCCGGCCGGCGGGAAGCCGCCGCCGTCTCATCCCGGGGCTGCGCCCGGGCGCGCGCCGAAGGGGGCCGCGACACGCCCGCAGAAGGGATCCGATGATCGAGCCACTCGACTACGAGGCTGTCGGCTTCATGTCCGGCCTCGAGGTGCACCAGCAGCTGCTCACGGCCCACAAGCTCTTCTGCCGATGCCCAAGCGGCCTGTACACGGAGACGCACGACGGCGAGGTGCTGCGCCACATGAGGCCGACGCTCTCGGAGCTGGGCGAATACGACGGCACGGCGCTGATGGAGTTCAAGACCAGGAAGGAGATCATCTACCTCCTGAACCACTTGAACGTCTGCACCTACGAGATGGACGACACGCCGCCGTTCCTCGTCAACCAGGAGGCCATCGACGTCGCGATCGAGCTGTGCCTGATGATGCACATGGACATCATCGACGAGGTGCACATTGCCCGGAAGCAGTACCTCGACGGCTCGATTCCCACCGGCTTCCAGCGCACGGCCATCGTCGGCATGAACGGCTGGATGCCTTTCAGGGGGCGCCGGCTCACCGTCACCCACGTCAGCGTGGAAGAGGACTCCTGCCGCGAGGTGTCCGACAAGGGACACCGCATCGTGTGGCGGACGGACCGGCTGGGCATGCCGCTCACCGAGACCGTGACCGGGCCCGAGTTGAGGACCCCGGACGAAGTGCGCGACGCGATCCGGCTGTGCGGCCTGACGGCGCGGTCCACGAGGCGCGTGCGGACGGGCATCGGCGCCAGCCGGCAGGACGTCAACGTGTCGGTCCGCGGCGGCAGCCGGGTCGAGATCAAGGGCGTGCCGCGCGCCATCCTGGCCGTGAGACTCGTGCACAACGAGGCCGTGCGGCAGTGCAACCTCCTGCGGCTGCGCGGCGAACTCCACCGCCGCGGACTCACCGCGCCCGACGCCGTCCGCGTCCATGCCGCCGACGTCTCCGACCTCTGGTCCACCGCGGATCTCGGGTTCATCCAGCGCGCCCTCCAGTCTGGCGGCCGGGTGTGGGCGGTCCGCGTGGCGGGCGTCGCGGGCCTGGCGCAGCACCCGACCCAGCCGGACACGACGTTCCTGGACGAACTGGCGGGCCGCATCCGCGTGATCGCCTGCCTCGACGAGGTGCCCATCGTGTTCTCGGGGGCCGACTTCCCCCGGTTCCAGGGCAGGAACCAGGTGCTGGAGCGGGTGCGGCGGCGCGCGGGTGCCGGCGCGGGCGACGAGGTGTTCGTCGTCTTCGGGCCGGAGGACGACGTGCGGACGGCCGCCGAAGAAGTCCGTCTGAGGTTCGCCGACGCGACCGTCGGAGTCCCGAAGGAAACGCGCCAGGCGCTGGCGGGCGGTTACACGACTTTCGAGCGCATCCTGCCGGGGCCCGACCGGATGTACCCGGACACCGACTCCCCGCCGACGCGCGTCACCGCCGGGCGGGTGGCCGGGATCAGGGCCGGGCTCAAGCCGGCCCCGTGGGCGCGCCTCGAGCGCTACGGCGGCTGGCGCATTCCCGAGGAGACCTCCGAGTTCCTCATCCGGCGCGGCGGCGCGGACATCGTCGATGCCGTGGTCGAGAAGACCGGCGTCGACGGCTTGACCGCCGCCGTCGTCATCGGCCAGCGGGCCAAGGCCCTCGCGCGGGCCGGCGTCCCCGTCGGAAGGCTGGGGGCGGGAGAGTGGGTCGCCGTGTTCGATCTCTACGCGTCCGGGCGGATTGCCCGGGAATCCATTCCTGCCGTGGCGGCGCGCATGGCGAAGGACGGCCTGTCCGCAGAGGCCGCGGCGGCCGCCGAGGGCGCGGGGCTCGTGGCGCGCGAAGCATGGCTGGCCGACCTTCGCGGCGTGCTCGACGGCGGCGCGACGGGCGCCGGAGACGGTGCGGCGCGGCGCCTGCGCGCCCTGACCGGGCGCGCCGTGCGGGCGCTCAGGGGACGGGCGCCGGCGCGTGAGGTGGCGGCGTGGCTCGCCGGGGAGGCCGTGCGATGAGCCACCCCATCAGCGAGCGGGCCGACCGCCTGCAGGGCTACCGCGGCGCGGCGATGGCGGTCCTGGATCGGTTCGGGATCGGCGTGTGGAGCGAGGTCGAGGTGACGAACGACGAGGGGTCGGTCTTCGCCGGCGTGATCCTCCCCCGCAACGAGACCTGCGACGACCTGCACATCGTCATCAAGCTGTTCAACGGGTACAACGTGGGCGTGGCGGCGGATCGCGTCGTGCGGGCCGCCGAAACCGGCTACCGCAAGGCGGTCTACAAGATTCCCGAGAAGGACTTTCCGTTCGACCCGCGCAAGAAGAACGTCACGCTGCTCGGCACGGGGGGCACCATCGCGAGCCGCCTCGACTACCGGACGGGCGCGGTCATCCCCGCGTTCACGCCGGGCGAGCTCTACGGGGCCGTGCCGGAACTCGCGGACATCGCGAACCTGACGACGAAGAAGCTCTTCGGCGTGTTCAGCGAGAACATGGGGCCGGAGCAGTACAAGGCGCTCGCGATCGCGGTCGGCGAGGAGATCGACCGCGGCGCCGACGGCATCGTGATCGGGCACGGGACCGACACCATGGCGCACACGGGCGCCATCCTCAGCTTCATGGTCCAGCAGTCGCCCGTGCCCATCGTCCTGGTGGGCAGCCAGCGGTCGTCGGACCGGCCGTCGTCGGACGCCGCGCTGAACCTGATGGACGCGGTCCGGACGGCCGCGGAGTGCGACATCGCCGAAGTGATGCTGTGCATGTTCGGCCCGACCTCCGACAACTACGACCTGCTCCACCGCGGGACGCGCTGCCGCAAGATGCACTCCAGCTACCGGTCCACGTTCCGCACCGTCGGCGCGACGCCCATGGCGACGGTGAGCCGCTACGCCGGGGAGGGCGGCAGCCACTTCACGTACCTGACACAGGACTTCCTCAGGCGGGACAAGTCGCGGCGGCCGGTGATCACGCCGGTCTTCGAAGAGAAGGTGACGATCCAGTACTACTACCCGAACTTCAACCCGGACATCGTCGACAGCCTCTCGGAGCTCGGCTACCGCGGGCTGGTCATCGCCGGCACCGGGCTTGGGCACGTGAACAAGCCGCTGTACCCGGCGATCCGGCGGGCCGTCGCCCGGGGCATGACCGTCGTCATGACCGTGCAGACCCTGTGGGGTTTCGCGCAGATGTACGTCTACGACACCGGCCGCGACCTGCTCGACCTGGGGATCATCCCGCTCGACAACATGCTGCCGGAGACCGCGTACATGAAGCTGGCGTGGGTGCTGGCGCAGACCGACGACCCGGCGCGGATCCGCGAGATGATGACGACCGCCGTGAACCACGAGATCACGCCCCGGGAGCCCCACAACGGGTACCTGATCCTGCAGGGCGGCCTCCCGGAAGTGGAGGCGTTCGTCCAGCGGCACTGGAAGTAGCGGGCCGGCCGGGCCGGCCCGCCGTGCCGCGCCGGGAGGCGACGCTCCTACGGGGCGACGTTCGCCTTCACGGTCTTCGAGAACGTCATCCCGTTGTCGTCCTTGAAATTGATCGTCGTGGTGACCACGCACTCCTTCTTGAGGCTCGGCAGGTCGTACCAGACCTCGAAGCTCAGCGTCTGGGCGCCGCCGACGGCCGCGAACTTGTTGCCGGTGGCGGCGGCCAGGACCGAGTCGTAGTGCTCGACGTCGCCGCCGGTCGGCGGGATGATGATGCCGCCCGCCGCCTGCTCGACCTTGACCGTCGCCGCCGTGATTTCCAGCGGGAACTCGATGTCCACGTCCTCGTCGGTGGCGTTGTTGTTGACCGACAGCGTCACCGCGTACGAGGCCTTCCAGTCGAAGAGGAGAATCTCGTCGGGCTGATTGTTGCCGCGGACGATGCGGTACGATCGGCCGTCGGTCGATTCGGCGGCGATGACCGGGTCCGGCGTGACCGCGGAGTCGATGAAGTCGTCGACCTCGAGCGACTCGTCGTCTTCGGTCTCCGCAGACTGGCACGCGCCGATCGTGAGGGCTGCCCCGACGAGGAACGGCAGCCACATGAGATACGCGAACTTCCGCATCTGACTTTCTCCTTGAGGGTTAGAACGTCGTGCCGACGGCGAACTTGAAGGTCGACTTCGGCTGGAAGATGTCCTTGTAGAGGTTGAGGGCGTAGATCAGCCGGAACGGCACGTTGAGCATCGGCACCATGACGCGCAGTTCGGCGCCGGTGGAAGTGCGCATCTTGCGGAAGTCCAGGCTCTCGCCCTCGGCGAACGCCTGGCCGGCGTCGTGGTACAGCAGGAACCGGACCTGGCTCATGATGTCGAACGAGTACTCGGCGTTGAAGAGCATGAACTTGTTGCCGCCCAGCGAGCGGTTGTACTTGTCCACCGGGCCGACCGAACGGATGTCCACGCCGCGGATCTGCGTCTCGCCGCCCAGGAAGTAGCGCAGGTAGTAGGGGACGTCCCGCGTCGTGCCGTACGTGTGCAGCCAGCCGCCCTGGGCCCGCACGCCGAGCGAGGTCCGGCGCGAGACGGGCAGGTAGAGCACGGCCTCGGCCTCGGGCTTCGCGTAGTTGTAGCTGCCGCCCAGTTGCTCGCTGGCCACCGACCCGCTCAGCGTCAGGCGCATCCCCGACCTGGGGAAGATCGGCTGGTCCACCGTGTTGTACGAGAGGGCCGGCATGAGCCGGCTGTCGACGTGCCGCCCCGAGTCCAGCCCGAACGCGAACAGCGGCATGCCGTACAGGCTCGACCCGCCCGTCGCCTCCAGCAGGTCGTTGCTGATGGCGATGTGGATGACCTCGTAGCTGTAGCCGAAGTAGCCGTGCATGAACCGGCGGAGCGGCCGGCCGATGGACAGCGACGCGCCCTCGCGCACCTCGCTGTACCCGACGACGTCGATCGCCGTGTAGTAGTTGTTCTTCCGCGAGTACACGTCGAACGACGCGCTGATCGGCTGATCGAAGAGGTAGGGCTCGTGGATGCTGAACTGGTAGAGGCTCGACCGCGAGCCCCGCTGCAGCGCCAGCGTGACCCCTTCGCCGCGGCCGAGGAAGTTCGCGGCCGTGTACGCGAAGGTGCCGAAGAACCCGTCGTACTGCGACATGCCCGCGCCGAAGTTCAGCTGGTTGCGGTTCTGCTCCTCGAACTTCAGCGTGATGTCGACCTGGTTGTCCGAGCCGGCCGACTTGTCGACCTTGATGTCCTTCTGGTCCTCGAGCGGCTTGAAGTACCCCAGCTGGTTCAGCCGTTTCACCGTGTACTTCAGGGCCTCGACGTTGAACACGCCGCCCTCGTAGAGGGCCATCTCGCGCCGGATGACCCGGTCGCGCGTCGTCGTGTTCCCCGTGAACTCGATGCGCCGGACGAAGTACTGCTTGCCCTCCTGCAGGCGCATCGTGATGTCGACCGTCGGCGGCGAGGGCGGCGTCGGCGACAACGCCGCCTCGTCCGGGGAGATCGGCTCGCGCGGCGCCAGGTCGGGGTAGCCCGTGAACTCGTAGTACCCGGCCGACCCGTACGCCTCCCGCGCCTTGTCGAGCGCCTTCCGGATCCGGCTCTCGTCGTAGTACCGGCCCTTCTTCAGCGGGAACAGCCGCTCCAGCGCTTCAGGCTGCAGGACCGTGTTGCCGTCGAACGTGACGGTCCCGATCCGGTACCGCTCGCCCTCCTGGACCGGCACCTCGAGCGCCACGTACCGCGTCTTGCCGTCCTCGGAGTCGCCAAGGGTCCGGAGCGTCGGCTGGCCGACCCGCGCCGTCACGTAGCCGTGGTTCCGGTAGTACTCCGTGATCCGGTCCGCGTCTTCCTCGAGCTTCGTCGCCTGGTACGTGCCGCGCCCGGTGAGCCAGGACAGGAACCACTCGGCCTTGTTGTTCTTCAGGCGCCGCCTGAGGGATCGGTCGCCAACGGCCTTGTTCCCGATGAACTCGACGTGCCGGATGCGGACCTTCGGCCCCTCGGCGATGTTGAACGTGAGCGTCACGACCTTCGGGTCGCCCTCGAGCGGCCGGACCGTGTGGGTGACCTCGCCGTACTCGTAGCCCTTTTCCGCCAGCAGCCCGCGGACGATCCCCTCGACGCGCCGGATCGTCCCCGGGTCGATGAACGAGTCGATGCGGAGCTGGACGCCCTCTTCGCGCAGTTTCTCTTCGATCTTCGACTGCTCGACGGCCTTGGAGCCGGTGTAGTCGACGATCTTCACGCGCTGGCGTTCCTCGAGGTTGAAGACGATGTGCTTGCCCTCGACCCCGTTGGGGTAGGGCACGTCCTTGACCTCGATCCACATGTTGTCGAGGAAGCCGGTGCCCCACAGGCGCTTGAAGTCCTCGAGCACCGACGCGCTGTCGTACGGCGACCAGACGCCGGCCGAAGGCCTGCTGGGCGCCGTCTTGATGTAGAAGAGGTACGTGGCGGGGTCGATCGCCGACACGTTTCCCTGCGTCGGGAAGGCGATTTCCACCGTCCGGACGAGGGCGGGCGATTCCGGCGGCGGGAGGACCGCCGGCACGGGGACTTGCTGGCCGGTGAAGGCGACCACCAGCCATGCGAGGCACGTCATCAATCGGGCGCTCCGTCGCGCTTCAGGCAGGCGCTTGCCAGAGAATGGACGACCCGGGACCGTCGAGCTTCAGGCAGAAAACCGGCGTCCCACCACGACCCTCTCGTGGTTGAGACTTCCATTCTGGCGGATTGTCTGGATCGGATTTGTTAAGTTTTGTTAAGCCGAAGAGCCTCTTGCGATCTCCAATCCAGGGTTCATGTTACGGGCCGTGATGCGTCCCTGGTGGTGCGCAACCGCCCG
>CAZBIP010000004.1:0-20286 GCA_964491885.1 uncultured Vicinamibacterales bacterium
AGTTGGGCGGCGTTGGCGGCCCAGGTGTCGAGGAACAGGGACGGGAGTCCCTGGTCCGCAGGATCGGCGCCGGGAATGCCGCACAACGCAGGGACCGTCGGCGACGGGCTGAACCACGCGTCCAGGTCCGCGTTCCAGCGGCCGTCCGCCTCGAAGACGGCGAGGACGTCGCCGCCCACGCGGTAACAGCAGGGGCCGATGCTCGGGCCAATCGCGGCGACGATGTGCGCCGGATCGCAGCCGAACTGCGACGACAGGACCCCCACGGCCCAGGCTGACGCCCCGGCCGCCGTTCCCCGCCAGCCGGCGTGCACGCCAGCCACGGCCCCCGTCACGCGGTCCGCGAGGAGGATCGGCACGCAGTCCGCGACGCGCACGCACAGCGCGACGTCGTCGCGGTCCGTCGCGAGCACGTCGCCCGTGCTCCAGTCGAGCCCGCAGGCCGGGACGCCGTCCCCGCGCCGCGCGATCACGGCGTGCGTGCCGTGCACCTGGCGCAGCCTGACGAGCTGCTCCGGCGACGCGCCCACCGCGGCGGCGACCTCCGGCCAGCCGCCCGCGTGGGTGCGGGAACCGGGGTCCAGGGCCGGCATCCGTGTCGTGAACCCGTGCGCGGCGATGGCCGCGAGCGGGGCGCACCGGAGGAGCGGGCCCCAGGTGAACGGCACCCACTCGAACGCGTCCGGGAGCGCGACTTCAGGCATACTGGGGCGCATGACGATTCTCGGGATCGGCCTCGACGCGACGGACATCCCGCGCATCGAGAAGGCCGTCGAGCGGTACGGCGACCGCTTCATTCATCGTATCTTCACCGACGCCGAGATCGCGTACTGCTCGCGCAAGTTCCGGCCGGCGCCGCATTACGCCGGGCGGTTCGCCGCGAAGGAAGCCGCCATGAAGGCGCTCGGCACGGGACTGAGCCGGGGCGTCACGTGGCGCGACATCGAGGTCGTTCGCGGCGGCGGCCCGCCGCGCCTGGTGTTGTCCGGCGGCGCCCTCCGGCACTTCGAGCGCCTCGGCGCCACGACCTCGCTCCTGACGATCACGCACGCCGACACGATCGCCCTCGCGCAGGTCGTGATGTTCCGGGCGGACTGAGCGACGGCCGGAAACCGCGGTTGGCGCCGGCGCGCGCCGCCCCGACGCGGCCGCGCCTCCTTCCCGTCATCCCAGACGGATCCGCAACCCCTGCAACGAGTTCCCGCGCCGGCTCGGCACGCGTCCGCGCGGGCATCGGCCTTGCCCCAGGGACTGGCGTGTCGCGGGCCGGTCAGGACGACGCCGCTTGCTGCGCCCGGTTCATCAGACCATTCCGGCCCGCGACCTCACCTGCACGCACGGTGGCCGACGATGACGGGCGCGGCACGGGCGCCGGCAGAAGGGGAACGCACCATGGTGGTCAAGTTCGCGCAGAATGACCGGGGCAACCCGCCCGGGAAGCTCGCCGACGCCGAGCTGCACTTCACCGAGGGGACTCTCGAAGGGCTGAAACTGATCGGCTTCGGGATTTGGGAGCGGCGGAACGGCACCGGCCGCAACGTCACGTTTCCGGCGCGCCAGTACTCCGTCAACGGCGAGCGCCGGAGCTTCGCGCTGCTGCGCCCCGTGGTCGACGCCGCCGCCCAGGAACGCATGCGGGACTTCATCCTGCACGCGTACGCCGAGTACGAGGAGCAGTTGGTTGCGGCCGACTAGCCGCGGGCCCCGGGGTCCCCGGACGGCCGGGGGCCCCGCTCCGAGGCCGTCCCTCGCGGCTGCGTCGGTTCGGCGCGAAAGCTCCTGGCGAGTTCGGCCCGGAGGAACACGGCCTTCGTGCCGCCGTCGATGACGTCCCAGGGCAGCACCTCGTCGTTCGAGCGGTCCCGGTAGACGTAGAACGCCGCGTCGACCCCCGTCTCGGCGAGCGCCTGGCGCCACTGCCCCCCGTTCCGCTCGGCCGCGTCGATGACCGGCGCGAGACGGCGATCTCCGAGCGACAGGAGGGCCTGGTAGAACGCCTGCCGCTCGGACTTGATCGAGAAGGTGACGTTCGGGATGCCGGCCGTGAGCGTCCGCAGCCGGCGGATCGTCCGGTCGATGGCGTCCGGCCGCGCCATCGGGAGCCACTGGCACGCCGTGCCCGGCTTCGGCACGAGCGGGTTGACGCTGGCGGAGATGTGCCCGATGCGGCCCTTCGCGCGTGCGTGCGCGAGCATCCGGTCCTTGAGCGCCAGCGTGAGGTCGCGGATGGCGGCGAGGTCCTCGTCGGTCTCCGTCGGCAGGCCGATCATGAAGTAGAGCTTGAGGCTCTCGAAGCCGGCCGCGAAGATCATGTCCGCCCGGTCGAGGATGTCGGCGTTGGTGAAGCCCTTGTTGATCACCCGCCGCAGGCGATCGGAGCCGGCTTCCGGCGCGATCGTGACCGACCGCTCGCCGCCCTCGCGGAGCAGCCGGAGGACCGGCTCCGTAAGATCGTCGAGGCGCAGCGAGGCGGGGCTGATCGTGTAGCCGAGCGCCACGAGCCCGGCGAGCAGGCGCTCGATCTCGGGATGGTCGCACAGGGCAATCGAGACGAGGCCGATCCGGCTGGCGTGCGGGCGCGAGGCACGCGCGATCTCCAGGATGCGGTCGGCGGGAAAGGCCCGGACGGGCAGGTAGTTGTAGCCGGCCCAGCAGAACCGGCAGAGGTTCGGGCACCCCCGGACCGCCTCGACGAGGAGCCGCGACCCGAACTCGGTGTCGGGGGTGAAGATCGCCGTCGCCGGCGGGTCGCTGCAGGCCGACGCCGGCAGCGAGGCCTTGCGCACGGGCACCGTTGCTCCCGATCCGGGGCGGGGCTCGAACGCCGCGATCGTGCCGTCGGCCGCGTAGCGGACGTCGACCAGGGAGGGCACGTAGAAGCCGGGCTCCAGCGCGAGCGCGCGGAGGACCGCGTCGCGGCCGGCTCCGGCGGCGAACGCCCTCACGAGAGCGGGAACCAGCACTTCCCCTTCGCCAACCGCCACGACGTCGGCGAAGGGGGCGAGGGGCTCGGGGTTCAGGAACGTGACGGCGCCTCCCAGCACGACGAGAGGGTGGCGCGCGTCGCGCTCGGACGCGTAGACGGGGAGGCCGGCACGGCGGAGCAGCCTCACGACGTTCACGTAGTCCCACTCGAAGGACACGGAGAAGGCGAAGACGTCGAAGTCCCTGACCGGCGTCCCCGACTCGGCCGTCGCCAGGTCCCCCGGGCGGGACGGAACCGCCGGGGCGTCGGTTGCCGAGGGCAGGAACACGCGTTCGCAGACGACCTCGTCCGGCTCGTTGAACAGCCGGTAGGCCGTCTGGAAGCCCAGGTTGGACATGCCGACGTGATAGCTGTTCGGAAACGCGAGCGCGACGCGGAGGCGGCCGGCGTGTGGCTTGCGCACGCCGCCCGCCTCGCGGTCGAGGAGGCGCGATGACCGATTCCCGTGCGGCGTGTGGCTCATGCGAGTCCGGGCCGGCCCGCCGCGTTCGATGCGCCGGCGCGCCAGCCGTGCGGCACCTCATGCTCAGGCGGCGGCGCTCCAGGCTGCCGTGGCTCTATTCGGTCTTCCGGCCGGTCAACCCTGCTGCACGCGCCTCATGAAAGCGGGCACCTCCAGCGTGTCGGCCGTCCCGCCGCCTGCCGCGGCCGCGAGCAACTCCGGCTCCGCCTCCTCGATCGTCATCGCCAGGGGCGCCGGCGCCGGCGGGGCCACGACGCCCACGCCGTGGCGCCTCGCGAGGCTCAGCCGGGCGCCCGCCTGCTCTCCGCCCAGCCACGACGTGTAGGCGCTCAGATCCACGGGTGTCTGCGCCGCGTTGCCGGGCACCACGCCTCGCGCCCCTTCCCGGTCGAACCCGGTGGCGATCACGGTGAGCTTCACCTCGCCGTCGAGCTTCGGGTCGATGACGGCGCCGAAGATGATGTTCGCCTCGTCGTGCGCGGCCTGGTGGATGATGGTCGACGCCTCGTGGACCTCGGCGAGCGACAGGTCGGCCCCGCCGGTCACGTTGATGATCACGCCCCGTGCGCCTTCGATCGACGCGTCCTCCAGGAGCGGGCTCGAGATGGCCTTCCGCGCGGCATCGACGGCCCGCGTGTCGCCGCGGCCGACGCCCGTCCCCATGACGGCCACGCCCATGCCGGTCAGGATCGTCTTCACGTCCGCGAAATCGAGGTTGATGAGGCCCGGCAGCAGGATGAGGTCCGAGATGCCCTGGATGGCCTGCCGCAGGACGTCGTCGACGGCCGCGAAGGCGTCGAGGAGCGGCGTGGCGCGGTCGATGGTGTTGATCAGGCGCTCGTTCGGAATCGTGATGACGCTGTCCACGCACCCGCGCAGCTCGTCGAGGCCGCGCTCCGCCTGCTGCGCGCGCTTGCGCCCCTCGAACGTGAACGGGCGGGTCACGACGGCGATCGTGAGGGCGCCGAGCTGATTGGCCAGGCTCGCGATGATCGGCGCGGCGCCGGTGCCGGTGCCGCCGCCCAGGCCGGCCGTCACGAACACCAGGTCGGCGCCGCCGATGGCCTCCACCAGCTTCTCGGTGTCCTCGAGCGCGGCCTGGCGGCCGACGGTCGGGTCGGCCCCGGCCCCGAGGCCTTTCGTCAGCTTCTCGCCAAGCTGGACCTTGACGGGCGCGGCGTTCATCCGCAGCGCCTGGACGTCGGTGTTCGCCACGACGAACTCGACGCCGTCGAAGCCCTCACGGACCATCCTGTTCACGGCGTTCCCGCCGCCGCCGCCGACGCCGATCACCTTGATGCGGGCGCCGGTGTGCGACGAGCCGTCCATGATCATCCGGAAGGGCGGCGCGTCCGGCCGCGAACCGGGGGTGGGCTGGGTGTCGGTCGAATACGGCATCGAGGCCTCCGCTCCTGGCAAGTCCATGACCCTTTAGAAGAATTCCTTGAAGACGCCCCGCACGAGATCGGTGAACCTGCCGATCCCCCGGCTGGACGCCTGGTTCACGTCGTGCGCGCGCTGGCGCTGGGCCCGCAGCAGCAGGCCCACCGCGGTGGCGAACGACGGGTTGCCGACGTGGTCGGCGAGCCCGCCGAGGCCCGCCGGCGCGCCGCGGCGGACGGGCATGTCGAAAATCTGCTCGGCGATCTCCACCAGCCCGACGAGGTTGGCCGCCCCCCCCGTGAGGACGATCCCCGAGTTCAGCGACTTCTCGAACCCCGCGCGGTGAATCTCGTCCCACACGAGGTGGCAGAGCTCCTCGGCCCTCGGCTGCAGCACGTCCGACAGGATGCGCCGCGCCATCGTCCGCGGCGACCGGCCGCCCACGCTGGCCACGTCCATCGTCTCGTCTTCGCCCACCAGGCCCGACAGCGCGCACCCGCAGCGGCGCTTCAGCTTCTCGGCCTCCGGGATCGGCATGCGCAGCCCGACGGCGATGTCGTTGGTGAAGTGATCGCCCCCGATGGGCACCACCGCCGTGTGCCAGAGGAAGCCGCGCTCGAAGATCGCGATGTCGGCCGTCCCGCCCCCGATGTCGACGACGGCGACGCCAAGCTCCCGCTCGTCCGGCGTCAGCACCGCTTCGCTCGCGGCCAGCTGCTCGAGCACCGGCTCCACGACGTCGACGCCGGCCTTGTTCACGCAGGTCAGGATGTTCTGGGTGGTGGTCGACCCGCTGGTGACGATGTGGACGTTCACTTCCAGGCGCGACCCGTTCATCCCGACGGGATCGCTGATCCCGTCCTCCTCGTCGACCACGAAGTCCTGCGGCAGCACGTGGAGGATCGCGCGCCCGTTGGGCAGACTCACCGCGCGTGCGGCGTCCATGGCTCGCCGCACGTCGTCGCGGGTGATCTCGCGGTTCCGCCCCGCCACGGCAACCACGCCCCGGCTGTTGAAACCCTTGATGTGCGTCCCGGTCAGCGACACGAGCACGTTGTCGATCTCGATGCCGGCCGTCAGCTCCGCCGCGTCGATGGCCTTGCGGACCGACTCGACCGCCGCCTCCTGGTTGATCACGGCGCCGCGGCGGATGCCCTCCGACTCGGCGACGCCCAGCCCGATGATCTCGACGTCGCCGCCGCCCGTCACCTCGCCGACGATCGCCGCGACCTTCGAGGTGCCGAGGTCGAGCCCTACGACGTGCCGTTCTTTGCGTGCCACCACTCCCCCACTTACCGTTGCGTCCGCGCGCCAGTCCCGCCGGCCTGCGCCGGGGGGCCGTTCTGACCGGGCGGCGCGGCCGGAGCCGCCGCCAGCCCGACGTAGACGCGCTCGCCGAAGCGGACGTCCACGTAGTCGATGTCGGGCACCTGCTCCCGCAGCGTCGCCTGCAGCCCGACGTAGGACTCGAGCCGTTCCACGAACCGCGCGTCGCCGAGGCGGACCACGGCCGGGTCGCCGTCGAGGATCACCCGGGCGTCGTGCAGGTTGCGCACGTCGATCTGCGAGACGCGCTTCGCCAGCGCGGGTTTCGTCTGCAGTTCCGCGACGAGCCGGGACGCGAGCCGACCTCGCTGGGGATCGATCGCGATCGGCCGGGCTGACGGCCGCGAGACCAGCCCGTCGATGATCGGGAGGTCGCAGTCCGAGTACCGCGGCCCGTACTCGTCGATCACGGCGCCGGAGGCGTCGATGAGGTACAGGTTGGCGCCGGCCCGCGCGATGCCCATCGGCACGCGCTCCCGGATCTCGACGTCGACGGTGGCCGGCAGCCTCCGGCGGAGCCTCGCGTCGGCAATCCAGGTCGAGGCGAACAGCCGCGAGCGCCACGCCTCGAGGTCGGCCGCCACCAGGTTCTCGCCCACCAGCCCCTCGAGGAGCGCCGCGACCTCCGTCTCGTGGAGGCGCTGGGTCCCTCGCACTTCGATACGCCGCACATCGAACCACGGGACGCGGGCGGCGGCCCCCGCAGCCCAGGCGACGCCTGCGGCCGCGAGCGCCACGACGGCAGCCGTCCGCACCACGCGCCAGACGGGCCGCGCGCGCAGCCGGCGCCGGCGCGTCGCGTGGATCTGGCTCCGTCTGAACCGCCGGTCGGAGGGCGCGGTCACGGCCATGTCAGGCCCGCCCTCCTTCCCCGCCCGCGAGCGCGTCCAGCAGCCGCTCTCCGATCGCGCCGATCGAACCCGCGCCGAGCGTGATCACCGCATCGCCCGGGCGCGCCAGCGCCCGCACCTCGGCGACGACGTCGTCGAGTGTCCGCGCGAGCCGCACACGGCCGCCGACGTGCGGCGCGACGGCCGCGGCGAGCGCCTCGGCCGTGACGCCTGGAATCGGGTCCTCTCCGGCCGCATAGATCTCCGTCAGGACGACCTCGTCGGCCTGCGCGAGCGCGGGGCCGAACTCGCCGAGCAGAAGCGCCGTCCGCGTGTACCGGTGCGGCTGGAACGCCACGATCAGGCGGCGCCCGAGCGAGGCGCGAGCGGCGTCCAGCGCCGCCTTGATTTCCGCCGGGTGGTGCCCGTAGTCGTCGATGACCAGCACCCCGCCGGCCTCCCCGAGTTCCTGGAAGCGCCGGTCGGCTCCCCGGAAGGAGGCCAGCGCGCCGGCCACCGTCGCGGCGTCGATGCCGAGTTCGAGGCCGACGGCCACGGCCGCGAGCGCGTTCTGCAGGTTGTGGCGGCCGGGTACCCGAAGGCGCAGCTCGCAGAGGGGCGAAGGCAGCTCGCCGGCCGAGCCAATCGCGCGCGCGAGGCCCTCGCCGGCCTCGACCCGGCACCCCCACTCCAGGCCCTCGTGCGTCACGTCCACGCCGCGCACGTCCGCCCCGCCGGCGTCGAGCCCGTAGGTGATCACGCGCCGCGTCATCGCGGGCACGAGGCCGCCGACGTGCGGGTCGTCCAGGCAGGCCACCACCGCCCCGTAGAACGGCACCTTGTTCGCGAAGTCGAGGAACGACTGCCGCAGGTCGTCGAAGTCGCGGTAGGCCTCCAGGTGCTCCCGGTCGATGTTCGTGAGCACGGCCACCGTCGGCGTGAGCCGGAGGAAGGACCGGTCGCTCTCGTCGGCTTCCGCGACCATCCACTCGCCGCGCCCGAGCCGGGCGTTGCTGCCGAACGCCGAGAGCCTGCCGCCGATGACGGCCGTCGGGTCCAGCCCGGCGCGCTCGAGGACCAGCGCCACCATCGACGTGGTGGTCGTCTTGCCGTGGGCGCCGGCCACGGCGATGCCCGACCGCAGGCGCATCAGCTCGGCGAGCATCTCGGCCCGCGGGATCACCGGGATGCGGCGGCGGTGGGCCTCGACGATCTCGGGGTTGTCGGGGCGGACGGCCGACGAGTAGACGACGACGTCCGCGCCCGCCGCGTGCGCCGCGTCGTGGCCGAGGGCGATGCGCACGCCCATCGCGCGCAGCCGCAGCGCGGCCTCGGACATCCTGAGGTCCGTGCCGCTGACGGCGAACCCGAGGTTCGAGAGGAGCTCGGCGATGCCGCTCATCCCGATCCCGCCGATCCCGACGAAGTGCACGCGCTGCGTGCGACCGAGCACGGACCCCCCTACGACGTGGCCGACGCGCGCTGCGAGACGTTGAGCAGCACGCCCATGCCGGCCAGGCTGATCAGCAGCGACGAGCCGCCGGCGCTGACGAACGGGAGCGTGATGCCCTTCGTGGGCAGCAGCCCCAGCACGACGCTCATGTTGACGAACGCCTGGACCGCGATCATCGTGGTCAGGCCGAGCGCCAGGAACGACCCGAAGGCGTCCGGCGCGTGCAGCGCGGTCTTCAGCCCGCGCCACGTGAGGATGCAGAAGCACACGAGCATCGCCGAGGCGCCGATGAGTCCGAGTTCCTCGGAGACGACCGCGTAGATGAAGTCGGTGTGGGGGTACGGCAGGTAGAAGAGCTTCTGCACGCTGTAGCCGAGGCCGCGCCCCGTCACGCCGCCGGTGCCGACGGCGATGAGCGACTGCACCACCTGGAAGCCGTCGCCGAACCGGTCCTGCCACGGGTCCAGGAACGCCAGGAGCCGGCGCACGCGGTAGGGCGCGAGGATGGCCAGGCCCCCCAGGCTCGCCCCGAGCACGACGGTGAGGAACGCGACGTACTTGAGCGGCAGCCCCGCGGCGAACACCATGACGCCGACGATGACGACGACCGCCACGGCGCTGCCGTAGTCGGGCTGCACCATGATGAGGCCGGCCACGACGACCAGCAGCACGAGGATCGGCGTGAGGGACCTCCATTCGCCGATGCGGTGCATGCGCTGCTCGAGCACGGCGGCCGTGAACAGGATCAGCGCCAGCTTCGCCAGCTCGGACGGCTGGATCCCGACGCCCGCCACGTGGAACCACCGGTGCGTGCCGTTGATCTCGGGGCCGACGAGCCTCACCGCCACGAGCGCCAGGACCGTGAGCCCGACGACGGACAGGATCAGCCGGGGATCGCGGTAGCGCGCGTAGTCCACCCGCATCGCCACGAGCATCACGACGAAGCCGAGGACGGCGAACAGGGCCTGCTTCACGACGAACGGGTTCTCGTCGCCGAACTTCTCCGCCGCGATCGCCTCCGACGCGCTGTAGACCATCAGCACGCTGACGGCCATCAGGACCAGCGTCGTCGCGAACAGCCAGCGATCCCACTTGAGTTTTCGAGCCATCCCTAAAGTCCCGCCGCGATCACACCGAGAAACAGGGTCGCCGGACGATCCGGGCACGGGCCCGGGCGTGAGCCGTCAGCAGTCATCAGCCGGGTCCTGGGCACGGACACCAGCTCCCCGCGCGGGGCCGCGCGGGGTCCCAGCAGCCAGTTCCGTGCCGCGCGAAACCGACTGACGACTGCTCACGGCTCACGCCGTTTCCGACGACTCCCTGCCCCTCACGCCTCCCCGCGCCGCAGCGCCTCGACCTCGGCCTTGAAGGCCCGGCCGCGCGCGGCGTAGTTCTCGAACATGTCGAAACTGGCGCACGCCGGCGCCAGCAGCACGCTTCCGCCGGGGGCCGCGGCGGCCGCCGCCTCGCGGACCGCGTCGGCCATCGAGCCGGCGCCGCGCACGTCCGCCGCCCCTTCCAGCGCGCGGCGGACGAGCGGCGCGGCCTCGCCGATGGCCACCACCGTCGCGCGCCTGTCCGCCAGCGCCGGGCGCAGGAGCGCAAGGTCTCCGCCCTTGAACCGGCCGCCCATGATGACGACCAGGCCGGGCCCGAATGTCTCGATGGCCAGCCGGGCCGCATCGACGTTCGTGGCCTTCGAGTCGTTCACGTAGCGGACGCCGCCGATGTCGGCGACGACCTCCATCGCGTGCTCGAGGCCGCCGAACGACGAGACCGCCGCGGCCACGGCCTCCGCCGGCGCCCCGGCCGCGCGCGCGATGGCCGCCGCGGCCAGCACGTCCGCCAGCAGGTGCGGCCCGATCAGGCGCACGTCCCGCACCGGCAGGAGCCGCTCGTCGCCGCCCGCGCCGCGCTCCACGATCCAGCCGCCCGACACGGTCACGCCGGCGTCGATCCGGGCGTCCCGGGCGAAGCGCACGACGCGGGCCCGGCCCGCCTCGGCCATCGCGACGGCGCGCGGGTCGTCGGCGTTGACCACCGCCACGTCCTCTTCCGTCTGGCGGGCGAACACCCGGGCCTTGGCGGCCGCGTACTCCTCGAAACTCGCGTGGCGGTCCAGGTGGTCCGGCGTCACGTTGAGCAGGGCCGCGATCCACGGGTGGAACCTGTCGGTCGTCTCGAGCTGGAAGCTGCTCACCTCGACGACGTGCACGGACGCGGGCGTCGAGTCCGCGACGTGGCCGGCGAGGGGCGTCCCGATGTTGCCGCCGACCGGTGCGTGCAGGCCCGCCGCCTCCAGGATGCGGCCCGTCAGCGCGGTGGTCGTCGACTTGCCCTTCGTGCCGGTGATGGCCACGATCCGCCCGCGCAGCCAGCGCGACGCGAGTTCCACCTCGCCGACGACCGGCACGCCGGCCCGGCGCGCCGCCGCGACCGCGGGCTGCGTCGCCGGCACTCCGGGGCTCACCACGACGAGGTCCGCGCCCGTCAGCAGGGCCTCCGGATGCGAGCCCAGCACGAGCGCCACGCCGGCCGCCCGCAGCGCCTCCTCGTCCGCGAGCGACGGGCGAAGGTCGGTGAGCGTGACGGCCGCGCCGCGTTCCACGAGCAGGCGCGCCGCGGCCACGCCGCTCGCGGCGCCGCCGACGACCGCCACCCGCTTCCCGCGGACCGTGAACTCGCTCATGTCTCCGCCGTTCGGCCCCGTCACGCCGCGCCCGCCTTCAGCCGGTCCGCCACCACGTCGGTGCGGACGCCTCTCGACCCCTTCACCAGCACGACGTCGCCGGCCCTGACCATCCGCGCGGCGGCCTCGGCGGCCTCGTCGCTCGTCCCGAAGTGCGCGACGGCGTCGGCCGGCATCCCGTCCGCCACCGCCGCCTCGGCCATCGCGCGCGCGGGCGCGCCGCCCACGGTGATCAGCCTGGACAGCCCGGCCCGCGCGGCCGCGCGGCCGCAGCGCTCGTGAAACGCGACCGATTCGAGGCCGAGTTCCAGCATCTCGCCGACGACCGCCACCCGGCGCCCGCAGGACCGCTCGGCGGCCAGGGCGGCCAGCGCGGCTTCGAGCGCGCGCGGGTTCGAGTTGTACGAGTCGTCCACGACCGTCACGCCGTCCGGCGAACGCCAGATCTCCCCCCGCCGTGGCGCGGGCGTCATCGCCGCCACCCGAGCCGCCATCTCGCCGAGCGGCACCCCGTAGTGCGCCGCCACCGCCATCGCGGCCAGCGCGTTGGCCAGGTGCCCCCGCCCGAACAGCGGCACCTCGATCTCGACCGTGCCCTCGGGCGTGGTGACCGACGCCCGCGTGCCCGCCAGGCCGAGATCGGTCACCGCCGTCGCCGCCACGTCGGCCGCCACGCCGACGCCGAACGTCACGACCCGCGCCGGCGTCGCGCGGACCCGCGCCATCACGAGCGGGTCGGCGGCGTTCACGACGACCAGCGAACCCGGCTGCGCGCCCTCCAGCACCTCGGCCTTCGCGTCGGCAATCGCGTCGAGCGACGGGAAGAACGCCGAGTGGACGTCGGCGACCATGGTCCACACGCGCACGTCTGGTTCCGCGAGGCCGACGAGCACGCGGATCTCGCCCGCGTGGCTCATCCCGAGTTCGACGACCGCGATGTCGGGGCCGCTGCGCAGTTCGAGCAGCGACAGCGGCAGGCCGATGTGGTTGTTGAAGTTCCCGTGGGTCCGGAAGACGCGGTGGCGGGCGGCCAGCAGGTCGGCCGTCATCTCCTTCGTGGTCGTCTTGCCCGCGCTGCCGGTGATCGCGACCACCTGCGCGCCGGACGCCAGCCGGACGTGCCTCGCCAGGCGCTGCAGCGCGAGGGTCGTGTCGTCGACGCGGATGACCACCGTGCCGCGCTCGACGCGGCGCGGGACGGCCCCCGGGGACGCGACCACCACGCCGGCCGCGCCGGCCTTCAGGGCGTCCGGCACGAAGCGGTGGCCGTCGAACCGCTCGCCGATGATGGCGAAGTACAGGTCGCCGGCGCGGAGCGTCCGGGAGTCGATCGAGCAGGCGTCGATCACGGCGCCGGCGGGCCCGGCGGCGAGGGTGCCCGCCATGGCCCGAGCCGCCTGCTCCGCCGTCAGGACCACGGCGCGGCTCACGAGGCCCTCCGCAGGCGGCGGTGCTCCAGCGCCTCGCTTGCCACGGCCACGTCGTCGAATGGCAGCACGCGGTCGCGGACGACCTGGTACTTCTCGTGTCCCTTGCCCGCGACGACCACGACGTCGCCGGGGCCGGCCTGGTCGATCGCCGCGCGGATCGCTTCGCGGCGGTCCGCGACACGCAACCGGGCCTGCTGCGGCGGGATGCCGCGCTCGATGTCGTCGAGGATGCGCTCCGGGTCCTCGGACCGCGGGTTGTCGGAGGTGACGATCAGCAGGTCGCTGAGACGGGCGGCGACGTCTCCCATCAGCGGGCGCTTGGCCCGGTCCCGGTCGCCGCCGCAGCCGAACACGGTGGTCACCCGCGCGGCGGCGATCGCGCGGACCGCTTCGAGCAGGTTCCTGAGCGCGTCGTCCGTGTGCGCGTAATCCACGATCACCGTCACGTCGTCGGCCGCCGACGACACGACCTGGAACCTGCCCGGCACGGCGGCCACCGACGACAGCCCCGCCTCAATCGCGTCCGGCGGCAGGCCCAGCGCCACGCCCGTCGCGGCGGCGGCGAGCAGGTTGTACACGTTGAACCGGCCGGCGAGCGGCGATCGCAGGCGGAGCGTGCCCGCCGGCGTTCGGACCTCGAAGTCGAGCGCGGCGAGCGACGCCGGAAGGGCCGTCGGCCTGACGTCGGCCGGCGCGTCCACCCCGAAGGTGACGCAGGGCCTGAGCGTCGAGGCGAGCAGCGCCCCGCGCCGGTCGTCGACGTTCGCCACCGACGGGGCGCCGTCCGGCAGCATCTCGAAGAGCCGGCGCTTCGCGGCGAAGTACCGGTCCATGTCCTCGTGGAAGTCGAGGTGGTCCCGCGTCAGGTTCGTGAACACCGCGGCGGCGTAGCGCGTCCCGTCGACGCGCTTGAGGGCGAGGGCGTGCGACGACACCTCCATCACGCACGCCCCACAGCCGGCGTCGGCCATGTCGCGGAGCATGCCCTGCACGTCCGGCGCCTCCGGCGTCGTCCGGGCCGCGTCGCGCGACTCCGAGCCGATCCGGTACTGCACCGTGCCCAGCAGGCCGCACCGGATCGCGGCCGCCTCGAACACGGCCTGGATCAGGTACGACGTCGTCGTCTTGCCGTTGGTGCCCGTCACGCCCACGACGCGCATCGTCCGGCTCGGGTGTCCGTAGAAGCTCGAGGCCAGCAGCGCCAGCGCGAGCCTCGCGTCGGTGACGCGCACCCAGGGGATCGGGAACCCCGGGGGCGGTTCGGCCTCCGCCACCACGGCGGCAGCGCCCCTCGTGGCCGCTTGCGCGGCGAAGCCGGCGCCGTCGGCGCGCGCGCCCCTGATCGCCACGAACACCGCGCCCGGCACCACGGCGCGCGAATCGAACGCGACCGCCGCCGCCACGCCGCCAGCCGGGCCGCCGTCACCGCCGGTCCCCGCGCGAAGTCCGCGCTCGTCCAGCACGAGGAAGAGGTCGCGAAGCGTCATGGCAGCGGCGCCGTCGTGGGCGGGGGAAAGGCGACGCGGCTGAGCCAGACGCGGCACACGCGGCCCGGTTCGAGGAGGGCGCCGGCCGGGGGATCCTGGCCGACGGCCACGCCGTCGCCCACGAGGCGGACGACCATGCCCAGATCGGACAGGTGCCTCGCGGCCGCGCGCGCGCCGAGCCCGCGCACGTCGGGCACCGTGGGCGGGCCCGTCAGCACGCGGAACCTCGTCGGGCCGGCCGCGGCCGCCGTCTGCACCACCTGCGCCGGAACGGCGTCGTCCGCCGACGCCTGGACGAGGATGGGCGGCAGGGCATTGATCGTCGGCGGCACGCCGGCGTGGCGCAGGGCGGCATCGGCGATCCGCTGGAAGACCGGGCCGGCGACCGCGCCGCCGTAGATCGCGCCGGCGTGCGGCGAGTCGATGACCACCAGGATCGTGAACGCCGGGCGGCGCGACGGCACGAACCCGACGAACGACGAGTGGTACTCCGTCTTCGAGTACCGCCCGTCGACGATCTTGCTCGCGGTCCCGGTCTTGCCGGCGACGGTGTAGCCGGCCACCCGCGCCGCCGTGCCCGTGCCGCGATCGACGACCTGCTCCATGATGGACACGAGTTCGGAGGCCGTCGCGCTCGAAATCGGGCGGTGCAGTTCCTGCGGCACGACCTCCGTGCGCACGCCGCCGCGCCTCAGCGCGCGGACGATGCGGGGCCGCACCAGGACGCCGCCGTTGGCCACGGCCGACGCCGCCGCCGCCATCTGCAGCGGCGTCACGCCGACCTCGTAGCCCATCGAGATGGACATGAGCGCGCTCTGGCTCCAGCGGCTCGGGTCCGCCAGGATGCCCGGCGTCTCGCCGGGCAGGTCGACCGACAGGCGCTCGCCGAACCCGAAGCGCCTCGCGTAGCGGCCGAGCCGCTCCGCGCCGACGCCGAGGCCGATCTTGATCGCCCCGACGTTGCTCGACTTCACGAGCACGTCGGTGAAGCTCAGCACGCCGTACCGGTGCGTGTCCGACACGAGGCGGCCCGCCATGCGGATCTGCCCGGCGCTCACGTCGAAGGCGTCGGATGGCCGGAAGGTCCGTTCCTCCATCGCCGCCGACGCCGTGACGACCTTGAACGTCGAACCAGGCTCGTAGATCCCCTGGACCGCCCGGTTCATCCACCACTCGCGCGGAACGTCCCGGTACGCGTTGGGGTTCACCGCCGGCGCGTTCGCCATCGCCAGGATCTCGCCCGTGCGGGGATCCATGACGATGACCGATCCGCCGCGCGCGCGGTGCTCGGCGACGCCCAGTTCCAGCTCGCGCTCGGCGATGTGCTGGAGGTAGGCGTCGATCGTGAGCTCCACGGTGTCGCCCTGCACCGGGGGCTTCTCCACGCGGCTGAACGCGCTCTTGGTCGCGTCGACCTCGACGACGATCTGCCCGGGCTTGCCCTTGATCTTCGAGTCGTACGACTGCTCGATGCCGGCCAGCCCCGTGTTGTCCGTGCCGAGGTAGCCGAGCACGTGGGCCGCAAGTTCGCGGTTCGGGTAGTACCGCCGCGGCTCGGGCTTCATGAAGATGCCCTCGAGGCCGAGCCGCTCGACGCGGGCCGCCGCCTCGATCGACGCCTGGCGCCGCAGCCACGCGAACTCGCGCTCCTTCTGGCCCAGGCGCTGCACGAAGAGCTGCCGCTCCTCGGCCGTGCAGTCGCCGAGCCCCCGGCACACGGCGGCGGCCACGGCGGCCGGGTCGCCAATCTCCTTGGGGATCGCGCAGACCGACACGGCATCGACGCTGATCGCGAGCGTGCGCCCGTTGCGGTCGACGATGTCGCCGCGCCGGGCGTCGGCGGCGAGCGTGCGGTTCCGCTGCGTGGCCGCCTCGGCCTCCAGCGCGTCGTGCTGGTACACCTGCAGCCAGACGAGGCGGGCCTCGATCGCCACGGCCCACAGCGCGAAGCAGGCCGCCGTGACCAGCACGCGCGTGCGCACCGTCCGCACCCACGCCCGCCCGGCCGGCTCACTCATGTCCGCCCACCACGCCTTCCGCGGCCAGACGCCGCGCGACCAGACTCCGATCCGGCGCGGCCGCCTGCCGGACCCGCTCCAGCACGACCGCCTCGGTCTGCGACGGCGCCACCAGGCGCAGGTCCCTGATCGCGAGGCGCTCGATGCGCTCGGGGGCGCGCAGCGTCTCCAGCTCCAGACGGAGGTGCCGCTGTTCCGCCTCGCCCGCGGCGCGCGCCTTCTGCAGGCGCGCCAGTTCGTAGCCGAGGTCCCGCCACTGCGAGTGCTGCCAGGCGACCACGAGCAATCCGCCGAGCATCACCGCCACGACGACGGCCATCCGCCACACCTCGCGCTGGCGGTCGTGATCCACCTTCCGCACCGGGTGGTTCTCGACCTCGAGCGGGATGCTGTAGGCGATGGCGTCTGCCGGTCCGGGTGTGCGCGCCATCACGTCGACTCCATTCGCTCGATGACGCGCAGCCTCGCGCTGCGCGCCCGGGGGTTCGATCGCACCTCGTTGTCGCCGGGGACGAGCGACCGCTTCGTCACCAGCCGCAGCCCGCGTCCCTCGCCCGCCAGCCCCCGGAACGTGTGTTTCACGGGCCGGTCCTCGAGCGAGTGGAACGTCACGACGGCCAGGCGCCCGCCGGCCGCCAGCCTGTCGCACGCCGCGCGCAGAAAGACGTCGAGGCCGTCCAGCTCCGCGTTCACCCAGATCCGGATCGCCTGGAACGTCCGCGTCGCCGGATCGATCCGGCCGCGTCGGCCGACGACGCGCCGCACGATGCCGGCCAGGCGCGCCGTCGTCTCGATGGGCGCCTCGCGCCGCGCCGCGACGACGGCCCGCGCGATCGCCCGCGAGCGGCGTTCCTCGCCGAAGCGGAAGATCACGTCGGCCAGCTCGCGCTCGTCGGCCTCCGCCAGGAGGTCGGCGGCCGTCGCGCCGCGGCTCGTGTCCATCCGCATGTCGAGCGCCTCATCGCGCTGGAAACTGAACCCCCGCCCGGCGCCGTCGAGTTGCAGCGACGACACGCCGAGATCCGCCACCGCGCCGTCGATCGCGCCGATGCCGCGCTCGTCGAGGATCCGATCGAGGCCGCGGTAGTCGCCGTGGACCAGCGTCACCCGTTCGCCCCACTCCGCCAGCGCGCCGCCCGCGAGCGTCAGCGCCTCGCGGTCGCGGTCGATGCCGACCAGGCGCGCCGCCCCGGCCGAGAGGAGCGCGCGGGCATGACCGCCGGCGCCGACGGTGCAATCCACGAACAGCCCGCCGCGCCCCGGCCGCAGGGCCTCCACGACCTCGGCGGCCATGACGGGCACGTGGACGGACATCGCGGCGGCACCTCGGGGCGCGTCAGATCCCGAACTCGGCGAGCGCCCGCGCGTCGGCATCGGTGTACGGGTCGCTCGAGAGCTTCGTCACGAAGCGCTCGTGGTTCCAGATCTCGAGATGGTCGTAGTGGCCGAACACGTCCACCTCGCCAACCATCCCGGCCGCCTCGCGCAGCCGCGTGTGGATCAGGACGCGGCCCTGGTTGTCGATCTCGGCCGCCTGCCCGTAGTAATTGACGCGGCTGAAGAAGCGGAGGCGCGAGGGGTGGGTGGAGGGGATCTGGGCCAGCTTGCGCTCGATCTCGATCCACACGGGCATCGGGTAGACTTGGACGGACTCGCCGCTCAGGCTGGTGACGAAGACATCCCGGCCGTGCCGGTCTTCGACCAGCGTCTTGAAGGCGGTGGGAATCTTGAGCCGGCCCTTGTCATCGATGCGGGCTGGCGCATTCCCTCTGAGAACGGCGTTCTGCTCCACTTTGCTCCACCCGAGACCACTCGGATGTTAGAAAAGCGGGAGGGCGAAGTCAACGCCAAAATCCTTCCCACGTGCAACTTGCGGCCGATCTCAATACGCTTTTTCTTCGCTTGACTGGCGAGTCCGCCAGCACCGGGGCGGGCGCCGGGCCGCCCGGGCGCGTGCTAGCATGGGGGCTCTGCCGCAAGGCTCCGGCACTGGCCCTGGCGGCGTGACGATGGACCCATGCTCCGAACCGCGCTGATTGGCTATCCTTCGACGGGCAAGACCACCCTCTTCCAGCTGATGACGGCCGCCCACGAGGCGCCGCGTCCCGCCCACGGCAAGGCCGAGACCGTGCTCGGCGTCGCGCGCGTGCCCGACCCGCGGCTCGACGTGCTGACGGCGATGTACAAGCCCCGCAAGCGCGTGCCTGCCACGGTCGAGTTCGCGGACATTCCCGGGCGCGCGTCGGGGTCCGGCGCGGACGCCCTGCTGGACGTCGCGGCGTACCGGAACGCCGACGCCCTCGTCCACGTTCTGCGCGCGTTCGACGACCCGGCCATTCCCCACGCCGCGGGCTCGGTCGATCCGGCCCGCGACGCGCGCGCGATGGAGGACGAGCTCATCCTCGCGGACCTGGCCGTCGTCGAAAAGCGGCTCGAGCGCCTCGCCAAGGACCTCAAGAAGACGCGCACGGCCGAACTCGAGCGCGAGCAGGCCGTGCTCGCCGCCTGCCGCCCCCACCTCGAGAGCGGCGCCGCGCTGCGGGCGCTCGATCTTCCGGAGGACGACCGGCGCCGGCTGCGCGGGTTCCAGTTCCTGTCGGCGAAACCGATCTTGCTCGTGCTGAACGCCGACGAGGGCGACCTGGCGGGCGGCCTCGACCGCCTGCTGGCGCGCCACGATCTCGCCGGCCTGGGGGCCGGGCCCGCGGCGCGCACGGTGGCGGTTTGCGCGAAGATCGAGCTGGAGATCGCGCAGCTGGAGGCGGCCGACGCGGCGGCGTTCCTGTCCGACCTCGGCCTGAAGGAGTCGGGGCTCGACCGGGTGATCCGCGCGAGCTACGACCTGCTCGGGTACATCTCGTTCTTCACCGTCGGCGAGGACGAGTGCCGCGCGTGGTCGATCCCGCGCGGGACGCCGGCCCAGGCCGCGGCGGGCGAGATCCACACGGACCTCTCGCGCGGGTTCATCCGCGCCGAGGTGGTCGCCTACGACGCCCTGGTCGCGCGCGGCTCGATGGCGGCGTGCCGCGATCACGGCGAGGTGCGGCTCGAGGGCAAGGACTACCCCGTTGCCGACGGCGACGTCGTCAACGTCCGCTTCGCGACGTGAGACGGGGGCCGCGCCCCGCGGAGTGAGCGAGATGCCGGTACGGACCATCCTCGTGTGCGAGGCGCAGGTGCCGCTCGTCAGGGGCGGCGCCGAGAGCCACGTCCGCCAGCTGGCGGATCGCCTCCGCCTGCGCGGCTACGCCGTGGACCTCGTGTCGGTGCCGTTCAAGTGGTATCCGAAGGAGGAGATCCTCGCGCACGCCGCGGCGTGGCGGCTGCTGGACCTCAGCGAGAGCAACGGCACGCCCATCGACCTCGTGATCGCGACGAAGTTCCCGTCGTACTTCGCGCGGCACCCCAACAAGGTCGCCTGGCTCATCCACCAGTACCGCGCGGCGTACGAGCTGTGCGGCACGGTGTACAGCGATTTCGCCCACACCGACCTCGACGCGGGCCTGCGCCAGTCGCTCGTCGCCCTCGACACGCAGATGCTGGGCGAGTGCCGGAGGCTCTACGCGAACGCCGGCAACACCGCGCGCCGGCTCGAGAAGTTCAACGGGCTGAGGGCCGAACCGCTGTATCATCCCCCGAGGCTCGCCGAGCGGCTGGCGCCGGGGCCGTACGGCGACTACGTGCTCTCGGTCGGCCGGCTGGAAACGGTCAAGCGCCACGACCTCGCCGTCCGCGCGCTGGCCGGCGTCCGCTCTTCCCTGCGGCTGGTCGTCGCCGGCGAGGGGACGCAGGACGCGAACCTCCGGCGCCTGGCCGAGGACCTCGGCGTCAGCGGGCGCGTCACGTTCGAGGGGGCCGTGGACGACGAGCGGCTGCTGGCGCTGTACGCCGGGGCCCTCGGCGTCGCGTACACGCCGTTCGACGAGGACTTCGGCTACGTCACGCTCGAGGCGTTCCTCGCGCGGAAGCCGGTCGTCACGGCACGCGACTCGGGCGGGCCCCTCGAGTTCGTCGTGGACGGCACGAACGGCTGCGTGTGCGACCCCGACCCGGCGGCGCTGGCCGACGCGTTCAGCCGCCTCGACGCCGACCGCGCCCGCGCGCGGGCCCTCGGCGAAGCGGGCTTCGAGCGCGCGCGGCTCGTGACGTGGGACGGGGTGGTGGAGAAGCTGGTGGGAGAGTAGATAGAAGTCAGAAGTCAGGAGACAGAATTCAGAATTC
>CAZBIP010000004.1:20386-39594 GCA_964491885.1 uncultured Vicinamibacterales bacterium
AAGCTGGTGGGAGAGTAGATAGAAGTCAGAAGTCAGGAGACAGAATTCAGAATTCCGAATCCTCGGGCGTCAGAACACTGGATGTTGCCCGCTCGAGCAGTTGAACTCATTCTGACTCCTGACTCCTGACTCCTGTCGATGAACCGCATGGTCATTGCTCAATGAAACTGATCGTCCAGATCCCGTGCCTGAACGAGGCGGAGACGTTGCCGGCCACGGTGCAGGACGTCCCGCGCGCCATCCCGGGCATCGACGCCGTCGAGATTCTGGTCATCGACGACGGGTCGCGCGACGGCACCGCCGAGGTGGCCCGGCGGCACGGCGTCGAGCACGTCGTCCGGTTCCCGCAGCGGAAGGGCCTGGCGGCGGCGTTCGCCGCGGGCATCGATGCCTGCCTCAAGCTGGGCGCGGACATCATCGTCAACACGGACGGCGACAACCAGTACGCCGGCGCCGACATCCCCAAGCTCATCGCGCCGCTCGTCGCCGGCGAGGCGGACATCGTCATCGGCGACCGGGAGGTGCGGGACCTGGCGCACATGTCGGCGACGCGCAAGCGGCTGCAGTGGCTGGGCTCGTGGGTCGTGCGGCAGGTGTCCGACACCAAGGTGCCCGACACGACGAGCGGATTCCGCGCCTACACGCGGGAGGCCGCCCTGCGGATGACGATCGTCTCGGACTTCACGTACACGCTCGAGTCGATCATCCAGGCCGGCAAGAAGCGGATGGCCATCGTCCACGTGCCGATCCGCAGCAACCCGCGGACGCGGTCGTCGCGGCTGTTCTCCAGCGTGTGGACCTACGTCAAGGCGTCGGCGGCCACGATCATCCGCGTCTACGCGATGTACGAGCCGCTCAAGGTGTTCGGCCTCATCGGCCTCGTCGTGTTCGGCGGCGGCGTCGCCGTGTCGCTGCGGTTCGTGTACTTCTACCTCGTCGGCGAGGGCCTCGGGCACGTCCAGTCCCTCATCCTGGCGTCCGTCCTCCTGATCGTGGGCTTTCAGATCGCGCTCATCGGCCTGCTCGCGGACGTCATCTCGGGCAACCGCAAGCTCATCGAGGACCTGCTGTACCGCGTGAGACGGATGGAACTCCGCCAGGCCGGGTCCTCCCCCGCCGACCGGCGCGCGGACTCGAACCGGAGCTAGCACCGTGGCCGACCCGTCATCGACGTCGATCGTGATCCCGGCATTCAACGAGGAGCCCGCGGTCGGGCCGCTCGTCGCGGCGCTCCGGGCTGGCGGCAACTGGCGCGAGATCATCGTCGTGGACGACGGCTCGTCCGACGCCACGGCGGAGCGGGCCCGCGAGGCCGGGGCGACGGTGGTGCGCCACCCCTACAACAAGGGCAACGGCGCGGCGGTCAAGACGGGGATCAGGCACGCGTCGGGCGAGTTCGTGCTCATCGTCGACGGCGACGGGCAGCACCGGGCGGCGGACGCGGTGCGGCTCGTCTCGCGCCTCGGCGAGTACGACCTGGTGATCGGGGCGCGGTCGTCCGGCACGCAGGCCACGCGCATGCGCCTGCTCGGCAACGCCGCGCTGAACCGGCTCGCCGGCCACCTCACCGGCCGCCGGATCCTCGACCTGACGTCCGGCTTCCGCGGCGCGCGGCGCTCGCAGCTGCGCGAGTTCCTGCACCTGCTGCCCAACGGCTTCTCCACGCCGACGACGACGACGCTGGCCTTCATCAAGGCGGGGTACAACGTCTGCTTCGAGCCCATCGAGGCCGCGGCGCGCGTCGGCTCCTCGAAGATCCGGCTCGCCAAGGACGGCGTCCGGTTCCTGCTGATCGTCCTGAAGATCGTCACGCTCTTCAGCCCGTTCCGGGTCTTCCTGCCCGTCAGCCTCGCCTCGTTCCTCCTCGGGACCGCGTACGCCGCGTGGACCATCGCCACGCAGTCCCACGTCACGAACTCCTCGGTGCTGCTGATCATGCTGGCCGTCGTCGTGTTCCTCGTGGGCCTGGTCTCGGAGCAGATCGCGGCGCTCAGGTTCGAAGGCCGAGAGTAGCGCCCGTGAACCCACGAGTGCCCCGCGCGGTGTGGGTGGCGGTCGCGGCGGGCATCGCGCTGCGCCTGGCGTTCGCGCTCGGCTACTGGGTGGACAAGCCGCTCACGCACGACGAACGCGAGTACCTGATGCTCGGCGGGAACGTCGCGGCCGGGCGCGGCTTCGCGCACCTGGGCCCGGACGGATCCCCGGCGCCGGGCGAGCACTTCGGGCGCGCGCCCCTGTATCCGCTCTTCCTCGCCGCGGTGGTCGGGGCCTCGGGCGCTCGAGGCGAGGCCGCCATACCACCCGGACCCGCCGAAGGCCCGGACCCGTCGGTGCTCCGTGCCGTCCGCGTGGCGCAATCGGCGCTCGGCGGCGTCGTCGTCTGGCTCGTCGCCTGGCTCGCGGGCCGGGCCGCCGGGCCGAGGGCCGCCGCGGCCGGCGCGGTGCTCGCCGCGGCCTATCCCCCGCTCGTCTGGACCCCGGCCTACGTCTGGAGCGAGACGCTGTTCAGCGTGCTGGCGCTCGGATCAGCCGCCGTGCTGACGGCGTCCGGCGCGCGCCGGGGCGGGGCGGCGGCGGCCGGCGTGCTGGCCGGGTTGTCCGTGCTCACGCGGCCGGCCATGCTCGTCTTCCTGCCGCTCGCCGTCCTCTGGCTCTGCTGGCGCCGGCACTGGCTCCCCGCGGCGATCTTCGCGGCGGCCTGCGTGCTGATCGTGGCGCCCTGGACCGCCCGGAACGCCCGCGAGTACGGCCGCTTCGTCCTCGTCGCCTCCGAAGGAGGCATCACGTTCTGGACCGGCAACCACCCGCTCGCGTCCGGCGAAGGCGACCTGGCGGCCAATCCCGCCTTGAAGCGCGCCAACGTCGAGTTGCGCGCGCGGCACCCCGGCAAGACCCCGGAAGAACTGGAGCCGGTCTACTACCGGGAGGCGTGGCGGTTCATCGGGGAGCGACCGGCTGCCTGGGCCGGACTCCTCGCGCGCAAGGCGTTCTACACGGTCGTGCCGATCGGGCCGTCGTACCGGCTGCACTCGACGCGGTATTTCGCCGCGTCCGCCCTGTCGTACGCCGCCGTGCTCCCGTTCGCGCTGCTGGGACTCGCCGCCCTCCGGCGAACGGGCGAGATGCCGGTGCCGCTCCTCCTGCTCGCGGCATCGTCGCTCGTCGTGTGTCTGGTGTTCTTCCCGCAGGAGCGGTTCCGGATCCCCGTGGTGGATCCCACCCTCCTCGTGACGGCGGCGTCCTGGCGGGCGCTGCGCGCATGACGACATGAACGTCCTGGTCATCGTCCCGACGTACAACGAGCGCGAGAACCTGCCGCTGCTCGCGCGGCAGATCCTCGATCCCTTCCCTTACGAAGTCCTGGTCGTCGACGATCAGTCTCCGGACGGCACCGGCGGCGTCGCCGACGAACTGGCGCGGGCCTACCCGGGCCGGCTGCACGTGATGCACCGGACCGGGCCGCGGGGCCTTGGCCTGTCCTATCTCGACGGCTTCCGCTGGGCACTCGGGCACGGCAGCCGCCTCGTCTGCCAGATGGACGCCGACCTCTCGCACGATCCGAAGTACCTGCCGGACCTGGTGAAGGCGGCGGAGTCGCACGACCTGGTGCTCGGCTCGCGCTACCTGAACGGCATCAGCGTCGTGAACTGGCCGCTCCGGCGGATCATCCTGAGTTCGTTCGCGAACGCGTACGTCCGGACGATCACCGGCCTGACGGTCCGCGACAGCACGAGCGGGTATCGATGCTGGCGCCGGGAGGCGCTCGCCCGCCTCGACCTGGAGCGGTTCCTCTCGCACCGGTACGCGTTCATGGTCGAGACGGTGTTCGAGGTGGCGCGGCAGGGCGGCCGCGTCGGCGAGGCGCCGATCATCTTCGTCGAACGGCGCCAGGGCGCCTCGAAGATGACCGGGCGGGTGCTCCTCGAGTCGATGGTCATGCCGTGGCGCCTCGTCCTGAGAAACCGGGGCCGGGTGCGCCGGGCGGCGCGGGACCGGGCGACGTGATCCGCCGCCACGTCGTCGTCATGCTCGCGACGTCGTACCCCCGCTTCCCGGGGGACGGGATCGGCACCTTCATGGAGCCGATCGCGAAGGGCATCGCCGCGCGCGGGCACGAGGTGCACATGGTGCTCCCGTGGCACCCGCGCCTCGCCCGCGGACCGGTCGAAGAGGGCGTCCACTTCCATCCCTTCCGCTACGCGCCCCACCCGTCGCTGAACGTGTTCGGCTACGCGGCCGCGATGCGCGCCGACGTCCGCCTGCGGGGCGCGGCGTGGATTGCGGCGCCCTTCGGCCTGGCGGCGTCGTTCCGGGCGGCCCGCCGCGTCGCGCGCGAGGTGGGGGCGACGATCCTGCACGGGCACTGGCTCGTGCCGAGCGGGGCCGTCGTCGCGGCGGCTGCGGGCGCCTTGCCGGCGGTCATCAGCCTTCACGGCTCGGACGTCTACGTGGCCGAGCGCCACGGCGCCGCGCGCCGCGTGGCCCGCGCGGCGCTCGGGCGCGTGGACTGGCTGACGGCGTGCAGCGATGACCTGCGCGACCGGGCGATCGCCATCGGCGCCGACCCGGCGCGGGCGGAAACCATCCCCTACGGCGTGGACGTCGACCGCTTCCGTCCCGATGACCGGGCCCGCGCGGCGGCGAGGCAGGCCATCGGCGCCGGACCCGGCGACCTCGTGCTCTTCACGGCCGGCCGGCTGGTCCGGAAGAAGGGCTTCGACTATCTCATCGACGCCGTCGGCCTGCTGGCGCCGCGCTGGCCGGGGCTGCGCCTCGTGATCGGGGGCGAAGGGGACCTGGCAGCCGACCTGCGGGAGCGCGCCCGCCGGGCCGGCGTAGGCGGCCGAGTGAGCTTTCCCGGCGTGCTCTCGCAGGACGAGGTCGCGGCGGGACTGGCGGCCGCCGACATCGCGGTGATGCCCTCGATCCACGACGATGGCGGCAACGTCGACGGCCTGCCGAACACGGTCATGGAGGCGCTGGCCTCCGGAACGGCGCTCGTCGCGACGCGCGTCGGAGGCATCCCGTCCGTGGTGGAAGACGAGCGGACGGGCCTGCTCGTCGCCGAACGCGACGCCCGGGCGCTCGCGGACGCCCTGGACCGCCTGCTCGCGGACCCGGGGGCCCGGACACGACTTGGCGCCGCCGCGCGCGCCGACGCGCTCGAGGCGCGGACCTGGCCGCGCGTGGCCGAACGCTTCGAGCAGGTGTACGAGCGGGCGGCTTGCCGGGCCGAAGATCGGCGTGGTACGGTTTAGGCGCTCGAGATGGCTGAACCCCAGGCGACACCCGGGTTGACGGTGTTCTTCCCGGCCTACAACGACGCGGGCACCATCGCCAGCATGGTGGTGGCGGCCGTGCTGGCGGCCTCGCGGCTCACGCCGGACTTCGAGGTGATCGTCATCAACGACGGCAGCCGCGACAAGACGCCGGCGATCCTCGACGAACTGGCGCGCGTCTACCCGCAGGTCCGCGTCGTCCACCACCCGAAGAACCGCGGCTACGGGGGCGCCCTGCGCAGCGGGTTCGCCAGCGCCACGAAGGCGTGGATCTTCTACACCGACGGCGACGCGCAGTACGACCCCTGGGAGATGGGCGATCTCTGGGCGAGGCGCGCGCCGGGCGTCGACATGGTGAACGGCTACAAGATCAGCCGGTCCGATCCGTTCCACCGCATCGTCATCGGGCGGCTCTACCACCACATGGTCAGGATGCTGTTCGGACTGAAGGTGCGGGACGTCGACTGCGACTTCCGCCTGATGCGCCGAGCGATCTTCGACCGTGTCGCGCTCACGAAGGACAGCGGCGTCATCTGCCTCGAGATGATGAAGAAGATCCAGGACGCCGGCTTCACGATCGCCGAAGCCCCCGTGCACCACTACCACCGGGCCTACGGGAAGTCGCAGTTCTTCAACGTCCGCCGCATCACCCGGACGGCCGTGGACGTCATGAAGCTGTGGTGGGCGCTCGTCGTCCGGCGCGGCGCGGCGCCCCCGGCGGCGCCTGCGGGTCCCGGAGACTGAGGATGGAGTACGAGGCCTTCTACCGCGGCCGCCGCGTCATGATCACCGGCGGCGCGGGGTTCATCGGCAGCAACCTCGCGCGGCGCCTCGTGGACCTCGGCGCGAACGTGCTGCTCGTCGACTCGCTCATCGCCGACTACGGCGGCAACCTCTTCAACATCCGCGGCATCGAGGACCGCGTGCGGCTGAACATCGCCGACGTGCGCCAGGACAGCACGATGAGCTACCTCGTGCGGCACGTGGACGTCATCTTCAACCTCGCCGGGCAGGTCAGCCACATCGACAGCATGCGGGACCCCTTCACGGACCTCGAGATCAACTGCCGGAGCCAGCTGTCGATCCTCGAGGCCTGCCGCCGCAACAACCCGGCGGCGAAGGTCGTCTTCGCCGGGACGCGCCAGGTGTACGGCAAGCCCGACTTCCTGCCCGTCACGGAGGCGCACCTGGTGCGGCCCACCGACGTGAACGGGATCAACAAGGTGGCGGGGGAGTACTACCACCTGGTCTACGACCACGTGTTCGGGGTGCGCGCGTGCTCGCTGCGCCTGACCAACATCTACGGGCCGCGGCAACTCGTGAAGCACGACCGCCAGGGGTTCATCGGCTGGTTCATCCGGCTCGCCGTCGAGGACCGCGAGATCCAGATCTACGGCGACGGATCTCAACTGCGCGACTTCGTGTACGTGGACGATGCGGCGGACGCGTTCCTGCGGGCGGGCGCCCTCGACGCGTGCAACGGCGAGGTCTTCAACGTCGGCGGCTCCGAGCCGGTGAGCCACCGGGACCTGGTGCACCTGCTGCTCGAGGCCGCCGGCACCGGGCGCGTCCGTTACGTGCCGTGGCCCGAAGAGAAGCGGGCCATCGACATCGGCAGCTTCTACGCCGATTCGTCCAAGTTCAGGGCCGCCACGGGCTGGGCCCCCCAGGTGACGCTCCGGGACGGCCTCGCCCGCACGATCGCGTACTACCGGGAGCACCTGCCGCACTACCTGAATCCCGGCGCGCAGGAGCTGTTCCCGTCATGACTCCGCCGCGCGTCCCCAGCATGCGACTCGCGCCCGGGGAGGACCGGCCGGCCGTGGACGCGGCCATCCGCCGTGTGGTCGAGAGCGCCTGGTACGTGCTCGGCCCGGAGGTGGAGGCGTTCGAGCGCGCGTTCGCCGCGGCGTGCGGGGCTGCCGCCTGCGTCGGCGTCGGCACGGGCACCGACGCCATCGCGATCGGCTTGCGCGCCCTCGGCATCGGGCCCGGCGACGAGGTCGTCACGACGCCGCTCTCCGCGGCCTACACCGCGCTCGCCTGCCTGATGGTGGGTGCCCGGCCCGTGTTCGCCGACATCGATCCGCGGCGCCTGACGATCGACCCGGCCGCGGTCGAGGCGGCCATCACGCCGCGGACGGCAGCGATCCTGCCCGTGCACCTCTACGGCCAGGCGGCGGACATGCCGGCCATCGCGGCCATTGCCGCCCGGCACGGCCTCGCCGTCATCGAGGACTGCTGCCAGGCGCACCTCGCGACCTGCGGGGGCACGCCCGTCGGGTCGTTTGGCGCCGCGGCAGCGTACAGCTTCTATCCGACCAAGAACCTGGGTGCGCTCGGGGACGGCGGCGCCATCACGACCAGCGACGCGGCGCTGGCCGCGAAGATGAAGCGCATCAGGAACGGCGGCCAGACGGACCGGTATCACCACGGCGAGATGGGCGTGAACAGCCGCCTCGACGAGATGCAGGCGGCGATCCTCTCGGCGCGCCTCCCCTTCCTGGCCGGGTGGACGGCGGCACGCAGGGCCAGGGCGGCCGAGTACCGGCGGCTGCTGGCAGGAACGGACGTCGAGGTCCCGCCCGAGTGCGACGCCGGGCACGTGTACCACCTCTTCCCGGTGCTGTCGGCCAGCCGCGATGCGCTGCAGGCCTTCCTGCGCGACGAGTCGATCGAAACGCTCATCCACTACCCGGTGCCGATCCCCAGGCAGCCGGCCTTGCAGTCCGAATCGCCGGCCGCATGCCCCGAGGCCGACCGCGTCTGCGCCAGGGTCCTGTCGCTCCCGATGTACCCGGGCATCCCGGAGGAGGACGTGCGCGCGGTCGCCGACGCGGTCCGGCGGTTCCGCGCCTGAGCCATGCTGCGCTCGCTGGCCTTCCTCGGCGTGCTCGCCTATCTGCCTGGCGCGGTCGTCTTCCGCGTCTCCGACGCCGGCCGGGCACGGCGCGCCGCGCTCGCCGCCGAGGAGCGGGCGTTCTGGGCGGTCGTCCTGAGCCTGACCCTCACGACGCTGGCGGCCCTCGCCCTCGCGGCGGGCGGAGCCTTCAGCCTCGCACGGGTCGCCCTCATCGACGCCGCCGTCGCTGCCGTGCTCGCGGCGATCTTCCGCCGCCGTCTCTCGTACGCCGGCACGGCCGCCAGGCCCACCTGGACGGCGGCGCTGCCCCTGGCCGTCATGGCTCTCGGCGCGTGGCTGTTCTTCCCCTCGTCGGAATACGTGATGGGCGGCAAGGACCCCGGCACCTACATGAACCAGGGGATCCAGATGGCCCGGGACGGCTCGCTGACGATCCGCGACGCCACCCTCGCGGCGGTGCCCGACGAGTTCCGGCCGCTGTTCCTCACGGTCAGCCGGGACGAAGTCGCGAAGGGGCTCAACCAGGGCGTGCGGTTCATGGGCTTCTTCGTCGCCGACCGGTCGCGCGGGGAAGTGGTCGGGCAGTTCCCGCACGGCTTTCCCGCCTGGATCGCGATCGCGTACGGGATCGACGGGCTGAGCGGCGCCAGGAACGCGGTCGGCGCGTGGGCCATCCTGGGCCTCGTCGCGGTCTACTTCGCCGGCACGCGGTTCGCCGGCCGGGCCCCGGCCTTCGTCGCGGCCGTGTTGCTGGCCGTCAACGTCGCCGAGGTGTGGTACGCGAAGTACCCGAATTCGGAGGTGATGCAGCAGGCGCTGCTCTTCGCGGCCTTTCTCGCGCTCGCTCGGGCCGGGCACGACGGCGACCGGTTCTTCGCGCCGGTGGCCGCCGCGCTCCTCGGCACGCTGATGTTCGTGCGCCTCGACTCGCTGGTGCTCGTCGCCGGCATGGCGGCCGGCCTGCTGTGCCTCGTCGCGGACGGCAAGCGGCTGGGCCGCCTGTTCCCGCTCGTGCTCACGCCGTTCCTCGCCGCGGCTGCCGTCTACTACACCGGACCGCTGAAGGCCTACGTCGCGATCCCGCTGATGCAGCTTGGCGGCGCGCGAGGCATCGCCTTGGGGCTGACGCTCCTCGCCATCGCGTTCTCGCTGGTTCGGCTCGCGCGCCGACGCCGCCCGGACACCGTCGCGGCCCTTCGGCGGTGGGCGCCGCGCCTGCTCGCCGCGGCGGTGGTCGCGGCTGCCGCCTACGCGTACTTCCTGCGCCGGCCGGCCGGTCTGCTCGCCGAGCACGACGCGTACGCCCTCAGGGCCTTCGCGTGGTACGTCGGCCCTGCCGGCCTGCTGGCGGCGGTCGCGGGATTCGCCGCCGTCACGTGGACCAGGTTCTGGCGGGACCCGGTCCTCCTGACGACCGGCGCGCTGGCATCCGGGTTCTTCTTCTACAAGATCCGGATCGTGCCCGAGAACTTCTGGCAGGCGCGCCGCTACCTGCCTGTCATCCTGCCCCTGGCGTGCCTGATGATCGCGGCCGGTGCGCTCGTCGCGTACCGCGCGCGCAGGGCGGCGGCAGGGGACGCGCCGTCAGGCGCGGCGCGCGTCCGAAGGGCGCTCGCCTGGATCGCCGTCCCGGCCGCCATCGTGGTCTTCGTCGGCGCGACCTTTGCCGCGGCGTCCCGGCCGATCATCCGCCACGTCGAGTACGCCGGGATGATCCCCGCTCTCGAACGGCTCTCCGCGGGCTTCGGCGACCGTGACCTCGTGCTGGTCGAACCGCGCAACGCGTCGGACGCGCACGTGCTGGCCACGCCGCTCGCGTACATCCACGGGCGGCACGTGCTCGTCTTCTCGTCGCCGCGCCCGAACCGGGCGCAGATGGAGCAGTTCCTGTCGTGGGCCGACGGGGCGTACGACCGGGTGTTCCTCGTCGCCGACGGAGGCTTCGCATTCGCCTCGCCTCGCATCGGCGTCACGCCGGTCCGGATCGAGCGGTTCGCGGTCCCCGAGTACGAGTCGGTCCGGAACGGTTACCCGGACGAGGTCCGCCAGAAGCCGTTCGACCTGTATCTCTACCAGCTTGAACCGCTCGCCCGCGCGCGCACCGTGAACATCGACGTCGGCGCGTACGACAACGCGTGGGTGTTCCGGATGTTCACGCGCCAGGTCCAGGACGACGTCACGTACCGCTGGCTGACGGGGCGGTCCCTCGTGTCGCTGCCGGTCGAAGCCGCGACGCGCGCCATCGTGTTCCGCTGCGGTGACGGAGGAAGGCCCGCGACGGCCGGCGCAGCCGAGGTGCAGGTGTTCCTCAACGACCATCCCGTCGGGGCGTTCACGGTGAAGGGCGGCTTCGCGGATTACCGCGTCGAAGTGCCGCCGGACGTCGCCCTCGAGGCGGCAGGCGGGCCGCTCTCTCCGCTCGTGCGACTCGTCAGCACGACGTGGGTGCCGAGAGCCGTGCTCGGCACGCCCGACGACCGGGCCCTCGGCGTCATGCTCGATCGGATCCGGCTGGAGTAGCCGCGTGCTGCAGATCGCACATCCGTGGGAACGACGGGCGGTCGCCGCCGCCGACGCGGCGCTCCGCGCGGCGGCCGTGCTTCGCGGGCGCCGCCCGGCCCTGACGGACCCGCCGGTTCCGCGGCGGATCCTGGTCTTGCGGCTGGAGCGGATCGGCGACCTGATCATGTCGCTGCCCGCGCTCCATGCCCTCCGCGCGCGCGCGCCTGAGGCGTCGATCGATCTCTTCGTCGGCAGCTGGAACCTTCCGCTCGCGCTTCAGATCAGCGGGCCGAACGCCGTCGAGACCATGGATGCCTCGTGGCTGGCGCGAGGGGCGGCGACGCCGGGGTGGACGGCGCTCGTCCGGCAGGCCCGAAGCTGGCGCCGCCGCCGGTACGATCTGGCCCTCAACCTCGAGGGGGACATCCGGAGCAACGTGCTGATGGCGCTCGGCGGCGCCGCGCGGACAGCGGGCTTCGGCATGGCGGGCGGAGGCCCGCTGCTCGACGTCTGCGCCGCGTTCGACTCCCGGTCGCACACCGCGATCAACGGCGTCCGCCTGGTGGCCGCCGCGTTCGGCGAACACCCGGATCGCGAGTGGCCGGCCGAAGGGCGCGAAGCGGCCGCGGCGCTCCCCCGCGCAGCCCTCACGATCCCGCCTGCCGCAACAGCCGAGGCCGACCGCCTGCTTGCCGGACTGCGCGCAGAGACGGGCTTCCGCCCGCTCGTCGGACTCCAGGTCGGCGCCGGCCGCGCCGTGAAGGAGTGGCCGCTCGCGCGGATGGCCGAGGTGGGCGCCTGGGCCGCACGCGTGCGCGGCGCTGCGCTCGTGCTGACGGGCTCTTCAGCCGATCGGGACGCCGCCCGCCTGCTGCGCCAGGCCTTGCCGGCATCGGCCCCGGTCGTCGATCTCACGGGAGAGGGCGACCTCCTGACGCTGGCCGCCGTCCTGTCGCGCCTGTCGCTCTTCGTCACGCCGGACACGGGGCCGATGCACCTGGCCGCCGTGGTGGGGACGCCGCTCGTCGCGGTGTTCGGGCCCTCGTCGCCCGACCGGTGGGGACCGCTCTCGCGCGCCTGCCGCATCGTCCGGATCGACCTGCCCTGCAGCCCGTGCAACCGCATTCGAAATCCGCCCGCGCGGTGCCAGGGTCGCACGCCGGACTGCCTGGAGGGCATCTCCGCCGCGCAAGTCATCGAGGCGGCCGGCGACGTGCTCGACGCCCCGCGAGGGGAGGACGCCGATGGCCCGCGGTGAAGACCGGCTGATCGTCCGCACGGCGCAGGGCGCCACGCGCGTCCTTCTCGCCGATTACCTGGACGCGGCGCTCACGGAGCAGGCCGAGGTCGAGGCGAACGCCTGGGTGAAGTCGCTGCGCCGCGTCGAGGTCGACGGCGTCCCGCTCCGCGAACGCTTCACGCACCGCGGCGATTCGCTCTGGTGGTTCGCCGAGCTGTACCTGCACAAGATGCGGGTCTCCAACCAGATCTTCCGCGCCCTGCTGGCGCTCGACGCGGTGGTCCGGCGCGAGCGGCCGTCCGCGATCGGCGTGGCGGATGGCAGCCGGGCCGTGAGGGTGCTGGCGCGGCGCGTGGCCGAGCGCGACGGCCTCCAATGGCTGGGCGGCGGGGCCCGGACCGGGCGCGCATGGCTGGAGCGGGCGCGCATCACGGTGCGCGGCCGCCTCTACATGGCGGGCGCGGCGAGGGCACCGCTGCGGCCCGGCGAACCGCTTCCCTCGCGTCCGGCCTCCGTCGCGGCCTTCGTGCACGCCGCGTTCTGGCACGGGCGCGAAGAACAGTACATCGGGCCGGTCCTCCGGGAACTCGAAGCCGCCCTGCCGGAGGGCTCCGTCGCCCTCGTCGGCCTCGGCCCCGAGACGAGTTACCGCGCCCGTCCGTGGCACTACCGCCTGACGCACTGGAAGACGCCGCGCGCGCCCCGGGTCACCGTGGACGCGTTCGCGACGGCGGACGCCCTGAGGCCCGGCCGCGACGTCTGGCGGCGGCGCCGGACGATCCTGGCTGCCCTGCTCGCGAGCCCGGGCCTGCGTGCGGCATCCGTCATCAGGGGCTGCGACGCCTGGCCGCTCGTCGAGCCCGCCCTCGCGGGCATCGCGTACCTGCAGTTCCCCTGGTCCGCGTGCGTGATGGACCAGATCGGCGCGGCGCTCGACGCCCTCGATCCCCCCGTAGCCCTCACCTACGCCGAAGCCGGCGGGTGGGGGCGCGCGATGGTGCTCGAAGCGCGCCGGCGCGGCATCGCCTCGGTCGGCCTCCAGCACGGGTTCATCTACCGCCACTGGCTCAACTACCTGCACGAGCCGGACGAGATGGAGCCGGCGCCCGGCAACCCCGCCGACCGGGGATTCCCCTATCCCACGCTCACGCTCCTGTACGACGAGTTCGCCGCGCACCACCTCGAACGCGCCGGCCGGATTCCGCGCGCGGCGCTGGCCGTCACGGGCAGTTCCCGCCTGGACGCGCTGGTGAAGCGATCCGCCGCCATCACGCCGGACGACATGGATCGCATGCGGCACGCGGTGGGCGCCGGACCCGGCGAGTCCATCGTCGTCGTCGCCGCCAAGTTCACGCAGATCGCCCAGGTCTTCGGACAGCTGGTCCGCGAGTCCGGCGACATCCCCGGGATCCGGCTGGTCGTCAAACCCCACCCGGCCGAGACTGCCGCGCCGTACCTCGCCTCGGCGCACGGGGCGCGGCACGTGGCGATCGCGCCGGCGCGCGCCGACCTGGCCGACCTGACGCGCGTGAGCCGCCTGCTCGTGACGGTCAACTCGACGGCGGCGATCGAGGCCATGGTCATGGGAGTGCCCAGCCTCGTTCTCGCGATGCCCAACAACCTGACGCCGTTCGTCGAGGCGGGCGCCATGTCGGGCGTCGACGAGGGCGCGCCCATCGGGCCGGCCCTGCGGCGCCTCCTCGCCGACGAGGGCGGGCGGGCCGCGGTGCTCGAGCGGAGCGCGGCCTTCATGGCGCGTTACCGCGTGGGCTCGGACGGCCGGGCGGCCCTGCGCGCCGCCGAGCGCATCGCGGGCCTCGCCGCCGCGCGGCAGGGGCCCGACAAGGTATCCTAGGGGGTGAAGGAGCACTGATGCGCGCGCTGATCACGGGCGGTGCCGGTTTCATCGGGTCCCATCTGGCGGAAACGCTGCTCGCCGGGGGACACTCGGTCGCCGTCATCGACGACCTCTCGACGGGGGCGTTCGACAACATCGCCCACCTGAAGGGTCAGCCCGGCTTCTCGTACACGATCGACACGATCATGCACGAGCCGGTCCTGGCCGAACTCGTCGACCAGTGCGACGTCGTGTACCACCTGGCCGCGGCGGTCGGCGTGCGTCTCATCGTCGAGGCCCCGGTCCGGACCATCGAGACGAACGTGCACGGCACGGAGGTCGTCCTCACGCACGCCGCGAAGAAGCAGCGCACCGTGGTCGTGGCCTCGACGTCCGAGGTGTACGGCAAGAGCGACGACGTCCCGTTCCGCGAGGACGGCGACATCGCCCTCGGCCCGACCGTCAAGCACCGCTGGGCGTACGCGTGCAGCAAGGCCCTCGACGAGTTCCTGGCGCTCGCCTACTGGAAGGAGAAGCGCCTCCCGGTGATCATCGTCCGGCTGTTCAACACCGTCGGCCCCCGCCAGACGGGCCGCTACGGCATGGTGGTCCCGAACTTCGTCCGGCAGGCGCTCGCGGGCGAGCCCATCACGGTGTTCGGCGACGGCACGCAGAGCCGGTGCTTCACCTGGGTCGGCGACGTCGTCGGCGCGCTGGCGGCCATCGTCGGCCGCGAGGAGGCCATCGGCCAGGTGTACAACCTCGGCAGCACGGAGGAAGTATCGATCCGCGCGCTGGCCGAGCGCGTGAAGGCGCTCACCGGCAGCCCTTCGCCGATCGTCACGGTGCCGTACGACCAGGCCTACGAAAGCGGGTTCGAGGACATGCCGCGGCGCGTGCCGGACCTCGGCAAGATCCGCCGCCTGATCGGCTTCGAACCCAGGGCCTCGCTCGACGAGATTCTCCAGCTCGTCATCGAGCATCACCGGGCGCACTGAGCCGTGCCGACCGCCATGCGCCGACGCGCACGCCAGGCCGCGGAGTCGATGCTGATCCGCCGCGCGAAGCCGATCCGGCGCCTCCTGCTGTGGGCCGGCCGCGACCGCGCCCCGCGCCTGCCCGAGATCGTGCAGATCGAGGCCACGAACATCTGCAACGCGAAGTGCACGTTCTGCCCGCGGGACGACATGACGCGCCGCCAGGGCATCATGGACTGGGCGCTCTACCAGAAGATCGTCGACGAGTGCGCCGCCCTCGGCATCGGGCACGTCCGCATGCACAACTACGGCGAGGCGTTCGTCGACAGGAAGCTGCCGGAAAAGATCGCCTACGCGAAGTCGAAGGGCATCCGCGAGGTCGGGGTCATCACCAACGGGTCGCTCCTCGGCCCCGAGGTGGCGCGGGCCATCGTGTCGGCCGGCCTGGACGCGATCAACATCAGCCTCGATGCCGCGGGAAAAGAGACGTTCGAGTCGACGCGGATCGGCCTGAAGTACGACCGGGTCATCGCCAACGTCGAGGGCCTCGTCCGCATCCGGCGCGAGCTCGGGCGCACGCGCCCGAAGCTCATCCTGTCGTTCGTGCGCCAGGACAACTCGGCCGAGGAGCAGGCGTTCATCGACCACTGGTCGGCCGTGGCGGACAAGATCCACGTCACCAACCTCCACAACTGGGCGGGCACCCTGAAACGGCGGGGCGACGTCAACTTCCCCTGCTACCGGCAGTGGCTGACGTTCACGGCCCTCTGGGACGGGCGGGTGAGCCTGTGCTGCGCCGACCTGGACGGCCGGGTGGTCCTGGGCGACCTGAACACCCAGTCCATCGCCGAGATCTGGAACGGCGAGCCCTACCGCCTCGTTCGCCGCGAGCAGCTCGAGAGCGGCGGGCCGGCCATCTGCCGCCACTGCGACCTGCCGGCCAAGGACTCTCCGCTCTGGGTGACGAAGCTCCTGTAGGAACCGGCCGCCCGGCTACCGGACGCCGGAAGGAGCCCGTGTTCCCGCCGCAATCAGCTATGATGTAGTGTTTGGCCGCGGCCGCGCGGCCCGGAACCTCGGGGTGGTGTGTCTGTCCGGGTCCGTCCGGAGGAGTCATGAGGAATCGCGCGCGCGCCGTTCTGGCTCTCGCTCTCCTTGCAGCCGTTGCGCCCGACGCAACGACCGCCTGGGCGCAGGCCGTTCCGGCCGGACCCTCGGTCCAGCAGTACACCGGCTACACCCGGTGGCCGGCGGTCGCCTACGACAGCGAGTACGGCGTCTACCTCGTCGTCTGGGGCAACGGCACCATCCGCGGCCTGTTCGTGAACGAAGACGGGACGGCGGCCGGCCCGGTGTTCCAGATCTCCGATCCGGGCGTCGACGCGCAGACGCCGCGCCTCGCCTACAGCCCCGACATCGCGCAGTTCCTCGTGGTCTGGCACAGCGGCGACGGCGTGACCAACAACCCGGACGGCACGCGGGTCCGCGGCCGGCTCGTGGACTTCGCCTCCGGCGGACCGGTCGGCACGACGCAGGTCTACTCGAACGGCTCGTACACGACGCGATGGGAAGTCGGGCCGGGCATCGCGTATTCGACGGCCTCCCAGGCCTTCCTCGTGGCGTACAACATCTACGCGGCCACGGGCGCTGAGATCGGGGCCCGCCTCGTCGATGTCTCGGCCGCAGGCGTGGGCGACGAGATTGCCGTAACCGCCTCGACCGGGGACTACGACAGGGAACCGGCCGTCGGCTACTTCCCGACGACGGACAGCTTCGCGGTGGCGTGGTCGGGAAGTGGACCCAGTGCCGACTTCGTGCGCGCGCGCCTGTACGCAGCCGCCGACGGGACGCCGGCCGGCGCCTCGGTCACGGTCGCCCAGGGCACGTACACCTACGTGCCGGACCTCGCCTACAACTACTCGACGGGCGAGATGCTCCTCGCGTGGATTCAGACCGACCCCGCCACGAGTGCCTTCCGTCCCTTCGGGAACTTCCTCGACGACGCGGGCACCGTCACCGGGACCACCCGGCGGCTGTCGGCCACCGTCGGGGCGTACGACGCGAACTCGGTGGCGTACAACCCCCCGGCGATGACGTTCTTTCTCGTCACGCACGGCAGCACCGAACAGGACGTCGGCTTCGAGATCGGCGGCGACGGCACGCCGGTGTCGGAAGCCTCGGTCATTACGTCCGTGACGGCCGACAAGCTGACGGGTTCGTTCAATCCGCGCCTTGCCGCGAGCGCCCACGCGCCCGGCTGGCTGGTGGCCACCGCCGCGTCGTTCAGCAGTTTGTGGACCCAGCTCATCACGGGCACGGACCTCGGCGGCAGTATCGGTCCGGTCGTCCCGAAGTTGACCGTCACGCCTGCGCCCACGGGCGGCACGGTGACGGGCGGCGGGTTGACGTGCGGCACCGCCGGCACGACGTGCCAGGTCGTGTACGCGGAGCCGACGACCGTCACGCTGACGGCCACGCCGAACGAAGGATTTGCGTTCACCGGGTGGGGCGGGTCCTGCTCGGGCACCAGCGCCACGGCCACCGTCGAGGTCAGCTCGGCCAAGGTGTGCCGCGCGACGTTCGTTCAGATGTGGATGGGCCCCGCGACACAGCCGGTGGGATGCCCGGCCGGGCCCGCGGTCGTGTACCCCGCCGCTCCCGGGCCGATCGGCGCGTCCGTCAGGCAGTACAGCGGAGCGACCCAGTACCCCGACGTCGCCTACAACGCGTGCCAACAGCTGTACCTCACCGTGTGGAGCCTCGGCGGCTCGATCCGCGGCCAGTTCATCGGCGAGAATGGCGTGGCCGTAGGCGGAACCTTCTACGTCTCGTCGGGCCAGTTCGCGCAGACGCCGGCCGTCGTCTACAACGCCAACCTCGGCAACTTCCTGGTCTCCTGGCACAGCAGCGCTTCTGACACCCGGACCGAGCTGAGGTCGGCGATCGTGACGTATCCGCCCGGGCCGGCCTCCGAGGGAACGGTCCAGTCGGCGCCGACGTACTCGACGCGCTGGATCACCAAGCCGGCCGTCGCGTACGCGACGGGGTCGGGGCGTTACCTGGTCGGGTGGTCGAGGTACGCGAGCACCGGTGCCGAAATCAGCGCGAGGATGCTGGACACGATGGGCCAGCCGACGGCCGCCGAGATTGCGGTGACCGCGTCGGTGGACGAGTACGACCGGGAGCCGGCACTGGGCTACTTCCCGGGTCCGAACCGCTTCCTGCTGGTGTGGGACGGGTCGGTGGACAACAGCGCCGACTTCGTCCGCAGCCAGTTGTACGACGCGGCCACCGGCACGCCGTGGGGCGCCCCGGTCGCGCTCGGCCGGGCGACGTTCACGTACGTGCCGGAGGCGGCGCTGAACTCCGAGTCCGGCCAGATGCTCGTGGCCTGGATGCAGACCGACCCGGTGGGCGGGGCCTGGCGGCCGTTCGGGCGGTTCGTTGACGGGTCCGGGACGCCCGCCACGCCGTCGTCCATCCGCCTGTCTGCCGCCGCCGGCGCCTACGACGCCAACTCGGTCGCCTACAACGCGCTGTCCCGGAGTTTCTTCCTCGTCACGCACGGGACGAACACCCTCCAGGACGTCGGGTTCGAAATCGCCGGCGACGGGACGCCGCTTGGCGAAGCGGCCATCGTCACGTCCGTGTCGCAGACGAAACTGATCGGGACCTTCAATCCCCGCCTCGCGGCGAGCACCTGGCAGCCGCGCTGGCTGATCGGCACGTCCGGCTCGTTCAACAGCCTCTGGACGCAGCTCGTGGGCGGGCGGAACCCGGGATACTCCATCACCATCAGCCCGGCTCCAACGGGCGGAATGGTCACGGGCGGAACGATCGCGTGCGGCACGGGCGGAACGGCGTGCCAGCAGTTGTTCGAGAGCGCAACGACGGTGTCTTTGACGGCCGCGCCCGACGCCGGGTACACGTTCTCCGGCTGGGGCGGGGCGTGCAGCGGGACGATTGCGACGACGACCGTCCAGGTGGACGGCGCCAGGATCTGTACCGCCACGTTCGCGGAGGACGGGACGGCGACGCCGGTTGTGACGGTCGCGGCTTCGGATCCGACGGCGATGGAGGCCCCGCTGGACCCGGGGGCGTTCACGGTGAACCGGACAGGGAGCACGGCAGCGGCCTTGACGGTGCAGTGGGCCGTCACGGGGACGGCAACGCAGGCGGGCGGTGACCTTCTGGCGCTGCCGACGACCGTCACGCTCCCGGCTGGGGCTGCGTCGGCGACGGTCGTGGTGACGCCGGTGGCGGACGCGGTGGCGGAGCCCCCCGAGACCGTGATTGCGACGCTGGCGACGGGGACAGGCTATGTCGTCGGCACCCTGAACACGGCGACGGTGACCATTACCGACGGGGCGACGTATTCGCTGGCAGTGACGCGGCCGACGGGCGGCACGGTGACGGGCACGGGCGTCGCGTGCGGCACGGGCGGGGCGGACTGCGCGGAGACCTACACGGCGGCGACGTCGGTGACGCTCGCGGCCACGGCGGATTCGGG
>CAZBIP010000004.1:39694-44165 GCA_964491885.1 uncultured Vicinamibacterales bacterium
GGCCGCCTTACACGTTGACGGTCAGCCCGCGGCCGGCAGGCGGCACGGTCACCGGCGCGGGCCTGAATTGCGGGGTGGGCGGCACGCTGTGCGCCGTCACCATGCCTGCGCCGATGACCCTCGGGCTGCAAGCCACGCCCGCGACGGGCTACACGTTTACGGGCTGGACGGGTGACTGCACGGGCACCAGCACGAGCCTCGCGGTGTCGCTGACGGGCGCGCGCACGTGCGGCGCGGCGTTCACGCCGACGGGCACGACGACGTATTCGCTGGCAGTGACGCGGCCGACGGGCGGGACGGTGGCGGGCACGGGCGTCACGTGCGGCACGGGCGGGGCGGACTGCGCGGAGACCTACACGGCGGCGACGTCGGTGACGCTCGCGGCCACGGCGGATTCGGGCTATGCGTTCACGGGCTGGGGCGGCAGCTGCACGGGCACGAGCCTCAGCACGACGGTCCTGATGAACGCCGCGAAGACCTGCACGGCCAGCTTCGCCGAGGGGCTGCCGACGGGGCCGCCCTACACGATGACGATCAGCCCGAAGCCGACAGGCGGATCGGTCACCGGGGCGGGCCTGAACTGCGGCGTCGGCGGTTCGTTGTGCGCGGTGACGATGCCCGCGCCCATGACGCTCGGGCTGCAGGCGACGCCGGCCGCCGGCTTCGTCTTCACCAACTGGTCCGGCGACTGCTCGGGAACCGTGTCCAGCATCTTCGTCCCGCTGACTGGCGCCCGGACCTGCACCGCGGTGTTCGTGCCCGCCGGGGGCGGCGCGCCCTAGTCCGGTCCCTTCAGATTTCCCTCCCCCGAAAGGCCGTCCGGAACAGCCCGGACGGCCTTTCGCCGGCCGCGGTGCCCGGCTGTCCCCGAACCCTCAAGTCCGGGCCGTCATCGGACGATAAGCCATGCAGTTATGTGTAAATCTGCACATCGGCTGCTGCTCGTCTCCGCCGTCGTCCTGGCCGGCGCGCTCGCTGCGCCTGGCAGCGCCTGGGCCCAGGCCGGACCGGTCGGGCCCTCGGAACTCCAGTACACCGGCGGGACGCGCTGGCCGGACGTCGCCTATGACACCCGGAACCACGTCTACCTCGTGGTCTGGGGCCCGAGCGTCATCCGGGGCATCTTCATCGACGACAGCGGCACCGCCGTCAGCGCGCCGTTCCAGATCTCCGACCCCGCCATCTACTCGCAGGCACCCCGCGTCGCGTACAACCCGGACGCGGGTTCGTTCCTGGTGGTCTGGCACAGCAGCGACGGCGTGGCGACGAACGCGTCCGGCACGCGAGTCCGTGGGCGCATCGTCAGCTTCACGTCTGGCGTGTCCGGAGCGGCCCCGCAGGTGTACTCCAACGCGACGTACACGACGAGGTGGGAAGTCGGCCCGGCCGTCGCGTACGCCAGCGGATCGCAGCGGTTCCTGGTCGCTTTCAACATCTACGCCGCGACCGGCCCGGAAATCGGGGCGAGGCTCGTCGATGCGTCGGCCAACCCTGTCGGTGGCGAAATCGCGGTGACATCGAGTTCATCGGAGTACGACCGCGAACCCGCGGTGGGCTACTTCCCGGCCACGAACCGCTTCCTGCTGGCGTGGGCCGTGTCCGGCACCAGCGCCGACTACATCCGCGCCAGGACCTACAGCGCCGCCGACGGCGCCGTGGCCAGCGGAACGGTCACGCTGGCCGAAACCGGCACGACGTACGTCCCTGAAATGGCGCTGAACACGTCCACGGGCCAGATGTTCGTGGAATGGATCCAGGTGGACTCCGCCACGGGCGGCTGGAGGCCCTTCGGCCGCTTCGTCAGCAGCGCCGGGGCCGTGCTCTCCTCGACGAAGCGCCTCTCGTCGACGGTTGGCTCGTACGACGCGAACTCCGTGGCGTACAACCCGCTCACGGGGACGTTCTATCTGGTGACCCACCTCCAGGGCACCCCCCAGGACATGGGCTTCGAGATCACCGGGGCCGGGTCGCCGGTGTCGGCCGCGACGGTCGTGACTTCCGTCGACATGCTGAATCTCAGCGGTTCGTTCAACCCGAGGATCGCCGCGAGCTCACAACAGGGAAGCTGGCTGATCGTGACGGCCGCATCGTTCGCGAGCCTGTGGTCGCAGCTCATCGCTGAAGGCGGAGCGTCCGGCGGAGGCGGCGACACGGGAGGCGGGACCGTCAACCCGCAGTTGACGATCACGCCAGTCCCGCCGGGCGGCACCGTCAGCGGCGGCGGCCTGAACTGCGGAACGGGCGGAAGCGCCTGTCAGGTCACGCTGACGGCACCGGCCCCGATCACGCTGTCGGCAACGCCCGCCGCGGGCTACGTGTTCGCGGGATGGGGCGGGGCGTGCTCGGGGACGGGCACGACCACGACCGTGACCGTGGAGAGCGTGATGGCCTGCAGCGCGACGTTCACGGCGCCGTGGACAGGATCTGGAACGGAGCCGTCCGGCTGCCTTGCCGCGCCGGCCGTGACGTACGCGGCGTCGCCGGGGCCAATCGGCGCGTCCGTCAACCAGTTCACGGGCGCCGTGCAGCATGCGGACGTGGCGTACGGCACGTGCCAGCAGGTCTATCTGGCTGTCTGGGGGTCCGGCGGGACGATCCGCGGGCGTTTCATGAACGAATCCGGCACGGCTGTCGGCGGCGCGTTCGACGTCTCGACGGGCAACTGGGCGCAACGGCCGAGGGTGGTTTACAACCCGAACCTCGGCAGCTTCCTGGTGGCGTGGCACAGCAGCGCGAGCGATTCTCGGACGGAGATCCGATCGACAGTCGTCACGTACCCGGCCGGCGCCGCGTCTTCGGGAGCGGTCCTGTCGGCCGCGACCTATTCAACCGATTCGACGTCCCGGCCGGCCGTCGCGTACTCGACCGGCGCGGGCCGTTACCTGGTGGCGTGGGCGCGCGCGACGTCCACGGGCAGGGACATCAACGCGAGGCTCCTCGACGCGTCCGGCGCGCTGGTCGGAAGCGAGTTCGCCGTCACCACGACGTCCACCGAGCCCGAGCGCGAACCGGCGGCGGCGTACTTCCCAGCCGTGAACCGTTTCCTCGTGGTCTGGGCCGGGACAGGGACCACGGCGGACTTCGTGCGCGGCCAGCTCTACGACGCCGGGGCGGCGGCCGTGTACGGCTCGACGATCTCGCTGGCGCAGGGCAGCTTCGTTCACATGCCGGATGCGGCTCTCAACAGCGTCACCGGCAACGCGTTCGTCGCCTGGATGCAGCTCGACTCCGCTGCGGGCGGACCGCGCCCATTCGGCAGATTCGTGTCCGGAAGCGGCGCGCTCCTGTCCACCTCGGCGGCGCGCCTGTCGGCCACGGCGGGAGCGTTCCTGGCCAATTCGATCGCCTTCAACGCCCTGTCGCAGACGTTCTTCCTCGTGACCCACGGCTCGGACACGCTGCAGGACGTCGGCTTCGAAATCGGGGGCACGGGCACGCCGCTCGGCACGGCTGCAGCGGTCACGTCCATCACGGCATCCGACCTCACGGGGTCGTTCTACCCGAGAGTTGCCGCCAGCGCGCGGCAGCCGCGGTGGTTGATCGGCACGGCCGCCTCGTCGGCGAGCCTCTGGACGCAGGTCGTGGGCGGAACGCGGACGGCACCGGCCGCGACGTATCAGTTGAGCGTCACCAGGCCGACGGGCGGGACCGTTGCCGGCGGCGGGATCACCTGCGGCACGGGCGGGTCGGCGTGTTCGTCCACGTACGCCTCGGCGACGACCGTGATGCTCACGGCGGCGCCGGACTCCGGGTACTCGTTCACAGCCTGGGGCGGCAGTTGCGCGGGCACGGGCCTTTCGACGACCGTCGCCGTCGATGGCGTGAAGACGTGCACCGCGACGTTCGCGGCCGCGTCGGCCTATACGATGACGATTTCTCCGAGGCCGACGGGAGGCACGGTGGCGGGAGCCGGCCTGAACTGCGGCGTGAGCGGCTCCGCGTGCTCGGTGACGATGCCCGCGCCGATGACGCTGGGGATTCAGGCCACTCCAGCCTCCGGGTACACGTTCGCGGGCTGGACCGGAGACTGCTCGGGCACGAGCGCGGGCCTCGCCATCAGCCTGACGGGCGCCCGCACCTGTGGCGCCACCTTCACGTCGCCGACGACAAGCTATCAGTTGAACGTGACGCCGCCCTCGGGCGGCACGGTCACGGGCGGCGGGATGACCTGCGGCGCCGGCGGCACGGCGTGCTCGGTCACGTACCCGTCGGCGACGACCGTCACGCTCAGCGCGGCGCCCAGCGCCGGCTACACGTTCGCGTCCTGGGGCGGCAGTTGCTCCGGCACCGGCGCCAGCACGACCGTCGCCGTCAGCGGCGTGAAGACCTGCACGGCGGCGTTCGCCGCGACGCAGGCGTACGCGCTCGCGATTGCGCCGCCGCCGACGGGCGGAACGGTCACGGGCGGCGGGATTGCCTGCGGCGCCGGCGGCACGGCGTGCTCGGTCACGTACCCGTCGGCGACGACCGT
>CAZBIP010000005.1:0-43266 GCA_964491885.1 uncultured Vicinamibacterales bacterium
CGGGTGAAGCATGCCCCGCACCTGTCCTGCCCCGACTGCGGTGAGCGGCTCGACGCGATGGGCGATATGCTCCGCTGCCTCGCCGGACACGAACACCCCGGGCCGGCGCGGGCTGTCGCCAACTACCGGCGGCGTCCGAGCCTGCCCACCGCTGACATCTGCGAAGAGTTCGCCTGCACCGAAGACGACCTCCAGAACTGGCGCAGGCGCCGCGGACTCACACCGGACCGCAGCAAGGGCGGCAAGCCGCTGCACTGGTGGCCCTGGGATGTCCTCCTCGCCCAGCGGCCCTACCTCGCCCAGCTCCTCGCCGAAAGTGGCGACCAGACGGCGTAGGCGCGCGCGAACTTCACCCTTGTCGTTCCGCCTGCCAATGCCCTATCCTGTCAACCGGGTGGCAGCGCCATCCCCTGAGAGCCCCGGACCCGACCCGGGGCTCTCCCACGTTCCGGCCCGCGCTCGGGGAGGGGCGCGGGCTTCGGAAGGTACCCGGCTGGATTAGGACACCGTTTCGAAAACGGCTGGCGGGCGACCGCTTGGGGGTTCGAGTCCCTCACCTTCCGCTCCCTCCTGTCGTCGCCTGGACTCCAGACCGCCGCACCCCACCGCGCCGCAACCGCCCCCCCCACGGGCAGCGGCCCAGCCCGCGTCGGGCAGTAGCGCCACCACTGGACGCGCCGCGGCGACAGGAGGGATGACCGATGGCCGGGATGGGCAACCCTCGCCAAGCCAATGGGCACAGGCGCAGGCAAGTTCGTGCCGCTGTCCTTGCAGAGGAAACCCACTGCGGCATCTGTGGGCAGTGGGTCGACAAGACACTCGGCAACATGGCCGGCGTCCACTCGACCCGATGCGCCAACCCATCCTGCCCCGGCTGCGTTCCCCATCCCATGCGCGCCGAGGTCGACGAGATCATCCCCGTGCATCGAGGGGGCAGTCCGGTCGAGCGCAGCAACTGCCGATTGAGCCACCGCCGATGCAACATCGGGCGCAACCGCAAGCGTGCCGCCCCGTCGTCGCCCGTCAACCGGGAGCTGTATCCCACTTCGCGCGATTGGGGTGGGGGGGACCCCGCTGGGGGTCCCGGAGGCACTCTTTCGGCATAGGGCCGATATCCCCCCGAGGTTTGGCAAGCCGGTTGGGCGCCTACGTGCGGTGGAACCCGACAGCCTTTCGTACCCCGTTCTCGGTCATGCCGGCGGCCGCTGCGATGGCTCGCCAAGTGGCCCCGGCGGCCCGCGCGGCAAGCATGACCTCGAGTCGCTCGGTCCGCGCGGTTTCGATGCGGTCGGTCAGCTCGGCGACCCGCTCGACGTGTTCACTCATGGCAACTACCTTACCGAACTATGTTTGGCAAGCGAAAGGCCCCGGCCGAACGACCGGGGCCACGCTCGCGGGCTTGTCAGTGGAGCAGTGCTGCGGCCGCGGCAAGCTCTTCCCGGTCCCGGGTGGCCCACCGGTTCACAAACTCTGTCCCGTGGCGTCCGTCGCGGCAGAGTGTCAGCTCGTACACCCTGACTTGCCCGTCCGGGGAGCTGGAATCCAGCCTGGACCCGCGCACATACCCGCGCGGCCCCCATGCCGACCGGGCGAGCGCTTCGCAGTGGGCGGCCCACAGTGCCCCGGCCGGGGTCGGAAGGTTCAGCCCGCCTTGTTGCTCGTCAGCTTCGGCGATGATGGCAGCGACCCGGGGGCCGATGTGCCGGAGCTGGTGCCGGCGTCCGTCGATTGTGATTGAGCGCGCCGTGTTCGTCATGTCCTGATCCTTTCGTGTGGTCGTGCTTGGCGTTAGGAGATCGCGGCGAAGATGTGAAGTGAATCGTCAAAGATCCGGCCGACCGTGTGCTGACATGCGGCCGCCCGCGGTTGGAATGCGGCCCGCTCGCTTGCGGTTGCATGGCGCCATGGCCCGCCGAGATCGGGGGCTACATAACACCGCCCGTCGGGCGAGATGAAGGCCGGCCGCCATCCGTGCGCGCTGCGCGCGTGCGGGTAGCGACCCCAGACCGGGACATCGGCGAGCGCGAGAAGCGCGGCCCGCATCGGGTTGTCTCCGCAGGGGTCGCCGTGTCGCGCGCTCGTCTCGATAGCGGCCCGCAGTAGTGCGGCGTCCGGGCGTCCGTTTTCGGCAATCCACAGAAGCGCGGCGTCCGCGGGATCGGCGGGCCGCTCCGTCTTCGGGTAGCGGTAGAAGGTTCCGGCTGTGTTGGTCATGGCTTTCAGTTCTCCCATCCGGCGTGATTCGGGTTGCGGCCGACAGTCGCCTGCCTGTAGGCGGGGCGGCTCTGCTCCCGTTCAACCATGGCCATAAGTGCCGACATCGTGTCAGCGTAGAAACCTACATTCCCGTAGGTGTAGGTGATGGTGGCCGCGTAGGCCGCGCTCGGTGCGGTGCGCCGGCGGGCGGTGCTCGCTGCTGTGGTGGTCATGGCTCCACAGTAGCGAACTAAGTTCACTAGCGCAACCCTAGTTCACATCTGGTGTTGGGCAACTTACTTCGCTAGGCTGGCCCCATGACCACAGCAACCGATACCCGCTTCGCCCCGTGCGATGCTTCCGAGCTGCTCCGACAGATCGGGCACATGAACCTCCTGTCCATCTCCGGCGGGCGCGTGCTCCGTCGTGAGACTGGCGTTACCCTCCCGGTCGGGAGTGGCTACCGCGTGACCGTAGATCTCGCCGGCAATGACACCTACACTGTTCGCCGCGTCTTCGTGCGCGGCGCCAAGTCGTGGATCAAGGGTGAAGAGACAGAGGTCTACTGCGACCAGGTAGCCGATTCGGCCTACCGTGCTTCGTGCTTCGTCAATGTCGACTTCGGCGCCCACAGGGTCAGTAGCGGCTACACAATCGCTGCGCCTGCGTCCGGCGGCCGCCCGGCCGTTGTCATCGCTCAGGTTCGGCGGGTGCAGCTGTGACCGCGGCGTCCGTCGTCACCGTCGACACCATGAGCGACAAGCTCGCCGCGGCGCTCTGGCAAATGCTCTCCCTGAGGGATGACTACCGCGCGGGGACATGCTGGGCATGGATGGATGGCCCGGAAAAGGTCTGCGGGCGGCCGGAGGATGTCCGGGTGGCTCATCTCTGCGCGCGGCATGCGAAAGTCGCCCTGCAGCGCGCACAGCGCGAGCTAGCGCGCGCGGCAGTGCAGACCATGAGCCCAGAGCGGCGCGCGATGATTTCCGACCGGCTGGCCGCGAACACTGCCAGCCTGGCCGATGTCGTGGCCCGACTCGACAAGCTCACCGGAACCGGCCCCGCCAGCCCGCTTGACCATGGCATCCTGAACACCCCGCTTCGCGGCCGCGGTATCACCGGCGCACAGCTTGACCGGTTCCGCGCGCTGTCCGCGCGGCATGATGACTTGGAGTCGCGCGTGGCACTCGACACCGCGCGACTCCGCACCGGGAGAGGATGACAAATGCCTACCATCATCAAAGGGCAGCCGACATCCGCCGAGGTTCGTGCGACACTGGCAGCCGAGGGGCGGCCGGTGCTCGTGGCGTTCTCCACCGGCAAGGATGCGATTGCCTGCGAGCTGGCCCTACAGGATGCGGGGATCGAAACCCGCCTAGCGTACCTGTATCTAGTGCCCGGTCTCCGGTTCGTGGATGAGACACTCGACCGGCAAGAACAGCAGCTAGGCAAGCCCATCGCGCGCTACCCTCACCCGTCGCTCTGGCGCATGCTCAACAACTTCGTTTACCAGTCGCCGGACCGCCTGCCCATCATCGCCGGGGCCAATATGCCGACCATTGAATATGTCACCATGTGGGACTTGATCCGGCAGGATATGGGCCTACCTGGTGACACTTGGGTCGCCGATGGCGTCCGCGCGGCTGACTCCATTGTTCGCCGGGCGAGCTTCACCAAACATGGCGTGATGAAACCGACCAATCACAAGGTCTCACCCGTGGCCGATTGGCTCAAGCGTGAGGTGCTCGAGCGGATTACCCGCGCAGGGATTCCGCTGCCTGTCGATTACGAATGGTTCGGCCGCTCATTCGATGGCATCGATCTTCGGTTCCTCGAGCCGCTCTCCCGGTTCGCGCCGGATGACTTCGAGCGCGTTCTCGACTGGTTCCCGCTCGCCGAGGCCGAGCTAGTCCGCGCGACAGGAAAGGGCCGATAATGGCACTCCCCAAGCTGACCACCACCGGCCCGGCAAAGCTCGCCGCGGGCGGCCCGTCCAAGTTCACCGGCCCACTTCTCAAGCCTGGCCCCGACCCGCTCGCCGGAGTCGAGTACACCGGCGACATGTCGGCCGATTCTGCGGCCGAGCTAACCGCTATGGAGCAGGCTTACCGGGCGCGCGCGGCTGGCGAAGCTAAGCGGTTCACCCAGGCGACCGACTCCGAGTTCTGGGTCTGCGTGGTCTTCGATGACCGCGCGGCCAAGGAGGCGTTTCTCTCTGAGTTCCACCTAGCGACCCTTGGAAACAAGTACCTGGTTGGCTCCGCCGTGGCTAAGAAGCTGCGCGCGATCTTCGGCAAGTAGCAGCACCCGGCGACACCAGCCCTCGCGCGGACACCCGCCCGGGGGCTGGCCCGCGTCCCGACACCTACGTGCGTCGAGGGCCACCACCCGACCCGTTCCCTACGAGCGTCGAGAGGGGGTGAACCCATATGCGCCTTCAGTCAGGCATGCGATTCCGCGGCGCCGTCCTCAACCGACGGCTGATGGCCGGCCCCGCCCAGATGGGCCGTACCTCCGGCTCGTGACCCGCGCCGCGCCCGGCACACCAACACGCCGAGGGGGGTGAGTTAGATGCGAGGAATCACCCGACGCATGATGAGCGGCCCGTTCCAGATGGGACTGTCCGCTTCGAGCCCGGCTTCCGGCCGCACGTCCGGCTCGTAACCGCCCCGTGAGAGGAGTCCCCACCGTGGACTTGCCCGACGACATCGACTGGCCCGAGCGCACGCAAGCGTGGTGGTCCGCGTGGGTCGAGTCACCGCTCACGGCGTCCTGGACTCCTCTCATGTGGGAGTACCTGCTCGACACTGCGCTCATCCACCGCGAAATCTGGGCGACCGGCAACGTGGCCCGCATGGGCGAACTGCGCGCCCGCGTCGAACGCCTCGGCGCCGTCGGCGAGACGCCGGCCGCCGCTGGCGCACCGCCCGCCCCCACAGCCAAGGTGGTGACTCCGCTTGACGACCTCGCAAACCGCCGCGCTCAGCGGAGTGCAGGAGCCTAGGTACCGCCCTTCAGTTCGCAAGCGGTCCGCGCACGTCGATGACTGCGCGTTCCTCGCCAACGCCTACGGGCTGACCCCCGACCCGTGGCAGACGACCGTCCTCGAGTGCTGGCTCGCCGTCGAGAAGGACGGACGCATGCGCGCCGGCCGGTGCGGGCTCGCTGTACCCCGCCAGAACGGCAAGAACGCCATCCTGGAGATGGTCGAGCTGTACATGCTGGTCGTACTGCACCGCAAGATCCTCCACACGGCCCACGAGGTCAAGACAGCCCGCAAGGCGTTCCTACGGCTCGCGGGCTTCTTCGAGAACGACCGGCAGTGGCCCGAACTGGCCGCACTGGTGAAGGAAATCAGGCGCACGAACGGTCAAGAGGCCATCGTGCTCCACAACGGCGGCACCATCGAGTTCATCGCCCGCTCACGCGGTTCCGGCCGCGGCTACACGGTCGACGTGCTGGTCTGCGACGAGGCGCAAGAGCTGACCGACGAACAACTTGAGGCGCTCCTGCCCACGATCTCGTCGGCGCCGTCCGGTGACCCGCAACAGATCTACACGGGCACCCCGCCCGGACCCACGTCGCCCGGCACGGTGTTCCGCCGCATGCGCGAGGCTGGCATCTCCCGCAAGGACCCACGCCTCGCATGGGTCGAGTGGTCGGTCGCTGAGGTCGGCGACATCTACGACCGGCACCGCGTCGCGGCCACGAACCCCGCACTCGGCATCCGCCTGCAGATGTCGGTCATTGACGACGAACTCGGGCAGATGACGCCCGAGGGGTACGCGCGCGAGCGGCTCGGCTGGTGGTCCGATCACGGCTTCACGCCCCCCGCGATTGCCAAGCCGTTGTGGGATGCCTGCAAAGTCGCCAGCGCCCCAACGGGTGGACGCCCAGCCTTCGGGGTGAAGTTCTCGATCGACGGCGACCGCGTTTCCCTGGCTGCTGCGGTCCCACACGGCGAGTCGGTCCATGTCGAGGCCATCACCCAGATGGCCACGGTTGCCCCCGTGGTTGGCGATGTGGCTCTGGTCGACTGGCTGGTCGGGGCGGCACGGGGGTGCGCCGCCATCGTCATTGACGGCAAGGCGGGCGCGGGCGCGCTCGAAGCCGAACTGATCAAGCGGGGAGTTCCCGCCAGCAAGGTCGGTCGCATCACCGTGGACGGCGCCATCACGGCGCACGCCCAGACGCTCGAAGCTATCCAGTCGGCACGGCTCACCCACGTGGGCCAGCCGGCGCTCACGACAGCCGCACTCGCGGCTGCCAAGCGAACCATCGGCACCGCCGGCGGGTGGGGCTGGCAGCCCATCGGCGATGGTGACGTGCTGGACCTTGAGGCGGCCACGTTGGCGCTGCACGGCGCCAAGCGGACCAAACCGAGCGGCCGCGTCCCGCGGCGAATCTACTAACGGAAGGGGGACGGATGGCCCGCACGCCTGAGCAGTGGCTGGACGTCCTCGCCAAGCGACTGGACGCCCGCCTGCCGTATGTGACTCTCATGCGGCGGTATCGGACGGGTGACGCGCCCCTGCCTGAGATGGGCCGGAATCTGCGGGCGTCGTGGGAGGCGTTCCAGCGGAAGTCTCGGGCGAGCTGGGGCGGGTTCGCGGTGGAGTCCAGGGCGGATCGCATCGTGTTGGCTGGCGTGACGGTCGGGGGTTCGGTCGAGTCGGACGAGGCGAAGGCCGCGGCCCGGATCGCACGCGACAACCGGCTCGAGGTGGCGTTCGCGACCGCGGTGGATGACTGCTTGACGACCGGCTACGGCTACGTGATCGTGGGCGAGGGCGCCGATGGTCGCGCGGTGGTGACGTGCGAGCCGCCGGAGCAGGTCATCATCGCCCAGGACCCGATCCAGTCGTGGCGGGCTCGGGCGGCGCTCAAACTGTGGCGCGACCCCGACGACGGGTTCGACTACGCCGAGGTGTGGGCCGATGGTCGGCTGACGCAGTTCCATCGGCCGTCCACGGCGAACGGGGTCACGCTCCGGTCGTCGCATGGTGGCTGGCTTCCGACGGGAGTGGAGCGCACCTACGAGGGCGTGCTGCCGGTGTTCGAGCTGGAGGCCGAGAAGGGCCAGTCGTCGGTGGCTGCCGTGTCGTGGTCGGGTGGCCTGTCCATGCTGGACGTCCACACGGACCTGATCGACCGGATCAACCATGGCGTGCTGCTGCGGATCGTGACGATGGCGATGCAGGCGTTCCGGCAACGCGCGCTGAAGATGCGCGATGGCCAGTCGCTACCCGACAAGGACGAGGCCGGGAACAAGATCGACTATGCGCCGATCTTCGAGCCCGCACCGGGCGCCCTATGGGAGTTGCCCCCGGAGATTGAGGGCATTTGGGAGTCGCAACAGACGAACGCGAGCGACCTCCTGTTGGCCGTGAAGGATGACCTGCGGACGTTCGGCGCGCTCGTGTCGGCTCCGATGCCCGGGGTTGCGTCGGATGGCGAGAACCAGAGCGCTGAGGGCGCGAGGTCCGGCAAGGAGGGCGCCGCAACGAAGGCGTCCAAGTTCCTGCGGCAGGTGCGTCCGGTGCTGAATGGCGCGATGGTGGCTGCTCTGCGGGTGGAGGGATTCCCGGCTGAGGAGACCGTCGAGGTCAAGTTCGAGCCGACCGACCGCGTGACGCTGGCCGAGAAGATGGACGCCGCCTCCAAGGCCATCGCGGCGGGCATGTCGTTGCCGGTGGTCCAGCGCGACATCCTCGGATGGTCTGAGGAGCAGATCGCGGAGGACGAACGGAATCGACGCAAGACGGCGGCGCAGTCGTTCGTCTCCAAGCTTCCGCCGGCCCCGGCCGCGGCGGCACCAGCTGAGCAGCCCGCCTGAGCATGGCGACGGTCGCAGAGAAGCGCGCCGCCCTGTCCGAACTGGAACGGCTCGCGCAAGGTGACCTCGCGGCACTCTGGCGCACGGCTGGAATGGTTGACGACTTCGCGGCGTGGGTCATCGACGCCTTCCCGGAGTTGGTGGCGCAGTATGGGTCCATCGCTGGCGACCTTGCCGCCGAGTGGTACGAGGAGTCGGCCCCGGCGCTCGCCTACCAGGCGACCGCCGCACCGCTTCCCCCGTTGGCGAAGTGGGCCGCTTCGGCGTCGTGGGCGCTGAACGTGGGCGACGGCACCACGGCACTCGACCTTCTGGGCGGGACGGCCCAGCGCGGCATCTACGACCAGTACCGCACGACCATCGTGCAGAACGCCGAGGCCGAGGGGTCGACGTGGGCGAGGCATGCCAGCGCCAACGCCTGCTCATTCTGCCGAATGCTTGCCACTCGCGGCGACGTCTACGGCTCAAAGGAGAAGGCTGAGCGGGTCGGCGGACGCGGCAAGGCGCTGTCAGAGAATCGGCCCGGTAAGCGCGGCAGGAAGGCCGGTGGCATCCGCACGCGCGGCTCTCAGGCCATCGGCGACAAGTACCACGACAACTGCCATTGCATCGCCGTCGAGGTTCGCCCCGGTGGCTTCTATGAGCCGCCCGACTACGTGGCGAAGTGGCAGGACGAGTACTGGGCGGCGTCCATGATCGCGCGGGATGTGCCACGCACGACGACGACCCGCAGGGGAACGGTGTACGACATGACCGGCCGCGGCGCGGGCAGCACGAAGGACATCCAGCGCATCATGCGCGATGGCGTCGACTCGCGCACGCGGGCCGAGTGGCTCGACCTGCTCAAGCGCACCTAGACCGAACACCCGAGGGCATCCCCCGGGGGTTCTGCTGTACCGCCGCGCCCGGTGCGCGGTTTGGATCAAGGCGAACGCCTAATAGACCACCCCCCAGCCCAACCGGGGGGCTACGCCCACGCGCAGCGGTCAATGCGCGGCCAGAAAGGAACCACCAATGTCCGACGCCGACATCAGCGCCGACGCCCCGACCGAGCTTGACCCCAAGCAGCCCACCGAAGGCGGAAAGAGCGGGTGGACGCCCCCCGCATCGCAGGACGAGTTCAACAGGATCATCACGGAGAGGGTCGCGCGCGAGCGCGCCAAGTTCGCCGGGTTCGATGACCTCAAGACCAAGGCCAGCGAGTACGACAAGCTGCAAGAGGCCAACAAGACCGAGCTGGAGAAGCTCACTGAACAGCTCGCCACGGCGCAGCGCGAAGCCACCGCGGCCAAGCGCGAGGCGTTCGCTGCCACCAAGGGCGTCCCCGCCTCACTCGTCACCGGAAAGACGCCGGAGGAGTGGGCGGCGTCGGCCGCCGAGGCGCTGGCATGGAAGGGCGCGCCCACCAAGCCGCCCGCCGCGCCGCCCGCCGAGGGCGTGCAGGGCAACGTCGGCAAGCCGGTGGGCGCAACGGACCTGGCGCAGCAGATCGAGGCCGCCCAGAAGGCGGGCAATGTCGCACTGTCCATCTACCTGAAGAACCAAGCCCAAGCCGCCGCGGCGGCACACTAACCTAAGGAGCACCCATCATGGGCGCAGTTGCCGGCCAAGGCACCACCCTCAGCCTTCCGAACTACCACGGCGAACTCATCTCCGTCACCCCCGACGAGACCCCGCTGCTGTCCGCGTCTGGCGGCCTCACCGCCGGCGGCGGACAGGTCAGCTCGACCATCTTCGAGTGGCAGACCGAAGACCTCCGCGACCCGGACGCCGCCGGCGCCCTCGAAGGTGCCAACGCGCCCGCCGGTGAGGCCCGGTCGCGGTCGAACATCACCAACGTCGTGCAGATCTTCCACCGCGCGGTGGACACCAGCTACACCAAGCAGGCCACCTCGCAGCAGTACGACACCCGCACGGGCGCCCCGTTCTTCTCCCAGGACGGCATCGCCAACCCGGTCACCGACGAGCACACCCATCAGGTCATGCTCGCCTTGAAGACCATCGCGCGGGACGTGAACTACGCCTTCTGGCACGGCGTCCAGTCGATCCCGACCACGAACAGCACGGCCCGCCAGACCGCCGGCCTGCTGTCCGTCGTGACCACGAACCGGATCGCCACCGCCGAGTCCGCGGCGCTGTCCGCGGCAACGGACACCATCACGGAGTCCTCCACGGCCCGCGCGGACGGCGACAAGATCGTCTTCACCAGCGTCGGCGTGGCGACGGCCATCCGCACCGATCGCGTCTACTACGTGGTCAGCAAGTCGACCAACGCCTTCAAGGTGTCGGCGACCCTCGGCGGCACGGCCATCACGATCGGCACGGCGACCGTCAAGTACATCCCGGCGGCCGTCACGCTGACCGTGGCCGGGCTTGAGGCGCTCATGCAGCAGGTCTACGATGCCGGCGGCATCTCGGGGCAGGGCACCGCGACCCTGTTCTGCTCGTCCCGTCAGCGTCGGGCACTGTCTGCCGCCTACGCCAACGAGTACGGCAAGACCGACCTGTTCGGCGGGTCGCGCAACGTTGGCGGCGTGGCGATGAACACTGTCGTTACGAACTTCGGCAACCTGAACATCGTTATCGACCGCGCGCTGCCCCCGGACGCGCTCGCTGTCGTGTCGCTGGAGCAGATTCAGCCGATGTTCCTGCCGATCCCCGGCAAGGGCGTCCTGTTCGAGGAGAAGATCGCCACGGTCGGCGCCTCGGAGAAGTCGCAGCTCTACGGCGAGATCGGGCTCAAGTACGGCAACCCGCTCGCTCACGGCGTGTACCGCGGTCTGGCGGTCTGACCCATGGCGACCCTCTACGACAGCCTCGTCAGTGATGCGGTGAAGGCGGGGACGCCTGCACAGGCCACGCTTGACGGCGACTACGCGCAGCTCGTCCACGCGCACGGGCTCACCGACATTGGTGCGTCTGTGGAGTACACCGTCACCGCACCGGCTGCCATCCCGGCTGGCGTGAACGTGATCGAGCTGAACCACGCCACCGTGGCCATCGAGAAGACCATCGCGTCCCTTGGTGACCACAAGGGCCTCATGGTCATCAAGAACACGAGCGCGTCAGGAACCGCGATCCACAAGATCACGGCCACCACGGGCACCTGGGACGGCACCAAGAAGGTCATCACCTTGGACGCTCCCAAGGAATGCCTTGTCGTCTGGATCGACTCTGCCGGCAACGGCACGGTCCTGGCGAACGTCGGCACGGTCGGCCTGCCGTCCTGACCTACGGCCTGAGCCGCGCGGCCTGCTACCCCGCGCGGCTCGGGCACCACCCCAAACCCCAGGAGGTGTCGTGGCGAACTTGCCACCGCTGGCGTCCACTGTGGACGCCGCCGAGTATGGCCTGACGGTCACGGACGCCTCGCTGCTGCGGGCGTCCGCGCGTATCCGCGGGCACGTCCGGCAGCAGATCACCTACGGCGTGTCGACGGTCGTCCTGCCCGAGTCGTCGCGGGTGCTGCCCGAGCGTCCGGTTCGGTCGGTGGCGTCCGTCGTGGACGCCGATGGCGCGGCCGTCGCCTACACGCTGGAGGGCTCCCGGATCGTCACCAACGCGCGCGGGCGGCTGACGGTCACCTACACGCACGGCATGGACACCCTGCCCGACGAACTGGTCGAACTGGTGTGCAGCACAGCCAATCGGCTCGGATCGATCCCCGCCCAGCTTGTCGCGGGCACGCAGCAGGAGGGCACCGGGCCGTGGCAGCACACCTACGGCTTTGACTCACACAAGGCAGCCTCCGGGCTAACGGCTGGCGAGAAGGAAGTCCTGGCGCGCTACTGGCCGCGAGTGCCGCGGACCATCCCCCTCGGCTCTCCGGCAGGCTGACATGTTCCCCTACGGCGAGACGGTGACCCGACTGCGGGCGCCGCTAGTGGCGGACCCGTACTCAGGACAGGCCACGCGACGCGACTGGACGGCCGCTGTAGCCCTCCCGATCGCCGACTGTGCCGTTAACCCGGGGCAGTCGTCTGAGGCGCCCACGGTCAACCGTGAGGCCACCACGACTACCCCCACGCTGTACGCCCCGTACGGCGCGGACGTGCTCACGGCAGACCGGATCGTCAGCGTCACAGGCACGTGGGACGTGGACGGGCACGGCGCCCAGTGGCGCTCCCCGTTCACGGGCTGGACGCCCGGCTCGACGTTCCCACTGAGGAGGGTTGATGGCTGACGTGAAGATCAAGTGGCGCATGGGGACGTTCGTGGCGATCGGCAACCAGGTGAACGCCGTGGTGTGCATCCCTGCCGCCGAGCGGGTCGCCGCCGCCGCCAGCGGCGCCCTCGCCGAACATCATCCGGAACTCGACGCGATCCACGTCAAGACGGACACGCGCGGACTCCCTGACTGGGCGCACGCGCGGGTCGTGAACGGACACCCGCACGCCATGGCGATCGAGGCCAAGCACGGCGTCCTCGCGCGAGCCTTGGGGTCGGCATGACGACGGTGTTGGAGTACGCCGACCTCGAGTTCTGGTTGGCCGCCTACCTCCGCGCTGGGCTCGCCGACTGGGCCGCCCGCGCTGACCGCCGATGGCCGGACACCGCCGCGGCCGTGACCGGCTACGACGTGGTGGTGCGCGATGACAGCGGCCCCGACGCACAGTTCACCGCCTCCCGGCGCGTGGGCGTGACCGTGCTCGGGCCAGAGGGGGAGCACTACCAGACGGGCCGTTGCGCTGAGCGTGTCGCCGTCCTGCTCCGCGCCGCCCCTGAAGACCCGGCGACCCCGGTGGTACGCACCGAGGACGTCCGCGGCCCCTACGCCATCGACTCGGGTGGCCGCCGCCCCGCCTACTACCTGACTGCCGGCCTGACGGTCGTCGGAACACCCATCACACTCTGAAAGGACCCCCTGCCATGGCTGCCGACGCCGCAGGAAACGACCTCCTCAACGTCTTCATCCCCGTCACCGGGGCATTCTTCTTCGAACCCTACGGGACCGCACTCCCGACCACGCAGGCCCTGTCCGCCTACGGCTACACCCCGGCGAGCCCGTGGAAGCCCGCCGGCCTCATCACGGTTGACGGTGGTTTCGGCTGGTCCGACAACCGCGCCGAGAAGGTGGAGTTCTTCCAGGACGGCTACCAGTCGAACGCCGGCAACGGCACGGCGTCGCTGGCCGTCAAGCTGGCGGAGACCTCCGCGAACGTGCGACTGCTGCTGCGCAACGCGACGGCGGACGCCTACGGCGGCCTCGACGTCGACATCGACGTGGACGTTCGGTGGACGGTCATGACCAAGGAGGTCGACAAGCTCGGCAACATCCGGTGGCGCGTCGGCGGCAACGCCTGGCTGGACACGATCGCCAGCGACCGGAGCACCCGCGGGCAGGCCAACGCGAACGAGGCCACGTTCACCGTGCGCCGCGACCCGAACCTCGGCAACAAGCACTACCGCGAGGTTATCGTGCCGCTCGACGCCGCCCCGAACCCGTACATCTCCAGCGTGCTCCCGTCGGGTGCGGCCGTGGGTTCGGACGTGCTGGTGCGTGGCACCTACCTGGGCACGTCGGGCTCGGACATCTCGGCCTTCACCATCGACGGCCAGGCTGTTGTGGCGAAGGTCTGGATCGACTCGCAGAACGTCATCGCCACCATCCCGGCGGCAGTGTCCGGTGCGGCCGAGGTGATCATCACGACCACGAGCGGTGGCGGCGCGTCGAACGCGTACGCCTACACGGCGGCCTGATCCCTTCTACCCCGGCCCGGGCGCTTTGCGGGAGGCGTCCCGGGCCGGCTCATCCCGCAATCCCGCCGAGGAGGAATCATGGCTTCAATCGGAAAGGCCGTCGTGACGATCTCGCCCGTACTCGACATGACGGTGCTCATCATGCAGTTGCGGAAACTGGCCGACGTGCTGGAGAGCCAGCAGCCCGAGAGGGCGGGTGAGTGATGTCCGACGACCTCGCCTACTGGGGCGCCACCGACGAAGACGCGGCTGTCCTGCCGCCGCCGGAGATGCGGCGCATCGGCGAACGGCTGTTCGTCCGTCCGCGCGGCTTCGAGGGCAACGGGGCGCCCTTGCGGCTCCCGCTGCGGCTCCACCCCGACTTCATGCGCCGCGCTGTCGCCGAGGGCAATGCGGCGGCACAGCTCGCCCTCATTGTGGACGAGCTGACCGACGAGACGGCCCGCACGGCCTGGCTCGCCCTCGACATGATCGACCGCGAAGCTGTCATCGCCCGGTACTTCTTCGAGGTGAACGCCCTGCTCGGGATGGCCGCGGGGGAATCCTCGCGCTAGTCGACCTCCTCGATGCGCACCCGCAGGCGATCGCCGACCTACGGGAGCGTTTCGGGATCTCGGCTAGCGATGCGGTCGCCGGGCGGATCACGTGGCGGGAACTCGACGCTTGCGTGCGCGCCCTGATCGCCGACACGTCCACCCGGCTCGGCGCCGAACTGGCCGGCTGGGCTCATCCTCTCGACTCGCGGTGGCTGCTCCGTGCCCTCGTCGAGGTGACGGCCGCGGTCACTCACGCCGAGATCAAATGGCCTTGGCTCAACCAACCCGCCGAAGTGGTTTCCGACGAAGACATGAGCCGGGCGCGAGCAATCGCCATGGCCGGATGGGGGTGACGCTGTGGCCGAGATCGCCTCCGCTCACGTCTCGATCTACCCGAAGTTCCAAGAGGGCGCGTTCAAGAGCGGCCTGAAGAGCCAGATGGCGACCGCCGGGACAGCCGGTGGAACCCAGTTCTCCACGGGCTTCAACAAGGCTATCGGCGGTAAGTCCGGCGGGCTCGGCACCATGGCCATCGGCGGCCTCAAGGCTGGCCTGGTCGGCTTGGCTGCGACGGCGTCCTTCGGTGCCATCGCTGGCGGGTTCAAGGATGTTACGGGTGCCGCGTCCGACCTCAACGAGACGGTCAACAAGTCGAAGGTGATCTTCGGCGAGAACTACACCGCCATGGATCAGTGGGCCTCCGGCGCGGCTAAGAGCATGGGTCTCTCGAAGCAGGCCGCCTTGGAGTCCGCATCCGGGTTCGGCAACATGTTCACCCAGCTCGGCTTCACGGGCGATGCCGCCGCCAACATGTCGCAGCAGGTCATGCAGATGGCCACCGACATGGGCAGCTTCAACAACCTGCCCACTGCCCAGGTCGCCGACATGATCTCGGCGGCCTTCCGCGGCGAATACGACTCGCTGCAGCGGCTGGTGCCGACGATCAACGCCGCCGCGGTCGAGCAAGAGGCCATGGCGATGACCGGCAAGAAGTCGGCCAAGCAGCTCACCGCGCAGGAGAAGGCAGCGGCCACCATGTCGCTGGTCACCAAGGGCGCCGCCGTGGCGATGGGCGACTTTGCGAACACAGCAGACGGCATGGCGAATAAGTCGAAGATCAACGCGGCCCGCGTCGAGGAGCTGAAGGCGTCCTTCGGTGGGCTGATGGGTCCGATCCAGAAGGTCGCGAACGAGGGCTTCGAGCAGCTCATCTCGGCAGGCGAGGGCTTCACGGCATGGCTGGAGAAGAACCCCGAGGTCATCGAAGGATTCGCGGCCGGGCTGTCGCTGGCGGGTGACGCCTTGAAGGGCCTCGGCATGCTCATGGCCCCGGTGGCCGCCGTCCTCATTGAGGGGTTCGCCGGCATCATGGACGCCGCCGCTGGCTTCCTCGAGCTGATCGGGCAGGGGGATGCCGCGGCCAAGGTGCGGACCCTCGCCGATGGCGCGCACACTGCTGCCGCCGGCTTCGAGGATCTGACCTACTCGCTGTGGGGCGCTGGCGGGGCGTCGGCCGAGACCGTCGCCGCCATCAAGGCGGACGTGCTCGGACTGGTGGCCGCGATCGACCAGACCGAGGCGACGGTCACGATCAACGGCAACCCCATGCCCGCCGAGGAGATCGCGGCGACCGTGATCGCCAACGTGGATGCATCCTCGGGCACGGTCACGATCAACGGCCAAGCGGTCCCGGCCGAGGATGCGCTCGACACGATCATCGGCTTGGTGAACGCCGGCAAGGGCGACATCACGATCGGCGGGAACAACGCCCCGGCGAAGGCGTCGGCCAACGATGCGGCCTCCTACGCCAACGGCCAGTCTGGTGCCATCAACGTGTCCGCGAACACGGCGAGCGCGAACGCGGACATCGACTACGCCGCGCGCCCACGGACGGCAACGATCACGATCAAGACGATCAGCGGCACGGCTGGCGGAGGCGGGTGGGCCGATGGTGGCCCGATCCCCGGCTACGACACGGGAGGCACGATCCGCGGATGGTCGCCGCACCCGCGGGCCGACAACATTCTGATCAACGCCACGGCGGGCGAGTTCATGCAGCCCGTCGCGGCGGTCGACTTCTACGGGATCGACGCCATGGAAGCCGTGCGCCAGCGCAAGGCCATCATCGGATTCGCCGACGGTGGGCGTGTCGGGCCGGGACCGGCACCCGGTGGGGCCGGCCTGCAGTTCGACAAGGCGGCGCTGCAGGCCGCGGTGCGGGCCGGTATCCGCGAGGGCCTGTCGGGCTCCGAACTGCGGCTCACGGGCGCTGTGGACACCATCGGCGACGCGGTAGCGGGCCGGATCATGCTGGCGTACGAGGGGGCTGTCTAGTGGCTGCAATCCGTGGCGTAACGGGCCCCGCCGTGTCTGCGACGACCATGGCATGGCCGGCTGGGACGGCGGCCGGGGACTTGGCGATCCTGTGGGACGTCGATGGTCCGCGTCCGGCAGGGTGGGCTTCGATCACTGGCGAGACGTCGGCCTACTCGAAGCGGCTATCGAGCGCGGACATCGCCAGCGCTCTGCCGGTGAACGGCCCCGTGTCAGCCCTCGCCACGTTCTCGGCGGCCGGGGGAGTGGGACGGGTCCGTGAGTCTGAGTGGTGCCGGATCCAGGCCAATGGTGTCGGGATGTGGGTGGCATGGAAGACGCCGTGGTCGTCGTCGGCGCTGGCGGACGCGACCTACCAGCGCGGCTCGACGGTCATCGACCCCAGCGACGGCTACCGGCACGCTGTCTACGCGCGCGCGGTCACAAGCACCGACTACTACAGCCCCGGCGGCGTCCACGACCGCACGAACATGGTCAGCATCGAGATCCTTCCGTTGGCGGCCCCGCTGGCGCCTGTGTGGGTGGCGCCGGCGTCCGGTAGCGCGGTGGATCGTGCAGCAGCCACGAGCGTCACGGTGGCGCACCAGAGTGCCGCGAACGCCCCTCAGGACAAGATCAAGGTCATCATCCGGGTGGCTGCCGGGACGTGGGGCAGCATCAAGGCGGACGGCACGATCGCAGCCGGCGACACGTCGCAAGAGCTGTCGCAGTCGTCGGGCACGGTGCAGATCGCGGCCGGGCAGTTGACTGCGAACACCACCTACGAACTGGCCGCCTACACGCACGACGACGGCGGATGGTCGCCCGTGTCGGCGTCGCTGACCCTCGTGGCGCGTACGGTGCCCACGGTGGCGGTCACGCTCACTACGGCGGCCGGGGACCTGTCGCCCGCCGTGTCGTGGGTGACAACCCCCGGCGTGGGCTCGCAGACGTCTTTCGAGGTGCGCATCTCGCCGGCCGGTGCTGGCCCGGACGCCCCGGTCGCCTTGTGGCAGTCGGGATTGCAGGCGGGTACAGACACGTCATGGCAGGCGCCGGCGTCGACGGAGCCCACCAACGGCGGCTCCTACGTCGCGTGGGTGCGGGTCACGGACTCGGCGCTCCGGTCGGCGTGGACGGCCTCGACTGCGCAGACGGTCTCGTGGACGGCTCCGGACGCCCCGTCCGGTGTGGTTGCGACCAATGGCACCCCGCCGTCGGTCACCGTGTTCGGCGTCTCTGCGCTCGCGGTCGCGCTTGAGTGGCAGTGGCTCATCGCCGCCACGTGGACCGCTCTGACCACGACGGAGGGCCCCGCGGCCACGGAGACCATCCGCGTCCCGCAAGCCCCGTACATGGCAGGACGCACCTACCGGGTGCGGTCCTATGCCGTGGTTGACGGGGTGCGGCTGGCGTCCGCGTGGGTCACGTCCTCGGAGATGACCAGCACGGACCGCGGTGCGTACATCCTCAGCGAGGACGGGCGCGAGTGGGTGTCTGTACTGCTCATTGACGCGGGCGTCCCAGTGCCGATCCAAGGCGTTAGCGAGTCGGGTGGCCTGGGCGCCACCTACCAGCGCGTAGACCGGACGCCGGTCGCTGGGCATCGCTCGTGGTGGCTGGCGTGCACCGAGACGCCTACCGCGTCCGACACCCTCATGGGCTGGCTGACGAGTACGGCCCGCCCGCGGCTGCTGCTGCGGTCCAGCCCCGAGCGCCGCATGACCGACGGCGGCCTCGATGAGGTCGCGCCGACGCTGGCCGCAGTCACCAAGGTTGATCCCGACCGGGTGGCTCGTACAAACACGGCCGGACGCACAATCCGATTCGACTGGACCACCCAAGGAGCCTGAGCCATGCCGATTGTGACCGCCGACCTGCCGTGGATGCTGTCCGTCAAGACGGGCAGCGCGGGCAACTCCACGGCGCAGGATGACGCGAACCTGAGCCTCGGGAAGTACATCTCGACCACGGCCGCGCCCACGACCCTCAACGCCCTGTTCGACACGGTGACGAAAGAGCGCAACGCGGCGAGCGAAGTCGACTACCGGGGCGTGTTCGTCAAGAACACGCACGCGACCCTGACGGCGACCGGCGGCAAGCTGTACCTCGACGGCGGCGACCCGGCTGGCGGCATGGCGTGGGCGGTCGCTGTGGATTCGATCGCCGCGTCTCTGATCGGTGCGAGTGCCGCGCAGGCGCAGGAGGCCGCCACGGACACCGTGCCGGGTGACGGCGTGACGGGCCTGTCGTTCAGCGCGCCCACCACGGAGGGCTCCGGCCTGACTGTGGGGGACCTCGCGCCCGGCTACTGCCGCGCGGTGTGGATCAGGTGCAGTCAAACCAACAGCGCCGCCGTGTCGGAGACCATCACACTGAAGGCGACCTTCGCCACGTTGGGCTGACCGATGGCGTACGAGTACGTCAACGCCGCCTACTACGAGGGCGCCAGCACCACGACCCCCACGCACGCCGTCGGTGACCTGCTGATCGTCGTGGCCATCCGGTGGGGCTCCACCACCCCGCCGAGCCTGCCCGCCGGGTGGATGTCGGTCCACACGGGCACCAACACGGACGCCCGCCGGGTCGGCTATAAGGTCGCCACCGCCACCAACGACTCCACGGGCACTTGGACGAACGCGAACGCGATGGCCATGCTCGCCTACCGCGGCCTGTCGTCGCTGGCGTCGGCGGCGTCCGCCTACTCAGGGTCGAGTGCGGCCGACTATCCGGCCCTGCCCCTGGGCGGGACGCGCCCGGTCATCACGCTGGGCATCTCGAGTGGCTCCGGGCAGATGGCGACCCCGGCGGGTTGCACGTCGCGCTGGGCGGACGGCTACTCGCGCATCGCCGACACGGCCACGGCGGTCTCGTCCTGGCCCGGCACTGACGGCGGTTCCTACGCCTACATGTGCGTGTCGATGGAGGCCATCGAATCGGCGATGCCGGTCTCGACCACCTTGGAGGTCTCCCGGTCGGCTGCCGGCCCGGTCTCCACCACGCTCGCGGTCTCGCGGTCGGCGGCGCAGTGGACGGTCTCCACGTCGCTTGCGGTCTCGCGGCAGTCGTCCGCCCCCGTCTCGACATCGCTGGCCGTCTCGCGGTCGGCCGAGACGTTCGGCACCTGGCGGGAACTCACGGTCTCGGCGCAATGGCTGCAGGCGGTCGCCGCGAAGGGCCGTACCATCGAGTCGCGCGCCGAACTGGTGGACGCCAACGGGGTCCCGCAACCCATCACGGTCGCCGGGGTCACCTCGTGGGACCTGCCCCTGTCCGCGGCCTCGGTCGAGTTTCGGGGTGAGCAGCCCGAGCAGTGGTCCGCGAGCATGGCGTTTGCAGATCCGTGGATGGTGCCCACCACGAGCGCCCACCCGTTGTGGGGTGCGCGGAGCATGTTCGTGCGGCTGTGGTGGCGGGTGTGGGCGGCTGGCACATGGCTGGAAATGCCGGTGTGCACGGTCGCGGTCGGCAACACGGCAGCCACCGACGACGGCTCCATCTCGGGCACAGTCCGGGGCCGCGACGTCCTGTCGCTGCTACGTGGTGGCTACGGTGCGCCCCTGAACATCTCGGGCGCGACCATCGACGTGGCGCTCAGGGCGATCTTCGAGCGGTGCGCCCCTGGCCTGCCGGTGCGGATCGCGCCCACGTCGGTGCTGGTGCCGGCGGATACGGTCCTCGGCGAGAAGGACCCCCTTGGGGACGTCCTAGAGCTGGCCGGGGTCGGTTACTCGGATGGCACGGTGCGCTCCGACCGGGAAGGCGTCGTGGAGTGCGGGCCGCGTCCGGAGCCGACCGCCCCCATGCTCGACTGGCAGGAGGGCCCGGATTGCCCGGTGTCCGAGCTGTCGTGGGAGCACGGCATCGAGCACATGGGCAACATCATCACGGCCGTGTCGACGCACGCGGACGCGGTGGGGCTGTACGTCACGGTGCAGGACGACGACCCCAGCTCGCCCACCTACGTGAACGGGCCGATGGGCAAGCGTCCGCTCCCGAGCATCGACACGGACAAGGCCACCACGGAGGCGGCGCTCCGGTCGCTGGCGCTCATGCACCTGGGCAAGGGGCTGCATCCCACGGAGGACGTGGAGGTGACGGTCCCGCAACGGCCCGATCTCGTGTACGAGCATCCGGTCCTGCTGGGCCGCGCCCAGTTGGGTGTGGCGTCCGTCTACCGGGTGTCGTCATGGTCGGTCAACTTGCCCGGGAACGGTGAGACTCCCTCGCCGATGCGGGTCGGCATGATGCGGAGGACTGTGCGGTGAGTCGAGAGATGGAGCGCCTCGGGCGCACGATCCGCGCGGCTGAGGGCAAGGGCCCGACCCGGTACGTCAATGGCGTCACCGTGTCGGTTCCCGCCTCCCGCCGCGTCCAGGTGGAGGTTCCCGCGGGCCGGCGTCCGGCGATCATCCCGGGCAGCTTCCGGGCGGCGCTGGCGGTCGGTCAGGAGGTCCGCCTGTCCGTGGTGGGCGACACGTATACCGTCGACAGCGTCCTGTCCGCCCTCCCCGCCCCAGCCGTCGCAGCCCCCCCCGCTGACGCGAGCAGCAACAGCGCGTCGACGTACACCAACGGCACCGTCTCGTCGGGCTGCTACGACGCGAGTTCGGGCGATGCGTTCGCGTACGCGCGGGACGTGGCCGAGGTGACGCGCTTCTTGGCGGGCGACATCAACGAACTGCGCGATGACACGGAGACCAACGAGGACGCGATCCTGTCGGTCAAGGCGACGCTGAACGGCGTGGTCACGAAGCTCAACGCGCTGATCGACACGGTGGAGGCCATGCGCACTGCGCTGGCCAGTCAGGGGCACATCACATGATCCGCCGGGAGTTGACGGCCGACGGGCTGGTCCTGGTCCGCTCGTCGGTGCGGGTGGAGCTGCATGCGGCGGACGGGTCGATCGTGGAGGGCCGGGACGCGACGCCCGCGGAGCGTGCCGACTATGAGGCGTGGGCAGCCGGTCACACTCCGGCGACGGCCACGCGGCTGGTCGATCTGCGTCGGATCGCTGCGCGTGAGGCTCGCATGGGCCGGACCCGTGCCACCTGACTATGTCCTCCAGCTCCTCCCGCTGGAGGCGCTTGGGGTGCTCACGGTGGTGTCGGCGGTCGTGTGGGGGGTGACGATGCTCCGCAAGGTGTGGAGTGAGTGGATTCGGCCGATCGTATACGGCATCCGCGACTTCCTGGACGACTGGCGGGGCAAGCCGGCCCGTCCGGGACATGACGCCGAATCGGGCGTGATGGAGCGCCTGGACATGTACGACCAGCGCATCGAGGGGCTGACCAGCGCGCTCGGCGAGCACGAGGCGGCGATCGCCGAGGTTCGTCACCATGTGCAGCCGAATCATGGGACGTCCGCCCATGACAGGCTGATGGCTGCGATCGGCGACCTCCGCGAGTTGGTCGCGGACACGATGGCTGAGGTGGGCGAGCTGCGCCGTGACTACACGCGGGCGCTCCGCCACAACCATCCCAATTACGACCCGGACGCCGTCTACCCGGGCGACTCGGACGACTACTGAGGAGGCCACTGCGCCATGCCCACGATCGACCATCTGCTCAACCTCGCCCGCCAGGCGGAGTCCACGCGCGTCGGCTACGACCAGTCGCAGCGCTGGTCCTGGCTGGACGTCCCCGGACGCCGTGTCATCCCCGGCCGGGAGGCGGATTGCTCCTCCCTCACGATGGGCCTCTATTGGCTCGCCGGGTGGGGTGTCGACATCTCCGGCACCTGCTACACGGGCAACGCCGGCGCCCTGGCGGCCCGCGCAGGCTTCGAGGTGGTCGGCGTGTCCGGCTGGGACTCCGCGCGCCTGTACGGGGCGCTGAGGGCCGGCGACGGGCTCCTCGGGCCCGGGCACATCGTCCTCGTCGGCGATGACGGCCGCTGGCTGTCGGCGGAGGGCGACGAGGACGGCCGCAAGTCGGGCGGTGATGCGGGGGACCAGTCGGGCCAGGAGGTCCGCTGGCGGGCCCCGTACATGCGCAGCCGCGGCTGGTCGCACATCCTGCGGCCGCCCGTCTCCGGTGAGGTGCCGCCTGCGGTGCCGCTGGCGTCGGCGCCGCGGACGTCGCTGGTCGTCGACGGGGAGCGGGGCCCGCGGACCGTCACGGCGATGCAGCGGTGGCTCGGCGTCCGGGCCGACGGCAAGCTCGGGCCGGTGACGGTCCGCGCCCTGCAGCGCAGGCTCGGTGTCCGGGCCGACGGGGTGGCGGGCCCGGTGACGGTCCGTGCCCTGCAGCGGCTCGTCGGCGCCCGCACGGATGGGGTGTGGGGGCCGCAGACGACTGCCGCCCTGCAGCGGTACCTGAACGGGCTGGGGTCGGCGCTGTGACCGGGCGACGGCCCGCTCGCGCGCTAGCCGACCCGCCGCGCACTGTACGAGGAGGGGGAGCGGTGAAGGCCGCGTTCGACCGCCTCGAGGCGGTCGTGAGCAAGATCCCCATGTGGGTGTACTACGCGATCGTGCTGGCCATACTGGCCGCCTTCGTGGTCATGCTGATCCGCCTCGAGGATCTGCACCGCAAATCCGACGCCGCGCGGCTGCCCAAGCCGATCCCCGCGGCGGTGACCGTCCACCCGTCGCCCGACATGACCGTCGAGCGGATCGACACGACCTCCAACGGCGCCCGCGTGGTCCGCGTCCGAACCGCCGAGGGTGTGGTCGGTATCTCCACGGTCGTCAAGCCGGGCGACGGGCTGACCATCACCCGGCCCACCCCGGCGCCGTCCCCGCCAACCCCAACGCCGAGCCGGTGACATGGGCGCCGAGGGCTGGGACGACCCCCTAGCAGCCCATCAAGAGGCGGACGGCGACTGGTACGTCGGCGACACCAGCCAGATGCCCGCCCTCCGCATCCCCACCGACCACAAGCCCACCCGCCTGCCGTGGTGGCTGCCGCTCGTCCTCCTGTCCGTCATCATCACCATTGTCGTCGTGTTGGCCTTCGCGCCGGACGCCGGCGGCAGCACTCTCACCCATCGCCTGCCGGCACTATGCCGTTGCGGGACCCGCTACTGAAAGGCTCGACCGTGACCGATCTGCCCACCCAGCTCGCCTACCCGCTCCGCGCCGTGCTGCGCACCGTCGTCCAGGCCATCATCGGCATGCTCCTATCGTGGCTCGCCCGCAAGGGCATCACGGTCAGCGACGCCGGCTTCGAGACGGCGCTGGTCGACCTCGTGGTGTCGGCCGTGTGGGTCGCCGGGACCGCGCTGGCGGCGTGGGTCATGACCCGCCCGCTGGTGGCCGGATGGCTCGCCGGGACCCCGCTGGCCCCCGCGCCGTACGCGCCCGAGCGTGCCGCGGACGCCGATGCCTGAGGCGCCACGCCGCCCCGACCTGGTCATGCTCACCCTGCACTACATCCGCTAGGAGGACCTGTCGTGTCCCTGCTCACCATCCGCCTGCACGGGTCCGTCGAGGACGACCCCGCCGTCGGCGCAGTCGAGGTCACACCCCTCCAGCGCGTCGTCAAGCCCGGGCCGTCGCGGATCGTCACCGAGGAGACGCGCACCTACCCGCTCACCGACGGAGTGGCTGCCGTGGCTGTCCCCCTCGCGCCCTGCTACCTACGGATCCGGGAGTGGATCCCCCGCGGGCGCGTCCGGCACGTGTGGATGCCCAGCTCGGACGTCGACTATGCCGACCTCGCAGACGTCGACCCGACCAGCCTCGCCGCAGACATCGACGGTGGAGCCGCCGCCACGACCTACCCCGCCGACATCGATGGAGGAGAAGCCTAATGGCTACCCGTATCCGCCTGCGCCGCGACACCGCCGCCCAGTGGACTGCCACCAACCCGGTCCTCGCGGCCGGCGAGGTCGGCGTGGACCTGACCTCCGGAGAGCTGCGCGTCGGCGACGGCATCACCGCGTGGGCGTCCCTGGTCCCCATCGGAGGCGTGAGCCCTGAGGCGATCGAGGCCGCCGTCGAGGCGTATCTGACCGCCACCCCTCCCGGCGCGGTCGCCCTGACGGACCTGACGGACGTGGACGCGACCGGGCAGGCCGATGGTGACGTGCTGCTCCGGTCTGGCGGCGTGTGGGGTCCGGCGACCCCGCCCGTCGGCCCGGTGGGTCCGCAGGGTCCGGCGGGTCCCGCAGGTGAGACGGGCGCAACCGGCGCGACTGGCCCGGCCGGTCCCGCTGGCGAGACCGGACCGCAGGGCCCCCAGGGCGTCCCGGGCGAGACGGGCGCCACCGGACCCGCAGGGCCGCAGGGCGACCCCGGCGCCACGGGTCCCGCGGGCGCGGACGGAGCGGATGGCGCGACCGGGCCCGCTGGCCCCACCGCAGTGTCGGCCGACGCTGGGAACCTCGCCACACTCGGCACCGACTCACTCCTGATGGTTGCCCCCGAGGCCGTGCAGGATGTCGTGGGCGCCATGGTCACCGCAGCGGGTGGCAGCTACAACGACGGGGCGGGGACCATCACGCTGCCCGCTGGTGGCGGGGGTAGCGTCTACGACGCATCCTCGTTCGGTACCGCGGGCGACGGCACCACTGACGACTCCGCCGCACTGCAGGACGCCCTCGACGCAGCAGCAGGGGCCACCCTGCTCGTGCCGGAGGGGTCCTACCGTTGCGGAGGGCTCACCATCCACGCCGGGACCACGCTCTTCGCCTACGGGGCCACCTTCATCGCGGCAGGAGACAGCACCTCTGCAGAGTGGTATATCTTCGGCAACCGAAGCGCCTCCGTTGCCGGGGCATACAGCGGCCCCGGCAACATCACCATCGAAGGCGGCACCTTCTACCTCCGAGGCGCAGAAGTGGCCGCCACTCACTCGATGATGCCCTTCGCATTCGCGCACGGCGATCGCATCACAGTGCGAGACGTGACCGTACTCGACATGAAATACAACCACGCCATCGAGGCGACCGCCTGCCGCAACCTCCGCGTTGTCGGCTGTCGGTTCGACGGCTGCACCACCACGCCTACCGAAGCGATCCAGCTCGACTACTCCAACCCGGCTGGGTTCCCCCACTGGACGGTCGCCTACGACGCCACACCCTGCCAAGACGTAATGATATCCGGGTGCCGGTTCGGGGCGTCCGCCGCGCTCCCCGCCTGGACGCGCGCCATCGGCTCCCATTCCTACTCTGCCGCGAATCCGCACACCGGAGTGCGCATCGAGGGGTGCCATATTCAAGCAACAGAGACAGCGATCCGCGTGGAGAACTATGAGCGGTTCACGATCATCGGGAATGTCATCGAGGGGCCGATAACGGTCAACTACGGGTCAGCTAACGGCATCATCACCAACAACATCATTACCGTAGCGGGAGGCTCCGCCATCACCGTCACTGACTCCTCCGGCATCACGAGCACTGGCAACGTCACCATCGGGGAGACCGGGCCTGATACGACCGACCCGACGTGGACGGCGACGTTCACGATGGGAACCCCGACCGAGGCCGCCGTGGTGGCAACGGCGTCCGCGATGGCCGCCGACGATACCGCCGTCGCCGGGTACGAGGTGTCCTACAACAACGGCTCCACCTACGCAGACATCGTCCCCTCCGGCGCGAGCTTCACCCTGTCAGGCTCGCCCGGTACGACCTACGCCACGACGAAGCTTCGGGCGAAGGACGCGGCGGGCAACACCTCGACCGCGCTCTCTGTGCCGTCCTACACGATGGCCGCATCTACCGACACAACCGACCCGACGGCCGGAACACTAGGCGTCGTCATGGGCTCGACCACCGCCGACCTCACGGTCTCCGGCGCGACGGACGAAACCGCACTCCACGCCACGCCCTACGCCTTCACGATGGACGGTGGGGCGACGTGGACCGCTTACCAGTCCGGGGCCACCTACGAGTATACCGGGCTCACCCCGGAGACCTCGCACACGTTCCGCCACAAGGTCAAGGACGCGGCCGGGAACGAAACCCTCGGGACGGCCGTTACCGACACGACCGACGCGGCGCCCGCTGCCACAACATGGGACACTGCGATGTCCGCACTTTCGCCGTCTGTGTGGTGGAAGCTGGACGAAACGTCAGGGACCACCATCGCGGACTCGTCCGGCAACTCGCGGCATGGCGCGCTCAATGGGTCTGGCGCTACTCTCGGAGTGGCCGGGCTGGTGCCAGGCGACGACGGGACCGCGATCACGTTTACTGGCTCGCAGGACGTGAGACTAGCTGACGCCGCATGGATGGACGGGTCTACGTTCTCGGCCATTGTCACGTTCAAGACCACGTACACCGCGAATGAGACTCTTCTCGCGGCCCGGAGTATCAATGGCATCGCTCCAGACAAGGCATGGCACCTGCACATCCGATCCGGGTCAGATTCCGCTTATGGAGCATCCCGATTCGGTGCCGGTGTTTACGACGCGTATAACTACTACGCCCTCGACAGTTCGGCAGGCGTGGCGGACGGCAACGCCCACCTTGGCGTCCTGACTGTGACCAACGGGGCACAGCGCATCTATCTTGACGGAGCGTTGGAAGCGGACACCACCAACATCAACGTCAACGCCTCGGTGGCGCAGCCTCTAGCGGTCGGCTCGCGCTCCGGTGCTGCCTATACGCAGGGGACCTTGGACGAGTTCGCGTACATCGTCGGGACCGCACTCACCGCGCAGCAGGTGTCCGACCTCTACGCCGCATGGACCGGGGTCTAACAAGCCCGTAGGCCAGCACGTCCAGTGGGGGGTAACCCGTGTGCACGCTCGACCCCCATTGGACCACCTGCCCCCGCTGTGGCGTCCGCTGGTGGCGGCTGTGCACTGAGACCGCCGACGCCTGGCACGCGCGGATGGCCGCCTACGGGTGGCACGGACGTTGCCCTAGGTGCTGAACCGCCCCCCGCCTCCCTCGTGGAGGCGGGGGCGGTTTTCGCGTCGTGGGCTACTTCCCCAGCGCCTTCCGCACCGTCATGCGCGCCACACCGGCACGCTCAGCGATCTGCACCTCAGGCGCCCCACCCTCAGCCTCGGCGATGATCGCACCCGTCAGGCGCTCCATCGCCTCCCGCTCGGCAACGCGAGCCCGCTGCCACACAGCCGACAGTCCCTCCAGCGTGTCATCGCCCAGCAACACCTGCAGGGCACCGGTCATGGCCTCGGTGATGCTCTCCTCGTCGGGGTGCTGGCCGTGGTCACGGCCCGGGTAGCGGTCGGCGATCGCCTCCACCATGCGGGCGAAGGTCGCGCGCTGCTCGTCGGTCAGCTCGGTGTCGCCCAGCCAGGCGTCGAGCTCGTAGGGCTGCATGTAGGTCATGGTCGTGATCCTGTCTCAGTAGTCGGTGTCGTCGTCGGCGCAGCAGATGAAGCAGACGTCGATCACGTCGAGCTCGGGGGCGATGGTCTCGCCGCCGACGGCCTGCGCGAAAGCGTCACCCTCGGGGGTGCGGTGGTGCTCGACCGCGTGGAAGCACTCGGCCTCGGCGCTCGCAGCGACCCACAGGGCGGTGGCGAGACCCTGGCGGGCGTAGGTGGTGAGGGTCTCGACGTTCTCGACCTTGCGGGTGTCGGCGTCGATGAGCAGGAAGCTGGCCTCTGTGCCGTCGATCATCATCGAGTACCGGATGCCGTCGGTGGTCTCGGTGCGGGTGATCTGCTGCGTCGTCATGCCTCTACTGTATAGGACTAGACAGGGTGCTGTCTACACCTAGACAAAAGAATCTTGGGGGATCTCTCGCGCGACCCCCACTGGACTACCCCCCGCCTGCCTGAGCTTCATGCTCAGGTAGGCGGGGCGTTTCTTTGCGTCTCAGGCTGTCCGCTGCTCGATTGCGCGGACGGTCGAGGCGTACCACTCGCGCCCACCCTGAGCAGTCGGGACACCCTCAGTGTTGAGTGCCCTCGCTACCTGACGGTAGGACGACCCCGAGCCGCGCATGGCCCGGATGATGGCCAGAGCTTCGGGCGTGACGACCGTAGGACGGCCGAGCTTGGTCCCGCGTATCTTCACCTGACGGAGCGCCAGTTCCGTGCGCTCGCCGATCAGGCGCCGTTCCCACTGAGCGAGCGCGATTAGCAGCGTAGCGATCAACTCGCCGTTGATCGTGGACGTGTCGATCCCCACGTCGAGCGCGTCGATGCTCCATCCGTCGCGGCTCGCCTGAGCCATGAGCCCCGCGAAGTCGAGCGACGACCGCGAGAGCCTGTCGAGCTTGGCGACCACCAGCACGTCAGCCTTGCCGCTCGACAGCACCCGTACGGCTTGCGCGTACTGCGGCCGTCGCTTGGTGGTTCGCCCGCTGGCCACGTCGACGTAGATGTGGTGGAGGTCCCAGCCGCGGCGGGCCGCCTCCTCGCGTATCTTCTCGGTCTGCGCGTCGAGCCCGTAGCCCCGTTCGCCCTGCTGATCGGTGCTCACTCTGATGTAGCCGAGGGCTATCTTTGGCTCGCTCATCGCCCCTTCATTTTCGTTGCGGCTAGGCGAAATGCTGCACTTGTTGTACACCCAGAATCCGACGCGGGGCGTACAACAGTCGCCCGTTTGTAGTACAAGTATGACACGACCAACCGCCCCCGCCAGTGCTGCGCGTAGGTCGCCGCGCGTGTCGTCTTGCGCGTCATGCGACATTGTGCCAAGGTGGTCGCATGCCCGACACACTCACCACCACCGAGGCGGCCCAGCTACTCGGGTGCTCGCCCCGCACCGTCCAGCGCATGATCGAAGCCGGGAGGCTCGGATTCGAGCGCAAACTGCCCGGCCCGAACGGCGCCTACCTGATCCCCCGCCGCGAGGTCGAGCGCGTGAAGGCGTCCGCCGCATGAGCGAGATCACGGGCGTCCACCCCTACGCCACCTACACGAAGGAGCGTCCGATGACCGACTACCGCGACCTCATCCCCGTCATCGTCGAGCGTGAGCAGGCGACCCTGCCCGCGAGCTTCGACTCGTGGGGCATCAAGAGCGCCCACCCCGACCTGCGCACGTACGGCGGCTACCGGTGGCCTTTCCCTGGCTCGGTGGCCGAGTGCGACCCTACGCGCATCGTCCATAGCAACCGCGGCGCCTGCCCGTCGCAGCCGGGCGACGGGCTGTGTGTGGGCCTGTCGTGGCGCGGCATGGCGTGGGGGGGCATCCCCGCCCGCACGCTGCTGCTGGTCGCCTACCGGGCGGCGGACGTGCTGGGCGAGGACGCACCCGAGGGTAAGCTGCGATGCCCTCGGGTGGCCGTGGTGGCGCTCGTGGATGGTGAGCGGCTGCTGCGTGAGGCGGGCGCGCACGCCGACCTCAGGGGCGCCGACCTCGGGGGCGCCGACCTCAGGGACGCCGACCTCAGGCACGCCGACCTCAGGGGCGCCCACCTCAGGGGCGCCCACCTCGGGGGCGCCGACCTCGGGGGCGCCCACCTCGGGGGCGCCCACCTCGGGGGCGCCGACCTCAGGGACGCCGACCTCAGGCACGCCGACCTCAGGGGCGCCCACCTCAGGGGCGCCGACCTCAGGGACGCCGACCTCAGGCACGCCGACCTCAGGCGCGCCGACCTCTGGGGCGCCGACTACCTGTGGACCCGCTGGCCCGCCGGATTCGACCCCGACGCCGCCGGGGCGGTGACCCGATGACCGGCGCTGACATGCCCGCCGCCTCCTGAACTCCCCCGGGGCCGGTGACCCCTTCCCGGCCCTGGGGTCGAAACTCCCCACCCAACGAAAGGCCGCCCACCATGACTGCACAGAAGCACCTGAGAGTCACGCTGACCCTCCCCATCGACCCGCCCCGCCCGTTCATCGCCCACAACGCGGGCCACCCCCGAGCACTCGCCGACCGCGTCCAGTGGGAGCGTGCCATCACCGAGGACGCCGACGACATCAGCGCGATCGTGTTCGCCGAGGACGGCATGAACCGCAGGTACTACCCGGAATACGACCTGATCCCCGACTGGGTGCCGACTCCTCCCGCGTCGTGGGTTGCGCTCGTCACCGGGCTGGCCGAGGAGATGACCCGATGACCGAGATGCTTACCCTCGCCCTCGCCGACGCGCTCCTGCGTCCCCTGCTGCTGCTCGTCATCCTCACCGCGTGCGTCCTCGTCGCTATCGCGATAGCCCGCGACGTGCTCTCCACCCCCTACCCGGAGCTCCGCGACCACGACTGCGCGTGTGGCCCTGGCGCGCATCACCCCGGTTGTCCCACGCGCCTCACCGTCCAGCACTGACCGAGGAGACCCACCCATGCCCATCGCCATCGCCAGCTACGAAACCCCGAAGCGTCCCCTGACGCCCGAGATCGTCGCCGCCCAGGGAGCCGCACCCCAGCCGGCCCGCGCCGCCCTGGCGGTCGAGTGGCAAGGCTCCGACGCGACGGCGACCGAGGCCGCCATCGCCGAGGCCGCCCACGCCTACGAAGCGGTGCTCCAGCAGATCCTCACGGCCCACGTTGCCGCGATCAAGGCCGCCCGATGATGTACGACACCTTCCTCGGCGCGGCCATCATCGTCGCCAGCCTGCTCGTGCTGGTCGCTTTCATCCGGCAGGCGGTGCGCTCGTGATGAGCCGCGACGACTGGCCCGGGCTCGCACTCGCGCTCACGGTCGCTGCACTCATCTGGCTCGGCATCATCGCCGCCAAGCTCGCCGGACTGCCCATCTTCGCCGGCGCCTGACCACGCAAAGCGGGGCGCCCACAACCACCACGGAGGGGCGCCCACAACCAAAGAGAAGGATAACTGATGCCCACCAGCAAGTTCCCTGACCGCCCGTTCCTCTGGCCCGCCAGCCGCGCCCATGAGCTGCCCAAAGGCGCCCGCATGGCGCGCATGTACGACGACGCGACGTTCGACGACTTCTACCAGCTCGACACCTTCATCCGGTCGAAGACTCATGACCCGAAAGACACCTACATCGTCGCGTGGCTGCCCGAGTGGACGCCGGAGCCCGCGCCGGAGTCGGAGGACATGGAGGATGTCGCCCGCGCCCTGTGCCGGGCCGCCGGACTCAGCCACGACTGGTACGCGCAATCCGCGGCCACCCGCGACTACTACCGGACCCTCGCCCGCGCCGCACTCGACACGCTGCGGGGCGAGTGATGGCATACCGCGAATGCGACGGGTGTGGGCGGCCCGACGCCAGCCTGGTCCGCGCCGAAGACCCCACCACCCGCGCCGCCGAATGGCTGTGCCCGCCCTGCGTCTACGACCGGCAGATCGACGAGATCGCGGCACGCATCGCCGCCAACATCAACCAGAAGCAGGAGCCACCCCGATGAGCTTCCTCGACCTCGCCCTCCACGAAGCCACCGCCGGGGACCGCTGCATCCTCTGCCGCCGCCACGCAGACCCCGGGCTCTACGGCGGCAGCGGGTGGATATGCATCCCCTGCGCCGACCAGAACCCGCACGTCGCCATGACCACCGAAACGCTCAACGCTGGCTCGGTGCGCGTCAAGATCGGTGACCGCTACGTCGGCACCATGACCGACCCGTACGTCGCCGGCGAGCGCAAAGGCCAGCGTCTGGCCATCACCGAGCGCGGCGCCCGCTGGGTGCCCGGCGTCCTCGACGACGCCCTCGACGCACTCGCCCGCTGGATCGACGAGGAGGAAGCGTACCTGTGACCCGCCCCCGCCGCGCGGTCGCCCGCATGACCGCCCGGGACTGGCTCGACCAGCCCGCTGACACGTACGACCCGCGCGGGGTCACATGGGCGGACGTCCTCGCCTTCCTCGTCGTCGCTGCCGCACTCGTGGCAGTCCTGGCGGCCTCCGTCTGGCTCACCACCACCATCTCAGACCACCTCACAGCACACGCCCTCGAAAGGATCACCCAGCCATGAACGAGCTCTGCCGCTGCGGGCATCGTCGCGAGCTACATACCCATGACCACGACCGCACATACTGCGCCCTGTCCACGTGCGACTGCCGCGCCTACCGCACGCCGTACCGCCACATCGGCCTCATCATGGGCGCCCTCGCCGTCGCCGCGGCCGTCGCCGCCTTCGGGCTGCTCCTCGCGTCCATGGGGGTGCTGGCATGACGCTCACAATCCTTCCGGACCTGATCCAAGGGTCTGAGTCTTGGCACGCGGCCCGCTGCGGCATGGTCACGGCGTCCGTCGTCGGCAAGCTACTGACCCCCTCGCTCGCCGTCGCCGACAACGAGACCTCCCGCGGACTCACCCTGTCGCTCGTCGCCGAACGCATCACCGGGCACGTGGATGAAACGTTCATGTCCGCCGACATGTGGCGCGGCATCGAAGACGAACCAATCGCCCGCGACCTGTACCGCGAACACCACGCGCCCGTCGAGGAAGTGGGCCTCATGGTCCGCGCCGACGACGACTGGGGTGGTTACCGCATCGGGTACAGCCCCGACGGATTGGTGGGCGACGAGGGCCTCATCGAGTGCAAGAGCCGCCTCCAGAAAGTCCACCTGCGAACCATCCTGACCGACGAGATCCCCGCCGAGAACATGGCCCAACTCCAATGCGGCCTCCTCGTGTCCGGCCGCGCGTGGATCGACTACCTCAGCTACTGCGGCGGGATGCCCCTCTACGTCAAGCGCGTCCACCCGGACCCGTCATGGCACGCCTCGATCGTCGCCGCGGTCGCCAAGTTCGAGTCGAACGCGGCCGCCTACGTCTTCCGCTACCGCGAGGCCGTGCGTGGCCTCCCCACCACCGAGCGCGTCAACCGTGACGCAGAAATCGAGTTCTGACATGGACCTCTCAGAGAGCATCGCCCCCCGATCCGACCAGTGGAATGCCGACGACCTCATCGCCGGACCCGTCACCGTGACCATCGCCGACGCCAAGCCCGGAGCCGCCGAGCAGCCCGTCGACATCCTCCTCGTGGAGACGCCCGGACGCGCCTACCGCCCGAGCAAGTCCATGCGGCGCGTCATCGTCGCCGCGTGGGGCGCCAAGTCGGACGCCTACACCGGACGCCGCCTCACCCTGTACCGGAACCCCGACATCACGTTCGGGGGGCAGAAGGTCGGCGGCATCGAGATCAGCCACATGAGCCACATCGAACAGCCGCTCACGATCGCGCTCACGCGCGCCCGTGGCAAGCGCGTCCCGTTCACCGTGAAGCCGCTACCCGCAGTTGTGGCGCGCGACTGGCACGCCGAGGCTGACGCCATGACCGACGTGGACGCGCTACGTGCCCTCCACGCGGCCGCAAAGCACGCCGGAGCACCCGCGTCCACCCTCGACGCCATCGTGGCGCGTGGCAAGGCTCTGGCGGCTCCCGTCATGGTTCCCGTGTACGACGAGAACGGCGAGGCCACGGCATGAGCACGATCCTCGCGCAGATCATGGACCGCATCCAGGTGGACGGATTCGGATGCTGGAACTGGATGCTGTACCGGGGCGCCGACGGGTACGGACGCATCAACCGCAAGGCGTGGGCGTCACCTCGCCTCACCCACCGCGTGTCCTACGAATCTATCTTCGGCCCGGTGCCAGACGGCCTCGAACTGGACCACCTCTGCCGCAATCGGGCGTGCTGCAACCCGGAACACCTAGAGGCAGTCACCCACCACGAAAACTGGCGCCGCGGCCAAGGGGTGGCCGCCGCCATCGCACTCCAGCAGAAGAACCGCGGCCAAACCCACTGCAAGCGCGGCCACGAGTTCACGCACGTGTCCACCGAGGGTAAGCGCCGCTGTCGAACGTGCCTGAGCGACTGGGCGCGGGCGAAGTACTGGGAGAAGAAGGGTGTTGCGGCATGAACTGGCTCAGCTCCCCGCTGCTCTCGCTGGATAGTGAGACGACCGGGCTCGATGTCACCTCTGACCGAATCATCACGCTTTGCATCGGACTCTCCGAGCGCATCGGTGAGTGGATGCCGGTGACCTGGAGGATCAACCCCGGCGTGCCGATCCCGGCCGAGTCCACCGCCGTGCATGGCATCACCAATGCCGACGTGGCCGGATGGGAGCCTCCCGCGCCCGCGCTCAAGCGGATATGGATGCGACTCGCCGACGCGGCCGAGGCGGGGACTCCGCTGGTGATCCATAACGCACCGTTCGACCTTTCCATCATCGAGAACGAGATGCGCCGCCACCTCGGACGCGGGCTACCAGACGGGCTCGTGGTGCTGGACTGCCTCTGCCTCTACCGGCGCTTCGACTGGACGACGGGCGGCCGGTCACTCACGAAGCTGGCCGACCGGCACGGGATCACCTTCCCCGCCCACGATGCCGAAGCCGACGCGCTCGCCGCGCTGCGCCTGCTGCACATCCTCGGCGGCATGAACGACGCCCTGCCCCTCATCGAGCCCGCCGCACTCCACGACGCACAAGGCCGCTGGTGGTTCGCACAGCAGGACGCCGCCGAAGCCAAAGCGCTCGGCAACGGCTCTCCCTTCACCAGACAGAACCACTGGCCGCTCATCCCCAACGAGAACAGAGAACCGCTGTGACCCGCACCGACCTGCCCGCCCTCGTGGCCGCCGCCGTGGCGACCGTGATCATCGCCGCCATCTTCGTCGTCGCCGCACTGTCGGGCGTGTCGTTCGGCGGCTTGTGATGGCCCTCGACGCCCGCCCGATCCGACGCGACGCCTGCACCTACTGCGGCCACGCCCCGCACCCCGACGCCTGCCCGGCGTCCATCCGCACCGCCAGCGAGCAATCCACACCATGCCCGTGCACCAGGAGGAACCCGTGACCAGCACCACCGACCACATCCACCGGCTGATCGCCAGGCCGATGCGGCCCGCCGCCACGCCCACGAAAGGACAACCGATGCCTGACCTGACCCCCGAGAAGCTGGCCGACCTGCGGCGGCTGGCCGAACTGGCAAACGACCTGCCGGGCGGGAGTGATTGGCTCCACGGCGAGGTGGGTGACGGAACAGAAACCGTAGCTGAATGGATGGACAAGTGCTCAGCCAACCCCGACGCCCCTGCGGCGGGATTACTCCGTGTCGTGTGGTCCGAGGGCATCGGCGAGAAGCGCGTGACAGTTCAGGCCATCGTCGGCGACACCGAGGCAGCGCCCATCCGCGCAGCGTTCATCGCGAACGCGAACCCCGCGGTGGTGCTCGCCCTGCTGGACGCCGCGGCCTTCCTCGACGAGGTCCGCGCGCAGGTCGCACGGGGCGCGCTCTGCCCCATGTGCTCGACCGGCATGACGCGGCAGACGGTCGGCATGGTGTGCCAGCTCTGCGGAACCGACTACGGAAGCCCCGAGTACCTCGCCCGCCTCGATGCACTGGAGGCCGACCGATGAGCGCCCGGACCCCTGAGACCCGCTCCGACTGGCGCGAGCGCGCCGCGTGTCGCGGGCGCCGCGACTGGGGCCACCTGACCACCGCCGACCAGCTCGCCATCTGCCACCCCACCGACGGGCCGTCCTGCCCCGTCACCGCCGAATGCCTGACCGACTACCTCGCGCACGCCTCCGTCACCGACCGCGCCACATCCGGCGAAGTGTGGGGAGGCCTCGCCCCTGACCAGATCCACAAGATGCGCCGCGCCCACGTCTCGCGCCGGAGCGCACGATGACGGCCCGCATCGTGGAAGGCATCCTGCTGTGCGTCAGGACCCGCACCGCCGTTGCCGTCATGCTGGCGCTCTCCCTCACCGGATGCGCAGCCCAACCCGACCCCGCGCCGACGCCGGAGCCTGTGGTACTCACGTGCACCGTCGACTATCGCACCATGTCCGCGTCCGGCGGGGACTTCCTGCTCGTGACGCAGGACTGCAACCCCGAGAGGGGGGCGTTCGAACTGGGGGTCGGATGGGGGTCCACGCCATCGGATGCTGACCGGGACTGCTCCGATGCGATCGCGGGCGACGTCGTGCGCCTCACCGACGACGGCGGCTTCGTGTGGGACTGCGAGCTGCTGAAGAGGGCCGACCGGTGAACCGGGACGGCTGCCTCGGTGTCGCGCTCGCCGTCGGTGCGGCGTGCGTCGCCTGGCTCCTCGTCGCACTCGCCAGTCTCCTCCTGGTCGGCGCGCTGACGGGCTGGTGGTGGTGATGGGCGACAAGACCAAGATCGAATGGACCGACGCCACCTGGAATCCCGTCACCGGCTGCACACAGGTGAGCCCCGGCTGCGACCACTGCTACGCCCTCACGCTCGCTGAGCGGTTCCGCGGCACCCCCAGCCACTACTTCGAGAACGGCTTCGACGTCACGCTCAGGCCCGACAAGCTCGACCAGCCGCTCCGCTGGACGAAGCCGCGCCGCATCTTCGTCACCAGCATGTCGGACCTGTTCCACTCCGACGTCCCGGACGAGTACATCGCCCGCGCGTTCGCCGTGATGGCACTCGCTCCCCAGCACACCTTTCAGGTCCTCACCAAACGGCACGGCCGCATGCGCTCGCTGCTGCCATCCCCAGCCTTCGAAGATCAGGTGCGGGCCGTGTCCGGCATTGAAACCGGCTGGGACTACTACGGCACATGGCCTCTGCCGAACGTCTGGCTAGGGGTGTCGGTCGAGGATCAGTCCCGCGCCGATCTCCGCATCCCCGCCCTAATGGAGACCCCGGCCGCCGTCCGGTTCGTCTCGTGCGAGCCGCTCCTGGGTCCGGTCACGCTGACCCACCTGCACTCGCACTGCCCAACGCACGACTTCGCGGGCGGGTTCTGCTCGGGCCCCTGCCCCGACCGGCGCTGGCCCGACTGGGTGATCGTCGGCGGCGAGTCCGGCCGCGGCGCCCGACCCATGCACCCCGACTGGGCGCGGAGTCTCCGTGACCAGTGCCAAGCCGCCGGCGTCGCCTTCCACTTCAAGCAGTGGGGCGAGTGGGTCACCGAGGACCAAGCGCCGGAGGACATCACCCTGCCGGGAATCTCGTGGTCACACCTGGGTGACGGCGGCCCGAGCGTCTACAAGGTCGGGAAGCACAACGCCGGCCGCGAGCTCGACGGGCGCACGTGGGACGAGATGCCCGGCGCGGGCGGGGCGTCATGACCGACATCGTCACCGCCGTCGCGCTCGGCGTCCTCGCCGTCGCGGCATGGCTCCTCCAGGACCTCGCCGCCGACATCCCCACACCCACCGTCGAAGACCAGCGGCAGGCCGATGCGGCCCGCCGCCACGCCCGCGAAAGGACCACCGATGCCTGACACGTCGTGGCCCTATGTGACCGCCCAGCATCCATCCCGAAGGGAAGTGCGACCGATGACCGACTTCGAGACCAACCCCATCGGCACCGCCGCACGACTTGCAGCCGCCGAGGTTGCCCTGCGCGGCTGCTGCCGGACCATCGGCCGCTGGGGATTGCTCATCATCGCGGCCACACGCTCCGAGGACATCACCACCCCGGATGGCGACGGCGACTGGGAGGTGATTGAGTCCCGGCTGGCCGAGGTGCCTGCCCTGCTGGCCGAGCGGGACGCGCTGGCCGACGAGGTGGCCGACATGGTGCCGCGCGACTGGCATGGTCTCATGACGATCCTCGCGGACGTATACCCGGAGACAGCATTCCCGACTTTGCCCGACCATGAGGCGCGCGACGCCGGCCCGCGCATCGTGTCGCTCCTGCGAAGGGTCGACGCGCTGGCCGCGAAGGTCGAGCGGGTCCGGGACTGGATCGACCACCGCGGCGTGAACGTGGACGACCGCGACGACGACTACATGACCGGGTACCGCGATGCCCAACGCCACGCGCTACAGGACGCCCGCGGCCTGCTCGCCATCCTTGACGGGACCGCAGCATGACCACCCGCAGCATGAGCGGCCTGACGTGCACCATCCCCGGCACCCCGCAGCAGCAGGGGAGCAAGAGCCGAGGCGCCAACGGCACCATGTACGACGCCAACCGCAACCTGGCGGCTTGGCGCGACTCCGCGATCGCGCACCTGCGCCGCGAGTCCGCCCGCCAGTGGTCCACCCCGGCCCCCATCAACGTCGGCGTGGAAGTGTGGGCCGCGTTCGCCTACGCCCGGCCCAGGTCGCACTACCGGACCGGCCGATTCGCCGGACTGCTCCGCGACGACGCCCCCACCTACAAGACCAGCGCGCCCGACCTCGACAAGCTGCAGCGCGCCCTCGGGGACGCGCTCACGCAGGCCGGCATCATCCGCGACGACGCGCTCATCGTCCGGTGGTACCCGGTCAAGGTGTGGGGCGACGAGCCCGGCGTGTCGGTGCATCTCGAGGAGGCGCTGTGACCACATCCCCCCCGCCTACACCTGGCCGCGCTCCCGACTCCCTCGCCGCCTGACCCCTCCCACTGAAAGGAACCCTCCCATGGCCCTCGACCCGACCCTGCGCGACAAGCTCGCCCAGACCATCCACGACGCCGCGTGCCGGTGCGGTGGCCCGATCCATCACCGCCACTACCTCGCCGCCGCCGACAAGGCCGCCGAACTCCTCACCGCTAGCCCGCCCTACCGATTCCCCGACGGATGGGAGCGCGGCCACGAGGCGAAGTACTGGGCTCAGACGGGGCTCACCCCTTATGGCCTGACGCTCGACCCCGAACGCGCCCCCGGTGTCCTGAACTGGCTCGGCGTGAACTACTACACGCCCGACTCGCCGCACCTGCCCGCGTCTGCCGCCGCGCTGATCGTGCTGCCCGCGGTGGAGGATGTGGCGCAGCGGTTGCTCCAGTACGCGGTCGATATCGGCGATTGCTCCCCCGACCTGACATGGAGCAACGCGGACCGCGAGATGCAACACCTCTTCCGCGAGGAGGCCCGAGCCGTCCTCGACCTCATCGCCTCCCGCGTCCACCACTGGGTGCCCGTCGAGCCGGGGACCGTCATCAAGGCCGGGACGCGCTACCGGCGCGAGTGGGGCATCGCTCCGGCGTTCAAGGTGGACGAGGAGACCGCGCTTGCCGAGACCGACACGACCGACCGGAAGGGCCGCTGGTTCATCGACCGCCGCACCGTCCCCGCCGAGCCCGAACCCGAACCCGTGGACCCGCGCCCCACTGTGCTGCGCAACCCTTCGGCAATCGACTGGAAGCATGTCACCGTGACCGACTACGAGCCGAGCTACGAGTACGACGAGGGCTTCAATGGCGACATCCTCGCCTACAACCTCCGCGGCCACGGCCTGAACCTCGACGTCATCGAGCGCTTCCTGTACGAGCGCTTCCTTGACGACGAGATCGACTGGGGTGGATGGGAGATCCGGGAGTCCTGGCTCCGCAAGGTGCCTGCACCCGACGGTGACGGCATGATGCACCACTACACCCACAAGCCCGGACCCGGTGCGCGTGCCGTCACCGTCCTGGAGCGGCCCAGCGGGTGGCCCTACTGGTGCATCAACCACCCGATGGAGCCCGCGGTCTCGGGTCGCCCCGTGTCTCAGGTCCTCGACGGCGAAGAGTTGGTCGCACGCCGCCTGGCTGAGTTGGCCGAGGATGTCGACCCCCGGCGAGATGTGGCGGAGGGGTATGTGTACATGTGCCGTGAGTGCTCGGATGACTTCTCTGAGCGCCTGCGACTGGCCTGCCTCGAAGCGAGAGGCGGACGGCGATGACCAACCGGCAGTCACCACTACCGCCAGCCCCACGCGCGCACCAGCTACCGCCGAAGTGGGATGGCTGCACCGTCGAGTGGGGCGAGTGGCGGCTCGACAACAGCTCGATGCGATACCACACCCGGCCTGACTGCTGCCCCAACTGCGGGAGTCTCTCCGAGCGTGTGCTCAACGTGGGGAAGCTGCGCAACGACGGCCCACGAGTGTTCCTCGCTCGCCGGTCGCGCAGCGACTACCAGCCCGGTCGCCTGTTCGCCTGGCGCTGCCTCGACTGCAAGCACGACCAGGTGACCGACCTGAGCGGTGTGGTCTGGGACCTCACCGACGACGACTACACCGACGAAGGGAGCCACGCGCGATGACCACCCCCAACGGCGTCCCCATCAGCCTGTGCGCCGCCTGCCACCGCGAGCACCCCCAAGGCAAGCGGCACTGCAACAACTGCGGAAAGCCGTCCGCGTTCATCAACGACAACGGCCGGTGCTTGCTGTGCGCGCACCCCGTGTGCAGGGAAAAGTCCGGGCTGTCATGACCCTCCGTGGCCCCGAACTGGCCGCCCACGTCCGACGCGGCATGGACGAGATCGCCCGCGACGCCGGATACACCGACGCCGCCGCCATGTGCCGCAGGCTGGCCCGCCAAGGGCAGGCGTACCTCGCCAGCCCCTACGCAGCCGCCCGCGACACCCTCGACGCCCTCCGCGCCGAGCTCACCACACCCGTCCCCGAGTGGCACGGGACCGACCCCGACAGCGTGACCGCCGCCAGTGCGTTTCCCGCTGTCAGCCCCAGAATGCCGCACGAAGTTGACGCGACCGGGCTGGTATGCTGGGGGCTGTCAAACGAGGACGACCCCGAGGGCCGGTGCGTTAACACCGGGACTCCCCCAGGGCCTCGCCCTCGATCCGAATGCACCGGAGAGGACTACTACCCAATGGTAGACGATTCCAGCTTGCCCGAGGGCAAGATTCACGCAATCCGCGCGAAGGTCGCCTGACATGGCCCGCGAGCACGCCCGCATCTTCTTGTCCATCTGGAAGCAGGACGACTTCCTCGCGTTGGCGATGGCTGAGCAGTGGGCCTACTTCGCGCTCATCTCGTCGGAAGACCTGTCATGGTGTGGCGTCGCGCCCCTGCTGCCGTCACGTCTCGCGCGCCTCTCGCGTGACGGCAGCAATGCCAAGGCGGCCAAGGCGCTGGCGGGACTGGAGGAGTCCAGGTTCATCCTTGTCGACCGCGAGACCGACGAGGTGGCCGTCCGCACGTTCGTCCGGCACGACGGAATCATGAAGCAGCCTAACGTGTTGTGTGCTGCCATCAAGGCGTGGGGCAAGGTCCACAGCCTGGCCCTGAGGGAGGGCATCCGCGACGAGTTCGGCAAGGCGTACCGGGAAGGGTTCCCCGAAGGGTTCGGCGAAGGGTTCGGCAAAGCCTTCGCCAGATCCTTCCCCGATGGGTTTCCCGAGGGGTTTGCCAACTCCCCTTCCCCCTTCCCCCTTCCCCCTTCCTTCTCAGTGGTTACGTCCAAATCCAACGCGCAGTCTGTACCGCGCGAGTTGGGCGGGATTGGCCTTGGAGGCGTAGCGCGATGACTCAATCGAGCTTCTGGGACGCCGACGATCTGACCGAACCCATCCACGTCAGGGATACCATCATCGGCCCAGCATCGACTGCCGACGTGGCCGGATTCTGTCAGCGCTACCACTACACCAACACGGGCGGAAACATGATGTGGCGTTGGGGGCTGTGGCATGGGGCAACCCTGCTCGGCGTTGTCGTCTACAACCTGCCGACCCGTGACGCGTGCGAGGGTGTGTTCGGGGCTGAGCACTTCGACAAGGTGTGGCATATGGGTCGATTGGCACTCGCTGACATCGCACCACACAACAGCGAGTCACGACTCATAGCGGGCAGTCTCCGAGCCATCAAGGACACTCACCCGCACGTGTGGGCGATCCTCACCTACGCCGCGACAGACGTGGGGCATGTCGGATATGTCTACCAAGCCACCAATGCGCTCTACACGGGCGTAGCTGGGCACAGTAACTACTTCACTGACGCCAAGGGTGCGCGCAGACCCGACTACTTAGATGGGCAGACGGTGAGCGTCGAGCGTGGACGCGACATGGGCTGGACCCGCGTGAAGGGCGCAGGGAAGCACCGCTACGTCTACATCCTCGGCAACAGGCGTGAACGTCGAGAACGCCGCGCACTGCTGCGATATCCCGTGCTGCCCTACCCGAAGGCAGTCACAGCATGAACCGCACCGAGGTCGAGCGCATCGCCAAGGCCATCAACGGACTACGCCCCGACTGGCCTTGGAACGCGCTGTGCACCTTCATCGAGGGCCACCTCACCGACCGCGCCTACCGGGACGTGGCGGTCGCTCTCGCCTTCGTCGCCTGCGACCCCGACACGCGCACCCCCAAGCGCGTCCTAGAGGCTGGCCCCTGGTGGCACGTCGGCCCGCCATCGGCCCGGCACACCGAGCCGGGGATTGTCACCTACTGCGAGCACGGCCGCCCCTCCGGCAGCCACTGCCCCGACTGCACCCAGCCCGTCGAGCGCCCCACCCCCGAGCGGATCGCCGCCATCCGTCGGGCAGCGAGGGCGTCATGACCCCCGAACCGCTCACCGCCGGCGAACTGCTCGCCCTCCTCGCCGTGCTGCTCGTCCGGCTCGGCAAGACCCATCCGCTGACCCGACGAGTACAAGCCGTGTATGACCAACCCCCCCGTGAAAGGACCGACCCGTGAAACCGCTCAAGACGACCAGCTACTTCGTGCAACCGACAGACCTCCTCCTGCAGAAGAGCGGCGCCCTATGGACCATCGGCATCCGCACCAGCAAGGGCCGATTCATCGAATTCGAGATGGGCGCGGACGCCGCCTGCCATGTGCGCGAGTTCCTCGATGGCGCCCGGTGCTCCCACTGCGACTGCGAAAGGACCGACCATGAGTGACCACCTGAAGCACACGACCGAGGCCCGCGACAACGCCCGCGACGAGAAAGACCGACCGGTGTTCTTCACCGACATCCCTGACCCATGGGCAGGCCGCCTCGCGGTCGCCTCGTCGGTGCAGTGGTGGGAGCCGCCGAACCCGCCGCGCATCCGAGCCCACACCGAGATCCTCGACAGCCTCGCACCGCTCGTCTTCGATCTGCTGGCCGAGGGCTGGGACGCGGCCGTTCGGTCCATGTGCTACGAAGACGGCACGCCCGTGGAAATCGTGGCCAACCCGTACCGCAGGCCGACCACATGACCAAGGGAGCACCCGCCGAGCAAATGCGCGCCCTCGCCCCGATCGCCCTCGCGCGCTCG
>CAZBIP010000006.1:0-42091 GCA_964491885.1 uncultured Vicinamibacterales bacterium
GAGCACGTGACTGAAAATCACGGTGTCGGCGGTTCAACTCCGCCCCTCGGCACCATCCCCTTCTGAATTCTCCCGCGGCTCGCTCGAGACCGGGTCTTCCCTGTCGCGGATCGGGCCCTCGCCGGCCGCCCCGTCGCGTACCGTGCTCGGAGGGCGCTGGCTCAGACCCCGCTCCTACCGCTGCGGACGTGTTCGCGCGAGCCAGTCCCTGATCGGCCTCATCGTCGGATCCGTTTACACGGCGGAGGCGTTTGGCTTCAACGCGGCGGCGGCCGTAAAGTGTTATCTTCCTCTGGCTCAGCGGCTTGCGAGCGGAACCTGTCCCCGTCCCCCTCCGGGTATGAATCGTGCGTAACTCCCCCTCGGCTGGTAACGACGCCCTGTCAGGGGATGAACGCAGGAGAGGGCGGAACCGCTCTCCGGGAGGATTTCGATGGGACGCATGAGGGTTCGAATTGGCTTGCTCGCAGTGCTCTTCGCCCTGGTGGCGATTCCCGCGCAGGCCGATCTCGTCTACTACACGGGCACGGATGCCAACAACGACGGGATCGACGACTACTTCACCGTCAACGGCGGGCCGGCGTATCTGGTCACGATTATCGCCACGGGGTGGCCGGTGCTGCCGGATGCCTCGAAAACGCTTGGATCGTACATCTCCTGGGCGGCCGACCAGTCGAACCAGACGCAAGGAAGTGTGCTCGGTCAACTCTACACCTACGCCTTCGACTTCAACTGGGCCGGCGCGACGACCAGCACGACGTTCGACTTCCGCTGGCTGTCCGATGATTACCTGAGCGACATTGTGCTGAACGGCACGAGCCTTGGCGTCAACAACCTGAGCCAGCCTTCGCCGTGGACCACGTCGTATTCGCAGAACGGCGTGACCGGTACCGTGGCGAGCGGCCTCAACACCATCCAGTTCCACATCTGGAATACCGGCGGCTACCGGCCTCCCTACACCGGCACCAGCGGCCCGACGGGTATGGCGGCCGATTTCACGGTGCACGGCGACGCGACGACGGTTCCCGAACCGGTGTCCTCATTGCTGCTGCTGGGCATGGGCATCGCCGGGCTGGCCTTCTGGCGCAAGCGGTAGTCCAGAACTGCGGGCTGACGCCCCGGCGACTTGACAAGGGCCACCCTCGCGGTGGCCCTTGCCGCGTACGCGGGCTGCGCCCTCGCACGCGCATCACGGCGAGAAGAGGAAGTTCCGAAGCTGCCACACGTCGTCGTGGTCCGGCTGCGCCTCCGGGTTCTCGCTGAAGTAAACGCGGTGCCGCTGGAGCGGCGTCCAGTCCGAGCGCACGGACACGACCCGCCCGAGGTAGGGGCGCGCGCAGCGCAGGATCTGCTCGTGAGGCAAGTCCTCCGGGAAGCACAGGCCGCGCCGGGGATTGCGCTCGATCCACAGCACGGCGGCGAGCACGCCAGCGGCCACCTGGACAGCAGTGGCATTGGCGTCCGGCGCGTGGCGGCGGGCCTGGGCGATCGAGAGGACGCTGCCGGTCCACCAGGAGTTGAACGGGTGCCCCATGATCAGCGCGCCGAACAGGTCCATGCCGGCCGTGATCTCGCGGCTCATGATCCGCTGGCGCGGATGGATCTCGTAGTTTCGGCAACGCAGCTCGTGGAGCGACACGAGCGAGTCATTGCACGGCAGGTAGGCGTAGTGCACGGTCGGGCGGTAGACAGGCACGCCGTTCTCGCGCACGGTGAGCGCGTGGGACACGCCGAACGACTCCCCGTGGGTGACGATCATGCCGACGATGTCCTGCCCGGGCACCCAGGAGCTCACCAGGGTGTTGAGGCCCATACGCGGCAGGAGGATCTGGTTGCGCGGACCCTGGTCCGGGACGATCGCGTGCGCCGGCGGTTCGCGCTCGTGCGTCCCCCACCCCAGCTCGCTCGGGGAAATCGACTCGTCCCACATGCCTTGGATGGACCACGTGCCGACGAACTCGTCGGGCCGCTTCGGCACCGACGCGCGCTGCGTATCCCACTCGCTGCAGTGGATCACCTTCACGCCAAGCGCGCGGGCGAGGCCGGCGAAGGCCTTCCGCTCCAGGCAGGCCCGGACCTCGCGGCGGCGGGCCGCGACGAGGCGGTTCTCGGCGAGCGCGGCGGCGGCGATGTCGAGCAGGCCCTGCTTGACGAAGTGCGACACGAGGCCGGGATTCGCGCCATGGTCGATGACCGCCGAGGGGCCAACGCGCTGCCATTGCTTCGCCAGGTCCAGCAAACGCACGTAGCGGGAGTAGAGCGACTTCTGGTAGATCGACTGCGTCTGCAGGTCGTCCTCCGGGTCCCAGGACTCGACCGAGGCATTGACGTAGCGCACGCCGTGGTCGTGGGCCCACTGGAGAATCTCGAAGCAGTCGATGCTCCACGCCATGTCGATGATGAGGCCGCCCTCGGCGACGGTGGAGGACAGCAGCCGGGTGAGGTTGGCCGGGCCCACCTTCTCTCGGATGAAACGCAGACCGCGGCGGGTCCACGGCGCGAGCTGGCGCCGGCGATCGGCGAGATCGATCACCGTGATCTCCGAGGGCCGCACCTCCAGGCGCCTGGTGAGCATAGGCAGCAGCGCCTGGGCGCAGATGCCGTAGCCCGTGATGAGGATCCTGCGACGCTCGTGCTTCATGTCCGAGTAGCCTCCGTTCTCGCGTGCCGGGGGCAACCGCGCCGGGAATCGCGGCGTGGAGCTATGGTAGGCCAGAAGCGAAGGCGCCCGAAAACGGCCCGGCGTGCTCAGTCGATGAACACGACCTTCCACTTCGGCGTGTTGCTCGCCGACAGCACCGCCGACGCGGCGGACGACGTGATCATCGTCACGACCTTGTCCTTGTAGGCCTCTTCGAACGCCCGCAGGAACCGGAACTCCGTCTTCTTCACCGCCGTGATGTTCGCCGCCGGCACGCCGAGCGACACCAGGGCGATCTTCATCATGTGCGCCAGGTTGACTGGCCCGCGCGTGTAGCGATCGTTGTACAGCAGAATCGAGGAGGCGGCCTTGCGGTGATACAACGCCGCGGCAGCCCTGAGGCGGTGCGCCAGTTGCGGCGCCGGCCACGGCATCGGGTCGATGCCCCTGAACGGTTCGTACACCACGATGAGGTCGGCCGGGTCGGGCTTCACCTCGGGCTCGCCCGCGAGGCCGGGCACGAGCGCGAAATCCTCCACGGCGCCGGCGGCATCGGCTGAAGCCACTTCCTGGACCTGCTGGAAACCATACGTCTTGAAGTTCCCGGCCGCCCTGGGCAGGTGATACGCCTGGCTGACGACCCACGCGGTCTTGGGCCACTTCCGTTCGTCGAACATCTTGCTCGCGAAGAGGGCGTTCTCCACCGTCGTGGACGCCAGTTCGTCCTCGATGATCTGCTCCGGCGGCACGCCGTACGTCGCGAGCGCGATCTTCATCATCCGCGCTTCGGACATGTAGTCGAGAGTGAACCCGCCGGTGACGAGCAGCCTGTTCACGATTCCGCTCTTGTACAGCTCGAAGGCCTTGAGGCACCGCGCGGTCTGCGCCGGCGTCGGCTCGTCAACCGCGACCGGCGCGTTGCCCAGCACGACGGCCACGCGAACGTCGGTGGCGGGCGCCGCCGGCTGCGCCGCGGCGGGCGCGCCCCAGGCCGCCGGAATCATCCAGCACGCGAAGAACAACACGCGAAGACTGCGAACGCTGATGGTCATCGTCGAGATCGCCTCCCCACAAGGGCCCGCGCCGCGTCCGAGGCGGCTCAGGCAAGAAAGGGGGGCCTGTGCGTGCAAGTCCGGTCCATCGGGCGAAGGTGCCGCCCCGTGCCGGACGCAGGCGACGGGATTCTAGCACCAGCGGGCCCGCCGGCTACGGCCCGACGAGCGCCTGATAGACGAGCGCCTTCACTTTCACCTGGATCTCCAGGTCGCAGGGCGTCCGGTGCGTCATCAGCAGCAGGACCAGGTCTTCCTTCGGATCGATCCGGAAGTACGTGGACGCCGCGCCGTCCCAGCCGAAGTCCCCGAAGGAGCCGTACCCGGTCGTCGCCGCCAGGTCCTTCGTCACGGACATCGTGAACCCGTAGCCGTTGCCGCCGTTCTTGCCGCCCCAGAAGTCGGGCTCGACGCCCTTCGGCAGCTGGTCCATGCTCATGAGCGCCACGGTCCTCGGGGCAAGAACGCGCACGCCGTCGAGTTCGCCACCGCGCGCCAGCATGCTTGCGAAGCGCAGGTAGTCCGACGCCGTCGACACCAGGCCGCCTCCGCCGGAGAGCAGCGTCACGCCGCCCTTCCTGTAGCGGTCCACCGCCGGCCCGCCGGGGGATCCGACGAGGCCCTGACCGGGGAGGTACGAGTAGGCGGTGACGAGCCGGTTCAGCTTGTTCTCCGGCACGAAGAACCCGGTGTCTACCATCTTCAGCGGGTCGAAGATGCGCGTCTGCATGAAGCGGTCGAGCGGCTGCCCCGACACGATCTCCACGAGCGCCCCCAGCATGTCGATCGACACGCCGTACTCCCACTGCGACCCCGGCTGGAACAGCAGCGGAATCCCGCAGGCCTTCTGCATCATCTGCGGCAAGGTCGACTGCGGGTCCATGAGGCCCGCGGATTGGTACAGCCTTCCGACGGCGCTCGACGCGCCGCCGTAGCTGAACCCGGACGTCTGCCTCAGGAGGTCGCGAATGGTGACTTCCCGTTCCGCCTTGACGAGCGTCAGTCCCTCGGCCGTTTCGGCCTCGGCGACCTGGAGGTCCTTGAAGCACGGAACGAACTTCGACACGGGATCGTCGAGCGCGAATCGCCCTTCCTCGTAGAGGATCATGACGGCCACGCCGGTGATCGGCTTCGTCATCGAGAAAATGCGGTAGATGGCGTCCTTCGCGAGCGGCACCTTCTTCTCGACGTCCGCGTAGCCGAACTCCTGCTGGTAGACCACCTGCCCCTTGCGCGCGACGGTCAGGCTGATGCCCGGGAACTTGCCGTCGCGGACGAACTGCTCCATCACAGGCGCGATTCGAGCGAGGCGTTCGGTGGAGAAGCCCAGGGCGGCCACGCCGGGCTTGACACCCTGCGCTCCGGCGGGCGCGGGAAGACACGCGAGACAGGCAGCCAGCACGACGGCGCGTTTCATGGGATGCAACTCCTCTCCGTGCATGGGGCCGAGGGTGCCCTCGCTGACGAGGCCGATCGGGCGGCGGCAGCGGCCCGGCCTACTGCGGCACCAGCATTCCGAAGATCGGGAAGACGGTATATCTCAGGTACGCACCGATCGGGTCGAAGCCCAGCACGGCCGGCACGCCCCACAGGAGCGCGAGCAGCACGGGGAACGCGTACCGCTGCAGGCGGTAGTACCGGTGCAGGCCCGTATCCGAGAGGAACAGCGGGACGATGCTCGACCCGTCCAGCGGTGGAATCGGGAGCAGGTTGAAGAACATCAACACCAGGTTCACTTCGACGAAAGCCGCCGCGACCAGCCAGACCCAGCCCGCCGCGGCCCCGCCGGCCTCCCCCATCGACCACGCCGTCCACGCGACGGCGCCGCCGAGACAGGCGAGCAGCAGGTTGGCCGCCGGACCGGCCAGTCCCGTGCGGAGCTGCCCCTTGCGCAGGTCGGCGTAATAGCCGGGATTGATCGGGACTGGCTTGGCGTACCCGAACACCGGCGCGCCCGAACTCCACAACATGAGCGGGAGCAGGATGGTCCCGAACAGGTCGACGTGCCTCAGCGGGTTGAACGACAGCCGGCCCGCGTCGCGCGCGGTCGGGTCTCCGCTGCGGAGCGACGCGTAGCCGTGCGCCACCTCGTGCAGCACGATGGAGGGCACGAGCAAGGCGAGGGTGAGCAGGTTGAACGCCGCGGACGTCACGTGTCGAAGCCCCGCTGATGCCGCCGGGCGCCCGCGCGAACGCCCCTGGCGACACGGGCCGTCCTGGCGTCGAGGAGCGCGGCCGGGGCGGTGATGGCGCCGTCCCGGCCGTCGCGTCCCCTATTCGTCGCCGTCGGCGCCCTCGCCAGCCGGCAGGCTCGTGGCGAAGTCGTCGAATTCCTCTCCCGGCGGCAGATCCGCGCGCTCCTCGGCGAGGTCGGCCACGCGGCCTCCGCCGCGCACCTTGATGGGCCCCTTCGGCCCTCCGTCTCCCCTGCCTTTCGCGCCCGACCGGCGCCCCTTTGGCGGGGCCGGCGGCCCGAAGTTCCGCTCACGGCGCGCGGCAGGATCCGCCGGCGGCGCAGGAGCCCGGAAGCCGCCCCCGTAGGGCGCTCCCGGTGCGGAAGGCGGCCGGGGACCCCGGTCCTCCCGCGGCCGCGCTTCGCTCACCGACAGCATCCGGCCCAGGAAGGGCTGGCCGTTCAGCCGTCGGATGACCTCCGTGGCGGCGGCGAGGTCCGGGTAGTCCACGAAGGCGAACCCTCGCGGCCGGCCCGTTTCGCGATCCATGGGCAGCACGATGGACAGCGGCGGGGCCACGGCGGACACGTGCGCCCGGAGGTCGGCTTCCGTGGCGCTGTAAGGGAGGTTCCCGAGAAACAACCGGACTGGCACGCTCTTATTTCACCTCGTGGTTATACGGCTTTCGGCCGTGTTGTGGCTGGGGTTGAGCAGGCAGACGCACGGGAGGTATGGGCGGTCAAGGCTCAGGGCTGATGCCGTCGCTAGACTCTACCAAAGGTCGCGGGCTCGCGCAACCAGCCACCCGAAATCCCGCCTCGCGCGGCCCGGTGACCGGCTTATCGGCGTCTGGCCCCGCCTTGCGCATCCCTTGGGGGTCTGGTACCGTGAGGTGTCCCGAGTCCCCGGAGCCAACGTGACCAAGAAGTTCGCCGTCGTGATGCTGATGGTGCTCGTTTCCGCGGCGGGCTGCAAGAAGAAGGAGGCGGCCCCGGTGGCCGCCCTGCCGGCCGCGAACTCGGCTCCCGGTCAGGCTGCCCTTCCCTTGGCGGCCGACGTCAAGCCCGTCCCGGCGCAGCTGCCCGGCGTCGTGGCCCGCGTCAACGGCGTAGACGTCAATCGGGCCGAACTCGACATGGCCGTCAAGGCGCTGGAGGATCGCGCGCGGAGCGCCGTGCCGGCCGATCAGCGCGACGCCGTCCTCCGGCAGGTGCTGGACCGGCTGGTCGGCTACCACCTCCTGGTCCAGGAAGCCCGCCAGCGTAAGGTGGTCGCGCCCTCCGCGGACGTCGAGGGTCAGATCGCCGACATGAAGCGGCAGTTCGCGAACGAAGACGCCTTCAACCAGATGCTGCAGTCGCGTGGAGTCACGGCGGACCGGCTGCGCGCCGACACGGCGGACACCCTGGCCGTCAACCGCATGCTGCAGACGGAGATCGAGCCGAAAGTCGTCGTCGCCGAGGCCGATGCGAAGGTGTTCTTCGAGCAGAACAAGGCCCAGTTCCACCAGGACGAAGCCGTCCACGCGAGCCACATCCTGATTCGTGTCGAGGAGCAGGCGGATGCCGCCGCGAAAGCCGGCGCGAAATCCAGGGCCGATCGCCTGCTGGCCGAACTCAAGAAGGGCGCGGCGTTCGCGGAGGTCGCGGCCCGCGAGTCGCAGGACCCCGGGTCGGCGCAGAACGGCGGCGACCTGGGTTTCTTCAGCCGGGGCGAGATGGTGCCCGCCTTCGAGCAAGCCGCCTTCGCGCTCAAGCCGGGTGAGACGAGCGGCGTCGTCGAGACGCCCTTCGGGTTCCACATCATCCGCGTCAGCGAGACCCGGCCCGGGCGCGACCTCGGATTCGACGAGGTCCGGCCGCGGATCGAGGAACACCTGAAGCAGCAGATCCGCGATCAGAAGAGCCAGGAGTTCGTGGACCAGCTGAAGGCGAAAGGCAAGGTCGAGATCCTGATCTGACGCGCGGCACTCGATGGGAGGGACACCCCATGTTTCACCCGCCGAAGAAGTACCGGCACCGCGACGTCCAGGGGCATCCGCTCCAGCCCGAAACGCTGATGATGGGCTACGGGTACGACCCGCAGTTCTCCGAAGGGTCGGTCAAGTGCCCCATCTTCCAGACGTCGACCTTCACGTTCAAGACGGCTGAAGACGGCAAGTCGTTCTTCCAGCTCGCCTACGGCCTGCGCGAGCAGGGACCTGCCGAAGAGCCGGGACTGATCTATTCCAGGGTGAACAACCCGGACCTCGAGATTCTCGAGGAACGGCTCGGCCTCTGGGACGACGCCGAGTCGGGGCTGACGTTCTCGTCGGGCATGGCCGCGATCTCGACGACGATGTTCAGCGTGCTCCGGCCCGGGGACGTGCTGCTGGCCAGCGCGCCCGTGTACGGCGGCACCGAGTTCCTCATCGAGAACATCCTGCCGCAGTTCGGCGTGAAGCGCGTGTGGTTCGGCGCGGGCCAGGTCGGCCCGAGCCTCGGCGAGGCGGTCGACGCCGCGCGCGGGCTCGGCCGCGTGGCCATGATCTACGTCGAGACCCCGGCGAACCCGACGAACGGCCTCGTCGACATCGCGGAGTGCGTGGCGGTGGCCCGGTCTCTCCAGGGCCCGGACGGCCGCCGCCCGCTGGTTGCGGTCGACAACACGTTCCTCGGCCCGCTGTGGCAGCACCCGCTCAGCCACGGCGCCGACTTCGTGATCTACTCACTGACGAAGTACGTGGGCGGACACAGCGACCTGATCGCCGGCGCGTGCCTTGGCCCCGAGTCGGCCATCGCCCCCGTCCGAGGCATGCGCACGATTCTCGGCACGATCGCGGATCCGCACACCTGCTGGCTCCTCCTGCGCAGCCTCGAAACGCTGAAAGTGCGCATGACCGGGTCCATGACGCACGCGAGGGACGTGGCCGAATTCCTGGCCGGGCACCCGAAGGTGAAGGCCGTGCACTACCTCGGGTTCCTCGAGCCGGGCGACGCCCAGCACGACCTGTATCAGCGCCAGTGCCTCGCGCCAGGCTCCACGTTCTCGTTCGAGGTCCACGGCGGCGAAGCGGAGGCCTTCCGCCTGCTGAACGCGCTGCAGGTCATCAAGCTCGCCGTGAGCCTCGGCGGCACGGAGACGCTCATCGAGCATCCCGCGACGATGACCCACTCGGACATCCCGCCCGAGCGGCAGGGCGAGATCGGCATCACGCCGGCGATGGTGCGCGTGTCGGTGGGGCTGGAGCACCCGCAGGACCTGATTGCGGACCTGCGCCAGGCGCTCGAGGCGATCTGATTCGGCCTGGAACGGGGATGTGCGACCGCATTTGAGCCTTGAAGGGCCGATCGGAGTTTGTTATACAAGGGTCAGGGAGCTGTGTGTTCCCCTTTCGTGACCGGTCAACTGGAGGCGATGAGTCATGGCACTGTGGATTAATCAGGATTGCATCAGCTGCGGCGCGTGCGAGCCGGAATGCCCGAACGAAGCCATCACGCAGGGCGATTCGATCTACGTGATCGACCCCGCGAAGTGCACCGAGTGCGTGGGCGCCTACGACACCTCGAAGTGCGTCGACGTCTGCCCGGTCGACGGCTGCATCACGCCGGATCCGAATTTCCCGGAGACGCGGGAGCAGCTCGAGGCGAAGTACCACTCGTTGCACGGATAGTCGCGCAGCGGGTCTCCGCGTCCGGATTCGGGGGACCGCCGGGTCCCCCGTTTCGCGTACGGCCCGCCGCCAGCGTCCTGCCGCCACGCCGCGGGCGCCGCAGGGGTGTTGTAGGATCCCGGGGTGCCCCACGTCCCGCCGCGCGCGCTCATCCTGTTGACCGCCCTGCTGTTCTCCACGGGAGGGGCCGCCATCAAGGCGGTGTCGCTCGGCCACTGGCAGGTGGCCAGCTTCCGGTCCGGCATCGCGGCCATGGTGCTGCTCTTCGCCGTGAGGCGGCTCCCCCGTCTCTCGGCGCCCACGATGCTCGTCGGCGCCACCTACGCGGCGACGCTCGTCACCTTCGTCACCGCCAACAAGTTCACGACCGCGGCGAACAGCGTGTTCCTCCAGGCGACGGCGCCTCTCTACATCGCCCTGCTGGCGCCCGTGCTGCTCGGCGAGCACTTGCGGAGGCGGGACCTTCCGGTTCTCGGCGCGATCGCCACGGGCATGCTGCTCCTGTTCGCGGGCAGCGGTGAAGCGTCGGCGACGGCGCCGAACCGCGCGCTCGGCAACGCGATCGGAGTCGTCAGCGGCGCGTGCTGGTGCGGCACGGTGATGGGCCTTCGGTGGCTCGAGAAGCGGGACCCGGCGTCGGGCGGCACCGCGGCGGGAACCGCGGCAATCACGGGAAACATCGTCGCCTGCCTGGCGTGCCTGCCCATGGCGCTGCCGGTTCCCGGCCTGTCCGCCCAGGATGCGGCGGGGTTGATCTACCTCGGCGCCTTTCAGGTGGGACTGGCCTACGTGTTCCTGACGCGAGCCATCCGGCACGTGCCGGCGGTCGATGCGTCGCTCCTGCTGCTCCTGGAACCGGCACTGAGCCCGCTGTGGGCCTGGTTGCTGCACCGGGAATCGCCTGGGGCGTGGCCACTGGCAGGGGGCGCGCTCATCCTCGGCGCGACCGTATTGAAGACCTGGCGCGACGCGCGCGAGGCGCAGGCCGCCGGCTGACGGGGCCCTACTGGCGCACGAGCGTCATCGACAGCTTCGCCTGCTCGGTGACGCCATTCGCGGCGAAGTCGAACTCGACGCTGGCGCCGCTGAGCGACAGGGAGTTGCCGCTCTGGTTCATGTCGAACTCCCAGGACCAGGACACTCCTGCCGGCTTGAGCAGCAGCACGTCCTTGCTCGACGACCAGGTACCGTTCGTGACCTTGGGCGCCTGGCCGCTGTCCGTGTACGAGAGCGCGAACCCGGTCGCCGTCAGCTCCAGCTTGACCGCCGTCCCCTGCGCGACGACGTCGGTGCGCTTGGCGGGGTTGGACGTGCTCGTGAACACCGCGCTGGTCGCCAGCCACGTCCCTTCGAGGCCCTGGTTCGCAGGGGAGCCTGACGGGCTTGCCGGAGTTGAACTGTCCCCTGCCGCGCTTCCGCCGTCCCCGCCGCACCCGGTGCCGGCGAGCGCGCACGCGAGAAGAACGGCGACGCCGAGTCGCATGGTCGCCTCCCTGCGCTGTTCTTGTACGGCGGGAGTGTAGCACGACGGCCGTCGGAGGGAAGGGCCAGTTGCGGGATGTCGGCTGGCCGGCCTTCTGCGACCGGTTGTACATGGAAACGCGAGGGTCACACGGCGGCCTCAGGCTCCCGCGCGTACCCTCGCGTCTCCAAAACTGGTCGGGATGACTGGATTCGAACCAGCGACCCCCTGAACCCCATTCAGGTGCGCTACCAGGCTGCGCTACATCCCGACGATCACCACGCCGTCACCCCTGACGCGACGGCCTCTTCTTCCCGCCGTCCCGCTTGGGGGCGCCCGCTGCCGGAGGGGAGGCCGGCTTCGTCTCACGCGCAAACTCGAGCAGGGTACCCTGCGGCCCCGGCGGCCACCCGCTCTTCCCGGACGCGGGCGGCTTGTGCTCGAGGATATCCAGCAACGCACGCAGTTCCTGCCGGATTCCAGCCAGCGTCGCCCGGGTGTCTGCCGCGGCCGGCTCGGGTGCCGCCACCGTCACGCCCGCCGGGTCGTCGTCTTCCTCGATACGCCGGCGGGCGCCCGCGAGCGTCAGCCCCTCGCCGAACACCAACCCCTTGATCCGCAGCACGAGTTCGACGTCCACCCGCCTGTAAAGGCGCGCGCCGCCGGATGTTCGCGGCGCCCCGAGCGCCGGAAACTCCTGCTCCCAGGACCGGAGGACGTAGGGCTGCAGGCTCGCGATCTCACAGACTTCGGACGCTTTGAAGATCTCCTGGTCCGGAATGTCCGCCCGCGTGTCTGCCACGAACCCCCTGCAAAGTATACCACGCCGCGCGCGGGGCCGGACTCAGCGCTTGCGCCCCCTGGCCCTCACCTGGATGCGGATCGGAGACCCGAGGAAGCCGAACGCCTCCCTGAGCCGGTTCACGAGGAACCGCTCGTAGGAGAAGTGAAACGTCGTGGCCACGTTCGTGAAGAAGACGAATGTCGGCGGCGCGACGGCGACCTGCGACGCGTACATCATGCGGACCTGGCGCCTGCCCGGACTGACCGGCGGGTTCGCGGCCGTGACGGCCGCCACGAGCCGGTTCAACTCGGCGCTCGGCACGCGCCGCCGCCTGGCGTCCGCCACGCGGTCGACGGTCTCCAGCAGCTTCGACACACGCTCGCCGGTGAGCGCGGAGATCCTGACGACCGGAGCGTAGTCGAGGAACTTCATCTGCCGCGCCAGGTCCTCGTCGAAGTTCCGGGCCGCCGAAGGCTCCCCAGCCTTCACCAGGTCCCACTTGTTCGCGGCGACGATCAGGCCGCGCCCCGCCTTGTCGGCGGCGCCGGCAATCGCGGCATCCTGGTCGGTCGGCCCCTCGGCCGCGTCGATCACGAGCACGACCACGTCCGCACGGTCGATGGACCGCTTCGCCTGCATCGCGCTCACGCGTTCGACGGCGCCGGACCGGGCGACGGCGCCCGGCCGCCTGAGCCCCGCCGTGTCGACGATCCGGAAGCGGCGGCACCGCCAGAGCAGTTCCGTGTCGATCGCATCGCGCGTCGTTCCCGGCACGTCGCTCACCAGCATGCGCTCCTCGCGCAGCAACCGGTTCACCAGTGAGGACTTCCCCACGTTCGGCCGCCCGACGATCGCGACGGCGGTCTCGACGGCAGGCTCCTCGGCCCTCGCCGCCTTGGCTTCCCCATCGGCGGCGTCCGCGACGCCGGCCGTCCCGCCGGCGGACTCGGCGGCGTCCTGAGGCCGGTCGCCGGCGATGACCGCCACGATCTCGTCGAGAAGCTCCCCGATGCCGCGCCCGTGTTCGGCCGAAACCTCCACGATCGGCTCGAATCCCAGGCGATGGAACTCGAGCGCGCCTGCGACGGACCGCAAATCGTCCGACTTGTTGACCACGAGCACGACCGGCTTCCCGGTGGAACGGGCGGCGGCGGCCACGTCATCGTCGGCGGGGGTCCTGCCTTCGACGGCATCCGCCACGATCACGACCACTGTCGCGCGCTCGATGGCCCTTCGCCCTCTGTCCGACACCATCACGTGGAGCGGGTCGGCGCTGGCGCCGAACATGCCGCCGGTGTCGGTCAGTTCGAACTTGACCCCCCGCCATTCGACCTCATGGCTGTTCACGTCGCGCGTCGTGCCTGCGATCGGCGCGACGATGGCGCGCCTCACACCGGTGATCCGGTTGAACAGCGTCGACTTACCGACGTTCGGCCTCCCGATGAGGACGGCGATGGGCAGATTCCTCGGCACGTGAGCTCCAGAAGTTGGCGTCGTGCCCCCCATCTTAGCCGGAAACGACGGGCGTTCCGCGGCGGGCCGCCTCGCTCCGGGCGGGGCCGGGCCGGGGGCTGTGCGGGGGGCCTCCGGCCTTGACAGGCTAAGTCTCTCTCCCTATGATAGTTAGCAACTTTCTGCCGCGAGGAGCACCGTCGGCATGATCAAAGTCGACATCGTCAACGAAGTGGCTCGGACCGCGGACATCACGAAGGTGAAGGCCGAGTTGGCCGTGGACGCCGTGTTCGACACGATGCGCCTGTCCATGCAGCGCGGGGACCGCATCGAGCTCCGCGGGTTCGGCGTGTTCCAGGTGAAGCCCCGCAAGCGGGGGATCGGCCGTAACCCACGGACCGGCAAGGAAGTCCGCATTCCCCCGGGCCGGACGATCCGCTTCAAGCCCGGCAAGGACCTGCAGCACCTCGGCTGAGTCACGCCTTGTCCTCCGCGAGCCGCCTGTGACCGAACCGGAGATACCAGCCGGCCGGTGGGCTGGCCTGGCGGAATCGCCATCCGGCGAAGGCGGGAGCGGCGATGCCGGCAGAGCCGGAAAACCCCGGGAGCCCTATCGGACCCACCTTCTGCTGTTCGTTGCGACGTTTTTCACGACGACCGCGGTGGGGGCCCTGCACTGGACCGGGTTCCAGTCCGACTTCGGTGCCAGGGACGTCGCCGTCCCGGCGGCCGTCCTGGCATTGAAGGGGCTCTGGTATTCGGTCACGCTGCTGGCGATCCTCGGGGCCCACGAATTCGGGCACTACCTCGCCTGCCGATATCACGGCGTGAGCGCGACGCTTCCCTACTTCCTTCCTGTTCCCATCCCTCTCACGGGGACGGCTGGGGCGTTCATCCGGATCCGCCAGCCGATCACGAGCAAGGCCGTGCTCTTCGACGTCGGCGTGGCAGGTCCCCTCGCGGGCTTCCTCGTGGCGCTGCCGGCCCTGCTCGTCGGCCTGACGCTGTCGCGCGTCGCGCCGCTCCCGCCGGCCTTCGTCGGCGCGGAACTCGGCGAGCCGGTCCTGTTTCAGCTCGCTTCCCGCGCCATCTGGGGGTCCATCCCTGAGCAGGTGTCCCTCAACCTGCACCCGATGGCGTTCGCCGCATGGTTCGGGCTGCTGGTGACCGCGATCAACCTGTTTCCGATCGGGCAGTTCGACGGCGGTCACATCGCGTACGCGGTGCTCGGCCGGCGGTCCTTCCAAGTGAGCCTCGCCACGGTCGGCGCGGCGATCGCGCTCTGCTTCTATTCGCTGTCCTGGGTGACGTGGACGTTGCTGGCGCTCGTCATCCTGACGATCTTCGGATGGCGGCACCCGCCGACCTGGGACGAGCACGTGCCGCTCGACCGCTCGCGCCTCTGGCTCGCGCTCGCCACCCTCGCCGTCTTCGTGCTGTGCTTCACGCCCGCCCCTATCGAGCCGCTGGAACTCGTCCGGCCCAGGTAGCCGCGGTCAGAGCACGCTCGAAGGATCGACGTCGATCGTCACGTGACGGCGCAGGGCGGGCTTCGCCTCCACGGCCCCGACCACGGCGGCGCGCATGGCGGCACGGGAGGCCGAGGGCCCCTTGACGAAGAACTGGGCGCGGTGCTGGCCCTTCAGGCGCGCGAGCGGGGCCGGCGCGGGCCCCAGGACCTCGAACCGGCCGCCGCTGCTGGCCTTGCGGATCTCGGACACGACCTCGCCGGCGGCTGCCATGGCAGCGGCGTGGCTGGGCCCCCGCACGATGCCGTTGACCAGCGCCACGAACGGCGGGTAGCGCATGGCGCGCCTGAACGTCATCTCCTCCTCGAAGAAGGCGGGATAGTCCTGCCGGCGCGCGAGCTGGATGCTGTAGTGGTCCGGGCAGAGGGTCTGGATGACCGCCACCCCAGGGGCGTCCCCGCGGCCGGCGCGGCCCACCACCTGTGTCAGCAGCTGGAACGTCCGCTCCGAAGCCCGGAAGTCGGCGAGGCCGAGCCCGACGTCGGCAGAAATCACGCCGACGAGCGTCACGCGCGGAAAGTCGTGGCCCTTCGCGATCATCTGCGTGCCCACGAGCACGTCGATCTCGCCGTCGGCGAAGCGCGCCAGGAGATCGGCCGCCGCGCCACGCCGCCTGGCCGTGTCGCGATCCAGGCGCGCCACCCGGGCCTGGGGCACGAGCGCGCGGGCCTCGGCCTCGACGCGCTCCGTCCCGCAGCCGACCTGCTCCAGGAAGGGGCCTCCGCACGCGAGGCAGGTCTTCGGAACCTTCCGGGCGTAGTTGCAGTAGTGGCACACCGCCTGCCCCCGCCCGTGCACGACGAGCGACACGGAGCAACTCGGGCACTCCAGCGTCGCGCCGCACTGCCGGCAGAAGACCGACGTCGAATAGCCGCGCCTGTTCAGCAGCAGGAGGGCCTGCTCGCCGCGGCCGAGGGTCTCGACCAGGGCGGCCGCCAGCGCGCGGCTCAGCACGATGTCGGGCCCCGACTCGGCGTGCTCCTGCCGCATGTCCACGGTGCTGACCGAGGCCAGCGGCCGCTCGAGCACCCGGCGAGCCAGGGTGACGAGTTCGTACCGCCCGCGGCGGGCATGCGCGTAGCTCTCCATCGACGGCGTCGCCGATCCCAGCACGACGAGCGCGGACGCCTGTTGCCCGCGCACCACCGCGACGTCGCGCCCGTTGTACCTCGGCGTCTCGTCCTGCTTGTAGGACGCGTCGTGTTCCTCGTCGACGACGATGAGGCCGACGTCGGCCAGCGGCGCGAACACGGCCGACCGGGTGCCGATGACGACGTCGATGTCGCCGCGCCGGATCCGCTGCCACTGGTCGTGCCGCTCTCCGTCCGACAGGCCGCTGTGCTGGATGGCGACGCGGTCGCCGAATCTGGCCCGGAAGACGGCGGCGGTGCCGGGCGTCAGCGCGATCTCCGGAACCAGCATGAGGGCGCGCCGTCCGGCGGCGACGGTGCGCTCCGCCAGCCTGGCGTAGATCTCCGTCTTCCCGCTGCCGGTGACGCCGTGCAGCAGCGCCACGTGGAACGCGCCGCCGTCCAGGCAGTCGCCGAGCCGCCGCACCGCCGCCGCCTGTTCGGGCGTGAGATCGACGGGCGCGGGCGCGCCGGACGCCCGCGCGGCCCGGCCCCACGGCCCGGCGAAGGGGTCCCGCTCGACGCGCACCTGCCGGGAGCCGACGAGGTCGCGCAGGCCTGACCGATGCAGTCCCGCGAGATCGAACCCCGCCTGGCGCAACGAGGCCGCCGGCAGCGCCCCGCCGGCCGCGCGCAGCGCGTCGAGGAGGCCCTGCTGCCTCGGTCCGAGCCTCCGGGCGCGCGCGCCCCCGTCCTCGCCGGCGACGGCGCGGCCCTCCGCGGTCAACTCGAGCCATCGCTCCGTCTTCGCGGGATCGCGTGTGCCCTCGAGCACCTGTCCGACCGTCACGAAGCCCGCACGGCCCAGCGCGCGTACGACGCTCGACAACGGGAAGCGCCCTCGGCCGCCAGGCTCCCGGTCGAGTCTCGCCCGCAGCGCGGACGCGGGCAGTCCGTCCGCCGACGCGACAGCGGCCAGCAGGCGCCGGGCCGCGTCGCCCAGCGGCACCCCCGACTCCGGACCGAGCGCACGCCGGCCCTCGTCGGTGGCGCGCACGAACAGACGGCTCTCGATCCAGGCCGTCCGGGGGACGGCTGCCGCCACCGATTCGCCCGGCCCGCAGGCGTAGTACTCCGCGACCCAGGCCGCCAGGCTCAGCACGGCGGGCGGGACGTACGCCTCGCCGTCGAGCACGTCCAGGACGTCCCGCAGCACGACGCCGTTGGCGCCGCCGCCTTCCCCATCCGCCTCGGACACGGCCGTCACGCAGCCGGTCAGGGTGCGCGTGCCGACGGGGACCAGCACGCGTGCGCCCACGGCGGGGGCGTCCAGTTCGTCGGGCACCCGGTACGTCAGGAGTTCGAGATTGGGGACCGGGACGGCCACCGAGGCGAGACGAGTCATGGCCGTCCGGCGGGCGCGGGGCCCTCGCCGCCGAGCAGCGAGCGGACCAGTTTCATGTCGTCCCAGACCTCGCGCTTCCGCTCGGGGCTCCGCAGCAGGTACGCGGGATGGAAGGTCGGAATCAGCCGTGCCGTGCCGTAGTGGAAGACCCGGCCCCTGAGCCGCGAGATGGGATCGTTCGTGCGCAGGAGCGCCTGCGCGGCGAACGTCCCGAGCGCCACGATCACCTTCGGCCTGATCGACTCGACCTGCCGGAGCATGAAGGGCTCACAGCTGGCGACTTCGTCCGGTTCGGGGTTCCGGTTCTCGGGGGGACGGCACTTGATCACGTTGGCGATGTACACGTCTTCGCGCCGGAGATCGATCGCCTCGATGATCTTCGTGAGCAACTGCCCCGCGCGGCCGACGAACGGGACCCCCTGGATGTCCTCGTCGTGGCCGGGCGCTTCGCCGACGAACATCAGGTCCGCGCTGGGATTGCCGGCGCCGAAGACGATCTGACGCCGGCCGAGGCGATGGAGCTTGCAGCGGGTGCACTCGCCGAGGTCGGCCCGTATGGACTCGAGCGACTCCGGCCTGGCCGCCAGGGGGACGCCGGCGTCCTCGGGCGGGGGCTCGCCCGGCACGGGCCCAGCCGCGACAGTCCCCTCGGCCCGAGCGTCATCCGGAACGGGACCGGCCGCGCGGCCTCCTTCGCCGCGCCGCCGCCACACCGGGTCGCCGCTGACGCCGCCGACGCCCAGCTCGCGGAAGAGGCGGAGGTGTTCGGCGAGGCCTTCGAGGATCTTCCTGTCGCTCATGCGTGCCCCTTGCCAGCCTCGCCTACCGGCCCGGATCCGCGGCGCGTCCGCCGAGCAGGCGTTCGACCCGATCCAGGATCGCGCCGGCGACGGACGATTTCGCCTGGAGCGGAAGCGGTTCCTCCCAATCCGGCCCGACCAGGGTCACGACGTTCGTCTCGACTTCGAATCCCGCGCCCGGCTCGAGGACGTCGTTCACGACGATGAAGTCGGCGCGCTTCGACGCGAGCTTCCGCCTGCCCCGCGCCACGGCCTCGGCGGTCTCGGCGGCGAAGCCCACGATGACCGGCCGAACCGACGCCTTTGCGTGGCGCCACGCCCCGACGCCGGCGAGGACGTCCGGCGTCTTCCGGAGTTCGATCGTGATCACGTCGGCCGACTTGGCGATCTTCTGCGCCTCGGCGGATGCCGGGGCGTAATCGGCGACGGCGGCCGCCATCACCACGACGTCCGCGCCGTCGAGGCGGGCCATGACCGCGTCGCGCATCTCGACGGCGCTCCGCACGCGCACCAGTTCTCCGACGGTCGGAGGATCGACGGTCGCCGGGCCCGCGACGAGCGTCACCGCCGCGCCGCGCCGCGCGGCCTCCCGGGCCACGGCAAACCCCATCCTGCCGCTCGACCGGTTGCCGACGAAGCGCACGGGGTCGAGGTCTTCGAACGTCGGCCCGGCCGTCACGAGCACCCGCCGGCCCTCGAGCGATCGGTTTCCGCCGACGATCCGATCCGCGGCTTCGACGATGTCGGCGGGTTCGGCGAGGCGGCCCTTTCCGCTCCATCCGCAGGCCAGGTAGCCCGAACCGGGGTCGAGGACGATCACGCCGCGCGAGGCGAGCGTCTTCAGGTTCTGCTGGACGGCGGGATGCGCCAGCATGTGGGAGTTCATCGCCGGCGCGACGAGCACGGGGGCCGTCGTCGCCAGGTAGAGGGCCGACAGGAAATCGTCGGCGATCCCGTTCGCGAACTTGCCCAGGACGTTGGCGGTGGCGGGCGCGACGAGCAGCAGGTCGATCGACGAGGCGAGCGAGATGTGCTCGATGTCCGCGTTCGCGCCGGCCTGCCACTGGCTGGTGACGACCGGGTGCTTCGTGATCGCCTCGAGCGTGACCGGCCCCACGAAGCGCCTCGCGTTCCGCGTCATGACCGCAACGACGTCGTGCCCGCGCTTCTGGAGGCCGCGCGCCACCTCCACCGCCTTGTAGGCCCCGATGCCGCCGCTGATCCCGAGTGCGATCCTGGACACAGCCCCTCCCGCCCGGCCGCGCGTGCCGTCAGCGCGCCTCGCCGGCCGATCCGAACGTCCCCGCGATGGCGCCCGCCGCCGCGGCCATCCGATCGCGCCGCGACCGTTCGGCGAGCACGATGGCCCGGACGCGATCCACGCACGCGCCGATCTCGTCGTTGACGACGACATAGTCGTATTCGGAGACGGCGTCGACTTCCTGCCGCGCCACCTCGAGGCGCCGGCGGATCTGCGCGTCCGAGTCCTGGCTCCGGCTCCTCAGCCGGCGCTCGAGCACGTCGAAGGACGGCGGGAGCACGAAGATCGACACGGAGGGGACGCGGTGCCCGCGCACCTGCCTCGCGCCTTGCACGTCGATGACGAGCGCCAGGTCGGTGCCCTCCGCCAGGAGGCGCTCCGTGTCGAGCAGGTTCGTGCCGTAGAGGTTGCCGAAGACGTCGGCCCACTCCAGGAACTCCCCTGCCGCCGCCATCGCTTCGAATCGCTCCCGGCTGACGAACCGGTACTCGACGCCGTCCCGCTCGGCGCCTCTCGGGGGGCGGCTGGTGTACGAACGGGACTTCCTGAGGCGAGGGACGCTCTCGACGAGGCGGTCGACGATCGTCGTCTTGCCCGCGCCCGAGGGGGCGGACACGACGAAGAGGCGCCCGCCCCGGGCCGCGTCACTCGACATTCTGCACCTGCTCGCGCATCTTCTCGAGCTCCGCCTTCACGTCGATGATGGCCTCCGGCACGCCCGCGCCGTCGGCCTTCGACCCCATCGTGTTGATCTCCCGGTTCATCTCCTGCAGCAGGAAGTCGAGCTTGCGGCCGCACGGTTCCGGGCTGTCGCTGAGGGCCGTCCACTGCTGGACGTGGGCGCGGAAACGCACCAGCTCCTCGCTGATGTCGGACCTGGCGGCGAACCGCACGATCTCCTGGGCGATGGCGGTCGCGTCCGTCTGCAGATCGGCTGCCATCTCGGCGACGCGCGCTCCGAGGCGCTCGCGCAGCCCCGCCTGCGCCCCGGCCGCATCCAGCGCGATGCGTTCCACGGTGCCGAGGACGCCGCGCTTGCGCGCGTCCAGGTCCGCCCGCAGAAGGTCCCCTTCGCGGCACCGCATGCCGTCCAGCTCAGCCAGGGCCGCGTCCACGGCCCCGATGATCGCGGCTTCGAGCACGGCCCGGCCCTCGTCGTCCAGGTTGGGAGCCTCTTCGCGCACCGTGATCGCCTGCGGGAACCGCAGCAGGTCGCCGGGCGCCAGGTCTCCCTGCACCACGCCCGCCCGGCGCGCCCGCGCCATGGCGTCGCCGAGCGCCGACATGAACGCCTCGTTGACCTCGACGGTGAGCACCGGCTGCTGGCGGAGCTGCACGGACACCGCCAGCTCCACCCGGCCGCGCGCCACGCGGGGCTGGACCGCCGCCCTGAGCCGAGGCTCCAGGGCGCTCAGCGTCTGCGGCACGCGCAGCTGGAGATCCAGGTAGCGATGATTCACGCTCCGGACCGTCACCCCGATCGTCGCGCGTTCGTCCTCGTGCGTCACCGAGGCGAACCCCGTCATGCTCTTGATCATGCCCCTGCCTTCCCGGCCTGCGCCGCCGCGCTCCGCCGCCTCGGCTCGGCGAACTGCACCGCGTGCAGCGCGGCGTAGACGCCGTCGCGGTTGGCCAGCAGGTCCTCGTGCCGGCCCATCTCGACGATGCGCCCCCGCTCCAGGACGATGATGACATCCGCGCGCTGAATCGTCGAGAGCCGGTGGGCGATGACGAACGACGTCCGGCCCCGCATCAGCGTCGCGAGCGCGTCCTGCACGAGGCCCTCGGACTCGGAGTCCAGCGCCGACGTGGCTTCGTCCAGGATCAGGATCGGCGCGTTCGCCAGCAGCGCCCGGGCGATCGCCAGCCGCTGGCGCTGCCCGCCCGACAGGCGCTGGCCGCGCTCGCCGATGACGGTGTCGTAGCCGCGCGGCAGGCCCAGGATGAAGTCGTGGGCGCGGGCCGCGCGGGCGGCCGATTCGACGTCCGCCGTGCTCGCCCCGGGCCGCCCGTAGGCGATGTTCGCGGAAATCGTGTCGTCGAAGAGCACCGTCTCCTGCGTCACCATGGCGATCTGCGCGCGCAGCGACGCCAGCGACACCCCCGTCACACCGGTGCCGTCGATCAGGATCTCGCCGCCGGTCGGGTCGTAGAACCGCGGGACCAGGTTCACCAGGCTCGTTTTACCCGCCCCGCTGCGGCCGACGATCGCCACCGTCTGGCCGGCCGCGACGGTGAAGGAGATGTGGCGCAGCGCGCTCTTGCCCCGCGCGTCCTCGTACTCGAAGCTGACGTCGCGGAACTCGATGGAGCGCGCCATCGGCCGCAGCTCCGGCGCGCCCGGCGCCTCGGGCACTTCGGTGTGGGTGTCCAGCAGTTCGAAGATGCGCTGCCCCGCCGCGATGGACTGCTGGATGTTCGCGTTCACCCGGCTCAGCTTCTTCAGCGGGCCGTACATCAGGAACAGCGCCGCGAGGAAGGCCGTGAACTCCCCTTCCGTCATGCGGCCGGCCCCGATCTCGCGGCTCCCGTACCAGAGGGCCGTGGCCATCGCCACGCCGCCGAGGAACTCCATCACCGGCGGCATCACGGACACCGTCGCCGTCACGGCCAGGTTGACCCGGTAGAGCGCCCTGGCGGCCAGGCCGAACCGCTCCGTCTCGCGGTCCTCCGCGCCGAAGGCCTTGACGATGCGGTGGCCGGTGAACGCCTCGGTGGCCACGTGCGACATGCGCTCCAGGTGCTCCTGGCTGCGCTTCGTCGTCCGGCGCAGCCGCTGCCCCAGCTTGACGAGCGGGTACATCACGAGGGGCGCGCCCGTGAGGCAGACCAGCGCCAGCCCGGCGTCGTACCAGAACAGCAGCCCCGCGAAGCCGATGACCGCCATCGACTCCCGCAGCAGGTCCACCGCCGTCTCCGCCACCACCTGTTGCACCTGCCCGATGTCGTTCGTGAGCCGCGAGAGGAGCTGCCCCGTGCTGCGCGCCTTGAAGAAGGCCGCCGACTGGCCCAGCGTGTGCCGGAACATCTGGTTCCGCAAGTCCAGCACGACGTGCTGGCCGACGTCGGCCATCAGGTACGACGAGGCGTACGACCCGAGACCCTTGAGCAGGTAAGCCGCGAGAATCGCCCACGCCACCGTCGAGAGCGACTGCTGCCTGATCAGGACTTCGTCGAGGATCGGCTTGACCAGGTAGGCCAGCCACGCCGAGGCGCCGCCGTACACCGCCATCGCCGCCAGCGCGGCGGCAAAGCGCCCCCGGTACGGGGCGGCGTAGCGGAGCAGGCGGCGGAGCGGGCTCACTCGCTGAACCGGTACCGCAGGAGCACCCAGAGCGCCACCACGCCGTCGCGCCAGGTGATCTTCTTGCCCTCGTCGTAGCCCCGCCCATCGTACGTGATGGGCACCTCGTAGACGCGGAACCCCCGCTTGAAGATCTTCGCCGTCAGCTCCGGCTCGATGCCGAACCCGTCCGACCGGAGCACGAACGAACGCAACACCTCGGTGCGCATCACCTTGTAGCAGGTTTCCATGTCGGTGAGCATGGTGTTGTAGAGCACGTTCGTCAGGAGCGTCAGGACGCGGTTGCCGAGGTAGTGCGTGAAGAGAAACACGCGGTGGCGCCCCAGGAACCTCGAGCCGAACACCACGTCCGCCCGGCCCTCGCAGATGAGCTTGATGAGATCGGGGTACTCCTCCGGCGAATACTCCAGGTCCGCGTCCTGGATGATGACCAGATCCCCCTGGACCTCGGCGAACCCCCGCCGCAGCGCCGCCCCCTTGCCCTGGTTCCGCTCCTGCAGGAACAGCCGGAAGCCGTGCTGCGCCTGCAGAGCGGCGAGCCGCTCCCGGGTGCCGTCCGTCGACGCGTCGTCGACCACGATGACTTCCTTGCGGACGGGCACCGCGGCGACGCGCGACAGGATCTCCTCGATCGTGTCGATCTCGTTGTAGACCGGGATGACCACCGAGAGCAGGGGGTCGGTCAGGATGCCCTTCAGGCGCGGACTCACGGCCCCTTCCCTTCGCCGTACCCCCGCGGGTGCGCGAGGCGCCAGCGGCAGGCGGTCTCGACGATCGCGTCGAGCGACGAGATTGCGGGCTCCCAGCCGAGTTCCCGCCGGATGCGGGCGCTCGACGCGAACAGCACGGCCGGATCGCCCGGCCGCCTGGGGCCCGGCGTCCACGGCACGGCCCGGCCCGTCACGCGTTCGACGGCCGCGATGACGTCCTTCACGGAGAACGGGCGGCCGTTGCCCAGGTTGAACACCCCCGACGCTCCGCCCGACTCGAGCCGGCGCAGCGCCGCCAGGTGCGCGTGCGCCAGGTCGTTGACGTGAATGTAATCCCGCAGGCAGGTGCCGTCGGGCGTGGGGTAATCGTCGCCGAAGACGCGAAGCTCGTTCCGGCCGTACGCCGCGTCGATCGCGATCGGCAGCAGGTGCTCTTCGGGGTGGTGATCCTCGCCCAGGCTGCCGTCCGGGTCCGCGCCCGCCGCGTTGAAATACCGCAGCGTCACCGATCGCAATCCGTACGCGCGTTCGTAGTTCGCCAGGGCCCGCTCGACGATCAGTTTCGTCTCCCCGTATGGGTTGATGGGGTTCTTCGGGTGCTCCTCGGTGATGGGCGTCTCGACGGGTTCCCCGAACACGGCGGCCGTCGAGGAGAACACGAGAAAGCGGACTCCCTCAGCCCGCATGGCGCGCAGCAGGCCCAGCGTGCCCTCCACGTTCTCGCGGTAGTACGACGCAGGATCGCTGACCGAGCGCCCGACGGAGGCCAGGGCCGCGAAGTGCATGACGGACGTCACGCCGTAGTCCCGGATGGTCTGGCGGACCCGGTCCTCGTCGCGGATGTCCGCCACCACGAGATCGCCCCAGCGCACCGCCTCGCGATGCCCCTCGGACAGATTGTCGACGACGACGGCGCGCCGGCCGGCACCCGCGAGGGCCTTGGCCGTGTGGCTGCCGATGTATCCGGCGCCGCCGGTGACGAGAATGGTGCCGCGTTCAGCGTCCAATGGCGTAATACGTGAATCCGTGCGCCCGCATCACGTCGCGGGAATAGAGGTTGCGTCCGTCGAAGACCACCGGGCTCTTCATACGCTTGCGCATCGTGACGAAGTCCGGCTGCCGGAACTCGTTCCACTCGGTGACGACCGCCAGGGCGTCCGCGCCGGCCAGGGCCGCGTAGCTGCGCGGCGCCAGCACGATGCGCCCGCCGAAGATCCGCTTCGCAGCCGGCATGGCGGCGGGATCGTACGCCTGGACCTTCGCGCCCGCCGCGAGCAGTTGCTCGATGAGGGCGATCGCCGGCGCTTCCCGCATGTCGTCGGTCCTCGGCTTGAAGGCCAGGCCCCAGATGGCGATCGTCCGGCCGCCGAGCGACCCGAAGTGCTGCTCCATCTTCCGGGCAAGGATCGACTTCTGCCGCTCGTTGACGAGTTCGACGGCCCGCAGAATCTGGAAGTCGTACCCGCGGTCACCCGTGAACTTCACGACCGCCCGCACGTCCTTGGGGAAACAGCTTCCACCGTAGCCGACGCCCGGGAACAGGAACGAGGGCCCGATCCGGCGGTCCGCGCCGACGGCCCGCCGGACCTGGTCGACGTCCGCGCCAAGGATCTCGCAAGCGCTGGCGACCTCGTTCATGAAGGAGATCTTCGTCGCCAGCAGCGCGTTCGCGGCGTACTTCGAGAGCTCCGCGCTCGCGCAGTCCATCAGCATGACCGGCGCCCCCGTCCGCGTGAAAGGCGCGTAGAGCTGGCGCATGATCTCGCCGCCCTTCTCGTCCTCCGCCCCGACGACCACGCGGTCCGGCTTCAGGAAGTCGTCCACCGCGGCGCCCTGTTTCAGGAACTCGGGATTGCTCACGACGCTGAAGGGGTGCGTCGTCTCCCGGCGGACGACTTCGCGGACTTTCTCCGCCGTGCCCACCGGAACGGTGCTCTTGTCGACGATGACCTTGTAGCCGTTCATCGCCTGCGCGATCTCGCGCGCCACCGCCAGCACGTGCTGCAGGTCGGCCGCGCCGTCCTCGCCCTGCGGCGTGCCCACCGCGATGACGACGACCGACGCGGCACGCACCGCGCGCGGCAACTGGGCGGTGAACGAGAGACGCTTCTCCTCCGCGTTGCGGCGCACGAGCTCTTCGAGCCCCGGCTCGAAGATCGGCAGCTTGCCGCGGCGGAGCATCCGGATCTTCGCCTCGTCCTTGTCGACGCACACCACGGTGTGGCCCGTCTCCGCGAAGCATGCCCCCGCGACGAGCCCAACGTAGCCGGTGCCGACGACGGCAATCTTCATCCGCGAGCGTCCCCCGGGGAAGCACGGCGGCCGTGACGGGGCCGCGTCCCAAGCGCCCAGAAAATACTATAGGCACCCTGCACTGTCAAGCTCTTGACAGTCAACAAGTTGCAGACGTACGGTGCCCCTCGGCGGCTGCCGGAGGCGCATGGCAGCAACTTTCGCGTTACCATACTGGCGTCGTCATGAAGGTCCTTCTCGACTACCGGCCGGCGCTGCGCGACCGCACGGGCGTCGGTGAGTGGGTCCATCAACTGGCGCAGCACCTCCTGGCCCTCAAGGCTTCCGGGTCTGCGGACGCGGCGGCGTGCGACCTGACGCTGTGGACGTCCTCGTGGCGCGACCGCCCCACCCCCTCCAGCGTCGCCGAGCTCGAAGGCGCGACCATCGTTGATCGCCGCATCCCCGTCCGCCCGCTCACCTGGGCGTGGAACCGCGCCGGCTGGCCCACGGTCGAAACCCTGACGTCCCGGAGCTTCGACCTCGTACACGCGACGTCGCCCTTGCTCCTGCCGAGCCGGTCAGGGCTCCGCATCTGCACGATCTACGACCTCGACTTCCTCGCCCACCCCGAACGCACGTGGGGCGAGATGCGCCGCGACTACCCCGGTCTGGCGCAGGCGCACGCGTCGCGCGCGGACGGCATCGTCACGATCTCCGACTATTCGAAGCGGCAGATCGAGAGCCTGCTCGGCATCGCCGGCGAGCGCGTCGTCGTGTGCAGGCCTGGCGTGCCGTCGTGGGCGGCGGGCGGCCGCGGCGAGGCCCTGCCCGACCGTGGGGGATACATCCTGTTCGTGGGGACGCTGGAGCCGCGCAAGAACGTCGGGGGCCTTCTCGCGGCGTACCGCGCGCTCGTCGAGCGGGACCCCGGTACGCCGAGGCTGGTGCTGGCGGGCCGCGTCACGCCGGCCGCCGGCGACTGGGTGGCTGCGGCGAAGGCGCCTCCACTGGCCGGGCGCGTGGACGTGCTCGGCTACGTGGCAGACGAACAGCGCGGCCCGCTGTACCGGGGCGCCCGCGTGCTCGTGCTGCCGTCGTTCGAGGAGGGATTCGGCCTGCCGGCGCTCGAGGCGATGGCGCTAGGGGTTCCCGTGGTGGCGTCGAGGTCCGGAGCGCTCCCGGAGGTCGTGGGCGGCGCGGGCCTGCTCGTGGAGGCCTCCGACACGCGCGCCCTCGCGGCCGCGATCCACGCCGCCGCGTCCGACCCGGAGCTGGCCGCGCGCATGAGGCGGGACGGCCTCGCGCGGGCCGCGGCCTTCGACTGGCCCGAGTCGGCGTCCGCGCTGCTGAGGGCCTACGGCGAGTGGTACGCCCGGACCGGTCAGCGTAAAGGGACTGGAGGGTCCTGACGAGATGCGTATCGGGATCGACGCGAGGGAACTGACGGGCAGGACGACCGGGGTCGGACGGTACCTCGCCGAACTGCTTCGCGAGTGGTCGAGCCCCGAAACGGGCATCGCGGACCGCCATCGCTTCGTCCTGTACTCCCCGACCCGGCTCGGCGAGGACCTCGACCCAGTCCTCGCCTCGCTCGGTGCGGAATCGAAGGTCGTTCCCGGCACGGGCGGGACGCGATGGGAACAGCTGTCGCTCGCGGCAGCCGCGAACCGCGACGGCCTCGACGCGTTCTTCGCGCCAGGCTACACGGCTCCCGTCCGCGCGCGCTGCCCGGTAGTGCTGACGATCCACGACCTGTCGTTCTTCGCGCACCCGGAGTGGTTCCGGTGGCGCGAGGGCGTGCGCCGCCGGGAGGTGACGCGCCGGTCGGCGGAGGGCGCGTCCGCGATCCTGACCGATTCGGAGTTCTCGCGCGGCGAGATTGCGCGCCACCTCGGCATCACGGGAGGGCGTGTCCGGGTGGTGCCGCTCGGCGCGGGAGCGCCGGCCTGGTTCCCCGGCGCGGACGGGCCGGGACGCGGCGACGCGCCGGACGCCCGGGAGGCGTTCGTGCTCTACGCGGGCTCGATCTTCAACCGGCGGCGCGTGCCCGATCTCGTCTCGGCGTTTCCAGCCGTGGCCGCGGCCGTCCCCGGTGCCCGGCTCGACATCGTCGGCGAGAACCGCACGTTTCCGTTCCAGGACATCGAAGCCCTCGGCCGGAAAGCCGGCCTCGGCGATCGTATCCGCGTGCGCTCCTACGTGCCGGAAGCCGAGCTGGCGAACGCCTTCCGGCGCGCCTCGGCCTTCGTGTTCCTGTCCGAGTACGAGGGGTTCGGCCTGACGCCGCTGGAAGCGCTGGCCTGCGGCGTGCCCGTGGTGCTCCTCGACACGCCCGTCGCCCGCGAGGTGTGCGGCGCAGCCGCGCTCTACGTCGCGCCGGACGACATCGCGGGGCTGTCGAAGGCGATCACCTCCCTGCTCGTCGACGCCGGCGCTCGCCGGGCGCTGCTCGACGAGGCGGCGCGCGTCCTCGGCCGGTACTCCTGGGCGACGGCCGCGCGCGAGACCCTTGACACGATCGAATCGGCCGGGGCGTGACGGCGTGGCGTCCGTCACGACCGTCATCGTCACGTTCAATACGCGGATCGAACTCGAGGCCTGCCTGCGCTCGCTGGAGGCGCATCCTCCCGCCACACCGCACGACGTGATCGTCGTGGACAACGCGTCGACCGATGGGACGGCAGAGGCGATCCGCGCGGGCTGGCCGGCCGTTCGCCTCATCGAGGCGGGCCGGAACCTGGGGTTCGCCGCCGGCAACAACCTCGGGATCCGGAGCGCGTCGGGCGAGTTCGTGTTGCTCCTCAACAGCGACACGCTCGTGCCCGAGGGCGCGGTCGACGCGCTGGTCGGCAGCCTCGCCGCGCAGCCCGAGTGCGCCGCCGCGGGTCCCCGCATCGTGGGGGCCGACGGCCGTCCAGAGTTGTCGTTCGGCCGGATGATCGGGCCGTTCGCCGAACTGCGGCAGAAGTTCGTGGTCCGGATGCAGGAGCGGGGCGTCGCGGCCGCGGCGCGCTACGTGGACCGGGTGACGCGCCGGCGCGGCTATCCCGACTGGGTCAGCGGGGCGTGCCTGCTCGTCAGGCGCGAAGACGCCCTGGCGGCCGGCCTGCTGGACGAGCGCTATTTCCTGTACGCGGAGGACGTGGACTTCTGCGCCGCGCTGCGGGCGCTGGGCCGGAAGATCCTGTTCACCCCCGACGCCGAGATCACTCACCTGCGGGGCGCGTCCGGGCGCCAGCGGCCCGCGGAGACGGAGCGTGCCTACCGCCGGAGCCAGCTCGCCTTCTACGCGAAGCACCACCCGGGATGGGCGCCGATCCTTCGCGCGTACCTGAGAGTCCGCGGCCGCCTCCCGCACGAACCGCGGTCCTGATCCAGGCCTGGCCCGGGAGAGCGCCCCGGCCGGCCTGCGCCGGCGGGCGCTGTGGTATCGTGAACCGGCGGCAGGGGTGCACGGGTGCGCATAGCGATCGACGCGAGAAAACTGCACGACTTCGGGATCGGGACCTACATCCGAAACCTGCTGAAGTACCTTGCCCTGCTGGACCAGGACACCGAATACCTGCCGCTCTGCCGGCCGCAGGACGCGCCGGCCATCGCGGCCCTCGGGCCGAACTTCCGCCCCCTGCCCGAATCGTCGAAGCCGTACTCGGTGTCCGAGCAGTTCCTGCTGCCGGCCCGTCTGCTGACGCAGCACGTGGACCTGTTCCACGAGCCCCACTACGTGCTGCCGCCGCTCGTGCCGTGCCGCGCGGTCGTGACCATCCACGACTGCATCCACCTGATGTTCCCGCAGTACCTGCCCAACCGGATGGCGTACGCGTACGCGCGCGGGAGCCTCTGGGCGGCCGCGAAGCGCGCGGAGCGCATCTTCACGGTGTCCGAGACGTCGAAGGCGGACATCCTGCGCTACTGCGACGTGCCGGCCGACCGCATCGTCGTCGTCTACAACGCGATCGACGATCGGTTCGCCGTGGCGCCCGCGGACGAGGCGGTCCGCCGCGCCCGCGAGCGGTACCAACTCGACGGCCCCTTCGCCCTCTACGCGGGGAACATCAAGCCGCACAAGAACATCGAGCGCCTGATCGACGCGTTCGATCTGGTGCGCCGCAGCGGGTTCGAGCGGCTCGAACTCCTGATCATCGGCGACCAGATCTCGAAGTATCCGCGCCTCCGGCGGGCCGTGGACAAGCACAAGCTGCACAAGCACGTCCGGTTCCTCGGCTTCGTGCCCGACGATACGCTGGCCGCCCTGTACCGCCTGGCGACGGTGTTCGTCTTTCCGTCGCTCTACGAGGGGTTTGGGCTGCCGCCGCTCGAAGCGATGGCCAGCGGCACGCCCGTCGTGACCTCGAACCGGTCGTCGCTTCCCGAGGTCGTCGGAGACGCGGCGGTCCTGGTGGATCCGTACAGCGCGCCGTCGATCGCGGAGGGGATCCAGCGCGTGCTGAGCGATGCCTCGCTCAGGCGGACCCTGTCCGAGCGGGGTCTGGCCCGCGCGCGGCTGTTCTCCTGGGAAGCCTCGGTCCGGCGGATCCTGGAGGTCTACATGGACGTCGCCTCGGGCCGGTCTCCGGCGCCATGAGGGTCGCCGTCGTCCACGACTGGCTGACGGGCATGCGGGGCGGCGAGAAGGTTCTCGAAGCGCTCCTCGAACTGTGGCCCGGCGCCGACGTGTTCACGCTCGTCCACGTGAAGGGATCGGTGTCGGAGGCCATCGAGTCCCGCCCGATCGCGACATCCGCGGTGCAGCGCCTGCCGGCGTCCGCGCGGCGGTACCGGCACTACCTGCCTGTCTTCCCGACGGTGATCGAGTGGTTCGACCTCGACGCGTACGACCTCGTCCTCAGTTCGAGCCACTGCGCGGCGAAGGCGGCTGTCGCGCCGGGCCGCGCGCGTCACCTCTGCTACTGCCACTCGCCGATGCGCTACGCCTGGGACCAGTTCGACGAGTATTTCGGCGCTTCGCGCGTCGGCCGCTCGGCCGAGGCCGTGTACCGGCCGGTGATGGCGAGGCTCGCCAGGTGGGACGCGGCCACGGCGCCTCGCGTCCACCGGTTCGTCGCCAACTCCCGGTTCGTGGCCTCGCGCATCCGGCGGTTCTACGGCCGCGAGGCGTCCGTCGTGTACCCGCCCGTCGACACCGGGTTCTTCCAGCCAGGCGGGGACCCGCCCGGGGACGCGTGCCTGGTCGTGTCGGCGCTGGTCCCGTACAAGCGGGTGGACCTGGCCATCGACGCCTGCCGGATCGCCGGCGTGCCCCTGCGCATCGCGGGCGACGGCCCCGACCGGGCGCGGCTGGAGCGCCAGGCGGGCGCCGGGGTGACCTTCCTCGGCCGTCTCGCCGACGAGGAGGTGCGCGCCGAGTACTGGCGCGCGCGGGCCGTCATCCTGCCCGGGGCCGAGGATTTCGGCATCGTGCCCGTCGAGGCGCAGGCCTGCGGACGGCCGGTGGTGGCGCTTGCGCGGGGCGGCGCCCTCGAGACGATCGTCGACGGCGAGACGGGGGCGCTTTTCGAGGAGCCGTCGGCGGACTCGCTGGCCGCGGCGCTGGATCGCGTCGCGGCGATCCGCGCCGAACCCGAGGCGCTGCGCGCGCACGCGCTGCGATTCTCCCGCGCGCGCTACCTGCGGGAGATGCGGGCCGTCGTCGACGAGACCGTCGCGAGCCCCCCGGAAGCGCGCTGGTAGCCGTGGCCTCGCGTCCGGCGCCAAGACTATAATCAACAGGCTCGGCCGGTTTTCCGACGCCGTATGGTCAAACGATACAAACGCACGCTCGCGGCGCTCTACGTGCTGACGGACGCGCTGCTCGGCGCGGCGGCGTTCCTCGCGGCCTATGCCGTGCGCTTCACGTCGGGCGTGATCCCGGTCACGAAGGGCGTGCCTCCCGTCGAACAGTACCTGCTGGTCGCGCCCATCGTGGGGCTGCTGGTGCCGGCGGCGTACTACTTCCAGGGCCTGTACAGCCTCCGGCGCAACCGCTCCCGGGTGGACGATTTCTTCGCGGTCTTCGTCGGCAGCGTGGTCGCCGTCGTGTTCGGCATCGTTACGACGCTGTACTTCCAGGCCTACTACATGCCCGCGGCCATGAAGGACCGCGGCGCGTTCGAGGTGTCGCAGCTCGTCTGGGCCATCTTCCTGGGCCTGAACGTGGCGTTCACGTTCCTGTCGCGCGAACTGGTGCGCCAGGCTCTCGAGCGCCGGTGGCGCGCGGGCATCGGCCTCAAGCGCATCCTCATCGTCGGCGCCGGCGAACTCGGACGGCTCGTCGCCGACAAGATCATCGAGCACCGCGAGCTGGGCTACCAGATCGTCGGGTTCGTGGACGACAGCGCCGAGCAGGACCACCTGGGGTACCGGGGCCTCCCGCTGCTGGGGACGACCGCCCAGACGGACGAGATCTGCCAGCGCGACCGCGTCGATCAGCTCTACGTCGCGCTGCCGCTGCACGAGCACAGCCGCCTGCTCCAGGTCATCGAGGCGGGCGCCAAGAACCTGATCGACGTGAAGATCGTGCCGGACCTGCTCCAATTCATCGCGCTCCGCGCGCGCATCGAGGACATGGACGGGGTCCCGATCATCAACCTCAACGACGTGCCGTTGCAGGGACTCAACGCGTTCGCGAAGCGCACGATGGACGTGGTCTGCTCCACGCTCCTCCTCCTCGTGCTCGCGCTGCCGCTCGCCGTCGTCGCGCTCGTCATCAGGCTGACGTCGAAAGGGCCGGTGCTGTACCGGCAGGAGCGCATGAGCCTGGACGGCTCCCCGTTCGTCGTCTACAAGTTCCGCTCGATGTACGACGACGCCGAGGCCGTGACCGGGCCCGTGTGGGCGGGCGACGCGGACCCGCGGGCCACGCCGCTCGGCCGCTATCTGCGCCGGTTCGACATCGACGAACTGCCGCAGCTCTTCAACGTGCTGAAGGGCGACATGTCGCTCGTGGGGCCGAGGCCCGAGCGCCCGTACTTCGTCGAGCAGTTCAAGCACCGCTTTCCCCACTACATGCTGCGCCACAAGGTGAAGTCGGGGATCACCGGGTGGGCGCAGGTCAACGGGTGGCGCGGCAACACGTCGCTCGAGAAACGGATCGAGTTCGACCTGTACTACATCGAGAACTGGTCGCTGAGCCTCGACATGAAGATCCTCTGGCTCACGCTCGTGCGCGGCCTCGGCCTGTACCGGCAGGCGCTTCCCCAGTAAACGCGCCGGCGGCGTCAGGACGACGACGGGGGCCCGTTGAGGACCCGGCGGACGTGGCCGGTGTAGTGGAGGCCGGACACGAGCGTGATCGCGAAGCTCGCCCACACGCCGACGTCGATGAGCGCCGACGTCCGCCCGAGGAAGTTGAAGAACAGCACGACGGCCACCGTCACGATGTAGACGCCCGTGGCGATCTTCCCGTAGAGGCTCGGCGGAAAGGTCCGGGGGCCGACCGTCAGGCTGATGATCGCCACCGTGACCACGATGGCGACGTCACGGCTGATCACCAGGATTGTCAGCCACACGGGGATGCGGTTGAGCAGGCCGATCCCGGGCAGCGAGAGCACCACGAACGCGCTGACGAGCAGCAGCTTGTCCGCCATGGGATCCAGGAACGCGCCCAGGGCCGTCCGCTGGTTCCGCCACCGCGCCACCAGCCCGTCGAGGGCATCGGTGAGCCCGGCCGTGACGAACACGACCAGCGCCCAGCCGAAGCGCCCGTACAGCATCAGGATCACGAAGCACGGCACGAGCCCCAACCGCAGCAGCGTCATCTGATTGGCGAGTGTCAGCGTGCTCATCGTGTCAGCGCCCCAGCCGGGCCGGGGCAGGCACGGCCCGCTCCAGCCGACCGATGACGTCCAGGGCCTCGGCGCCGGTGACGACCCTCGACGGCCGGAACAGGCCCCCATCGAGCGTCATCACCCCGGCCGCGACGGCGGCCGCGACATCCCCATAGCGCAAGTGATCCGGGCCGACGTCGGCGATCGCCGGCCTCGATCGCGGTGGTGCGGACGGGGGGCGTGCCAGCCCGAGGACCCGGCTGACGGCCTGCGCCAGGTCCGCCCGGCGGACCGCGGAACGCGGCTGGAAGGCATGGTTGGGATAGACGTCCATCACGCCGGCGCGGATGACGCCCAGGATCCAGATCGAGGCCCAATGGCCCCGCACGTCCGTCGCCACGACGCCGGTCCTCCCGCGCGCCGCGTCCAGCACGGCCCCCAGCCGGACACCAAGAAGCGCAGCGAGGTCGCCGCGGGTCACCTGCGGAGCGGTGGCGATCGCGGCGTACTCCGCAGGCAGGCGGCGCGTGGCCTCGCGCGCCCGCGCCCGTTCGAGCCGCCGCGCGACAGATTCGGACCGGTCCAGTTCGTGCGCGCGCTCCAGTTCGGCTGTCGCCGCGGCCCAGTCTTCGCGGGCTTCGAACAGGTCTGCCAGGCCAAGGCGCGTCCCGGCATCGGAGGGGTCCAGCGCGGCCGCGCGCGTCAGGTGCCGTTCGGCTGACGCGAGGTCCCGGCGGCGGAGCTCCAGCAACCCGAAGTCCCGGTGGAGAAACGCGCTGTCGGGCGACGCGGCGAGAGCCGCCTCGTAGGCGCGCCACGCCTCGTCCAGGCGGCCGGCATTCTCCGCCTGCCTGGCCGCAGCAATCCGTTCGCTGACGTTGCTGAACCTGAGGACGTCGATGCGCCGCCGGAGTTCGTCGAGCGTGCTGTCGCTGGCGAGCGCGGCTTCGAACCCGGCCAGCGCCTCGTCTCGGCGGCCTTCGGCGAAGAGAGCTTCCGCTCGGCCGGCCAGCGCCGGCGCGTAGCGGGGCGCCAGGCGAATCGCGCGATCGAAGCGAGCCAGAGCCTCCTTCCCGCGACCCGCGGCGACCAGCGCATAGCCCCACCCGACCGCCGCCGGGTAGTAGCCGGGATGACGCGCCGCGATGCCGGCAAACTCCGCCTCAGCCAGCTTGAGGTCTCCCGCCTGCAGCCTCCCCCAAGCGGTCTGGTGGCGGGCGTCCACGCGAGGATCGGCCGCCCCGGCCAGCGGGACCGGGTACACGAAGTCGGGGTAGCGGGGCGCCCCCGGAGCCGGGGCGGGCTTCACCGACGGTGCGCACGCCGCCGATCCGATGGCCAGTAGGACGAACAGCGCCAGCGCGGCGCGCCTCATGAGACCCTCACGGTGACGCCCGACGCCGGCGCGCCGGCCGCCGCCTTCCGGAACGCCGCGAACGCGCGCCTCGGCACGTCGGCCTCGAGGTGCGCCCGTCCCCGCCGCTCGGTGTGGCTGATCACCCGGCCGTGGCGATACACCCAGGTCAGAAACCGGCGGCCCGCCTCGCTGGAGGGGTCGCAGGTTGCCGTCATCCGCCCGGCGTCGAGCCCCAGCATCGAGACGACGCGGTCGAGCAGGGACGCCCTCCCGTATCCAGTGCGCGCCGACACCGCGACAACCGTGTTCCCGGCCGATTCGATCCGCGCCAGGTCCCCGGCTTCGAGCCTGTCGACCTTGTTGTACACCTCGAGGCACGGCACGCGATCGGCGCCGATTTCCTCGAGCACGGCCTGGACCGCGCCGATGCGCCGGCCGCGGTCCGGAGCCGAGGCGTCGATGATGTGCAGGAGCACGTCGGCGGAGCGCACTTCTTCAAGCGTGGCCCGGAACGCGGCCACGAGGGCGTGAGGCAGGCGGTCGATGAACCCCACCGTGTCGGAGATCAGCAGTTCCCGCTGGTCCGGAAGGCGCACCTTGCGGACCAGTGGATCCAGCGTCACGAACAGGGCGTCCGACACGTCGGCCTCGGCCCTCGTAAGGAGGTTGAACAGCGTGCTCTTGCCGGCGTTCGTGTAGCCGACGAGCGCGACGGTGGGCACCTCGGACTTCCGGCGGCGCTCGCGGAGGCGCTCCCGCCGCTCTCGAACCGCCTCGATCCCGGCCGAGATCGCGGCGATCCGCTTCCGGATCCGGCGGCGGTCCGTCTCGAGCTTCGTCTCGCCCGGGCCCCTCGTCCCGATTCCGCCCCCGAGTCGCGACAGTTCCACGCCGTGCCCGGTCAGCCGGGGCAGCGAGTACTGGAGCTGCGCCAGTTCGACCTGCTGCTGCCCTTCCCGCGTGCGTGCCCGACGGGCGAAGATGTCCAGGATGAGCTGCGTACGGTCGATCACGCGCGTGCCGATCGACTCTTCGAGATGACGGACCTGCGTCGCGGTGAGTTCGCGGTCGCAGACGACCAGGTCCACCTCGAGTTCGGCGGAGGCCAGCGCCACTTCCCGCAGCTTGCCCTGGCCGAGAAACGTCGCCGGGTCGGGCTGCGGCCGCTCCTGGATGACGCGCAGAACGACGCGGCCGCCGGCGGCCGCGACGAGGCCCGCGAGCTCTTCGAGCGATTGCTCGGCCTCGTGCCGGCGCGCCTTGCTGGGCGCGAGCCCGACGAGCGCGGTACGTTCGTGGCGGTTCAGGGTGTCACACCAGAAGGGAGCCGGTTACCGAAGGCATTCTAGCACGCGCTCCCAGGGCACCGCGCCGGCCCGGACGAGATGCGGCGAGGCGCCGGTGACGTCGACGAGGGTGGATGGCGGCCCCCCGGGAGCCGGGCCACCGTCGATGATGGCATCCAGGAGGTCCGGGAGGCTGAGGCGCACCTCGTCGGCGCGGCTCGGGGCGGGTTCGCCCGACCGGTTCGCGCTCGTCGACGTGATCGGCCACCCGCACGCGGCGGCCAGGTCGCGGGCCAGTTGGTTGGCCGGGACCCGGACCGCGACCGTGCCCGTGCCCGCGTGAATCGCCTCGTCCAGCCCGGGCCAGGCCGCGAGCACGAGCGTCAGGGGCCCCGGCCAGAACTGGCGTGCGAGCCGGGCCGCCAGCGGCGCGAGCGGGCCGGCCCGATCGACGATCTGCCGCTCGCTCGACGCGATGAGCGGGATGGCCTGGTCGACGCTCCGACCCTTGATGCGGTAAAGTTGGTGGACTGCGGCACGGTTGGCCGGATCGACCGCCAGTCCGTAGAGTGTGTCCGTCGGATAGGCGACGATGCCGCCTCCGCGAAGGATGGCGGCGGCTCGTGCCACCCCCTCCGCATCGGGCCGATCCGGGTCCATCTGTAGACTCACCATGACATCGTCACACGCTTCTCCCCCATCATATCGCTGGCCTGCGCTGGCCGGCGGCCGCAGCGCCTGGGTCACGCTCCTGGGCCTCGCCGCGTTTGCCGCGGTGCTGGCCCTGGCGCCGGAACCACGTCCTGACGCCGAGGCCGCCCTCGAGCGCATCGGCAGGACCCTCCCCGTCTGGACGGGCCTGCCGTTCGCCGGGATGCTGCTGTCGATCGCGCTCTTTCCGCTGCTGGCCCCGCGCTTCTGGCACCACAACTTCAAGAAGGTGGCCGTCGCCTGGGCGATCGTCTTCTTCTCGCCCTTCCTGCTCGAATTCGGGAGCCTCGCCATCGTCAAACTGCTCGAGGTGCTGCTCATCGACTACGTGCCGTTCCTGATCCTGCTGTGGGGCCTGTATACGGTGTCGGGCGGCATCCTGCTCCGTGCCACCCTCGTGGGCACGCCGGCGCTGAACACCGCGTTCCTCGTGGCCGGCCTCATCCTGGCGTCGCTCATGGGCACGACGGGCGCGGCGATGCTCCTCGTGCGGCCGCTCCTGCGTGCGAACGCCTGGCGGAAGCGGAAAGCTCACGTCTTCGTGTTCTTCATCTTCGCGGTGGCCAACCTCGGCGGCCTGCTGACGCCCCTCGGCGACCCGCCGCTGTTCCTCGGATTCATTCACGGCGTGCCGTTCTTCTGGACCCTCCGCCTCTTCCCGCACTACCTGTTCGTGTCGGCGATCGTGCTCGCGGCGTTCTTCGCGCTCGACACCCGGATGATCCGGCGCGAAATCGAGGCCCGTCCGACGCACGACCTGCCGCACAAGCGGGAGCGGTTCAGGATCGAGGGGTCGCACAACTTCCTGCTCCTGCTGGGCATCCTGGGCGCCGTCCTGCTCTCCGGGACCTGGCACACGCCGGCCTTCAGCCGATTCGGCGTCCACCTCGAGTACCGGAACCTCGTCCGCGACCTGCTCATCGTGGCCATCGGCCTCGTGTCGATCGCCTCCACGCCGCGGAAGGTCCGGGAGGACAACGGCTTCACCTGGGACGCGATCCAGGAAGTCGCCTATCTCTTCTTCGGGATCTTCGTGACGATCATCCCCGTCCTGATGATTCTCAGGGCGGGCACCGATGGCGCGATGGCGCCGCTCGTCGCCGGCGTGAAGGAGCCGTGGCAGTACTTCTGGGTGTCCGGCGTGCTCTCGAGCTTCCTCGACAACGCGCCGACCTACCTGACGTTCATGACGATGGCGATGGGCCAGATGGGGATCGACCCCGCCCAGGTGACGGCCGTGCTGAACGGGACGTCGTCGGTGGCCGCGGCGGACCAGTTTGCGAGGTGCCTGACGGCGGTGTCTGCGGGGGCGGTCATGATGGGGGCCAACACCTACATCGGCAACGCCCCGAACTTCATGGTGCTGTCGATCGCCCGCGAGCACGGCGTCAAGATGCCGAGCTTCTTCGGCTACATGGCGTGGTCATCGCTGGTGCTGCTGCCGGCGTTCGCCCTCGTGACCGTCGTGTTCTTCCTCTGATCGCGCTCCCGCCGTCACCTATTCGCCGGGGACCGGCGGGAGTTCGCAGCGGGTTGGACGGTCTTCGCGGTAGCCGAGCACGTAGTCGGCCTGCATGAGGGCGTGCACTTCGCGCGTGCCCTCGTAGATGACCGCGCCCTTGCAGTTGCGGTAGTAGCGGCCCACCGGGTAGTCGTCCGAATAGCCGTTCGCCCCGTGCACCTGGACGGCGTTCCCCGCGGCGCGCTCGGATGCGACTGTCGAGTACCACTTCGCGAGGCTCGTCTCCCGGGTGTTCCGCCGCCCGATGTTCTTGAGCCAGCCGGCCCGCAGCCACAACAGCCGCGACACCTGGTAGTCGGACTCCATCTCCGCGATCATCGCCTTGACGAGCTGGTGCTGGGCGATCTCGACGCCGAACGCCCGGCGCTCCTTCGCGTACGCGACGCTGGCGTCGCGCGCCGCCCGGATGAGACCGGTGGCGCCGGCCGCCACCGTGTACCGCCCCTGGTCGAGGGCGAACATGGCGATCTTGAAGCCTTCGCCGGGCCGGCCCAGGACGTTCTCCTCGGGCACCTCCATCTCGTCCATCTTGAAGAAGCCGGTGTTGCCGGCGAGGATGCCCCACTTCTCCTTGATCGTCCCGCTCGAAAACCCCTTGAAGGACCGTTCGACCAGGAACGCCGTCAGGCCGGACGGATCCCGGTGCTTCTTCTTCTCGAGATCGCTCCATGCCACGACGAGGAAGTGGTCGGCCACGTCCGCGAGCGAAATCCACATCTTCTCGCCCGTCAGGACGTACCGGTCGCCGCGCTTCACGGCCACCGACTGGATCCCGCGCACGTCGCTGCCAGCCGCGGGCTCCGTCAGGCCGAACGTTGCGATCTTCTCGCCCTTCGCCTGCGGCACCAGGTAGCGCTGCTTCTGCGCCTCGGTGCCCCACGTCAGCAGCGAGAGCGAGTTGAGGCCGGCGTGCACCGACAGAATGACGCGCAGCGAGGTATCGACGTACTCGAGTTCCTCGCTGGCGAGCCCGAGGCTGATGTAGTCCATCCCGGCGCCGCCGTACTCCACCGGCACCGAGATGCCCAGCAGGCCGAGCGACGCCATCTGGGGGAGGATGGCCGGATCGAACCGGTGCGCGCGGTCGAGTTCCTTGATCCGGGGCGTCACGTCGCGCGCGCCCCACTCGCGGACCGACTGCTCCAGGAGGGTGTGTTCTTCGGTGAGCGAGAAATCCATGGCGCGTCAGCCTAGCACAGGCTCCGACGCCCGGGCCACCTCGACCGGAGCCCCAACGGCCAGGCCGAGCCGATCGGAGGCGCGGCCGCCGTACTCGGCCACCTCCAGGTGATCCGAACTGCCGAACAACGCGCACACCGCGCCGGGCGCCATGCCCGCGTACGTCTCGACGAGCGACTCGACCGTGCCGCCGCCAATCGTGATGCGAATCGGTCCCCGCTCCGACAGCCGGTCCACCATCGCGCGCGGGATGTTGGTCACGAGGTTGCCGAACCGATCGACGCGCACCACGTGCCCGCTGATGGTGTCGCCGTCCTGCCGCGCCTGGGGTATCTCGATCCGCACGAAGTCGCGGACCGCGGTGCCGAGCGCCTTGACCGCCGCCCCTCTCCCCAGCCAGGCGGCCGCCGGGGCGAACCGGTCACGTCCCTCGAACGTCCGGCTGATCGTCGGACGCGCGTACCGGCGCTCGGTCAGCGAAACCACCCGCTTCGGCGGCGTTTCGGCAAGGACGGCCGTCAGGACGCCGTTATCCGGCGCCACGAAGAAGTAGTCGCCGGCTTCGGCCGCTATCCCCAGTCGCGCCGAACCGACACCCGGGTCGACCACGGCGAGGAAAATCGTGCCAGCCGGGTAGAACCGATAGCAGGCGGCCAGTTCCAGCGCCCCCGTCAGGATGTCGTGCGGCGGGATGTCGTGGCTGATATCGACCAGGACCGCGTCCGGGCAGAGCGAAAGGATGACGCCTTTCAGCGCCCCCGAGTAGTGGTCGCGCGTGCCGAAGTCCGATAGCAGCGCGATGATGGGCTTGGCCAACGCGAGTCTCCCTTCCTGTCACCGTTGTGGGGCCCACTCCTCGCCGCAGTATATGGAACCCCTTCGATCGTTGTCTACCCCTTTCGTTGCCGGACTTTAGCGTGAATGGTATCGTGAAGGTGCCGTGCCGCTCCCCCGCATGAACAGCCTTCGCGGGCCTGGCCCTCTCGATGGGGCTGCCCTCCACCCGCCCCCGCGTCGCGTGATCGCCGCCATGTCCGGGGGGGTGGACTCGTCGGTCGCGGCCGCCCTGCTGGTCGAAGCTGGCTACGACGTCGTGGGCGTCTCGATGCGGATCTGCGCCGGCCAGGCCGGCACCCGCTGGTCTGGAACCTGCTGCGGCCTGCACGACCTCCGCGACGCGGCCGACGTGGCCAGGCGGCTTGGCTTTCCCCATCGGGTCCTCGACCTGAACCAGCGCTTCGAGCAGGCCGTGGTTGCCGACTTCGTCGCGGAGTACGCGAAGGGGCGGACGCCGCTCCCCTGCGCCCACTGCAACGCCGAGTTGAAGTTCGCGGCGCTCGTCGACGAAGCGGCGGGATTGGGGGCTGCGTGCGTCGCCACCGGGCACTACGCCAGGCTCACCAGAGACGAGTCGGGCGTGGTCCGGCTCTGGAGAGGCGCCGACGCGCAGAAGGACCAGGCCTACTTCCTGTTCGGACTCACGCAGGCTCAGCTCGCCAGGGTCATGTTCCCGGTCGGAGGCATGACGAAAGCCGACGTGAGGAAAGCCGCCGAGGCGCGGGGCCTGGAGGTCGCCGAGAAGCCCGACAGCCAGGAGATCTGCTTCGTGCCCGATGGCGACTACGCGGAGGTCGTTGAACGCTACCTGCCGGCCGATCGTTCGGGCGCCATCGTGCACGTGGACGGGCGCACGATCGGGCGCCACGACGGCGTGCACCGTTTCACCGTCGGCCAGCGGAAAGGCCTCGGCATCTCGGCCGGTGAGCCCTTGTTCGTCGTCCACCTCGACGCGGCGCGCAGGCTGGTGACGGTCGGCCCGCGCGAGGCCCTCGAGCGCCTGACGCTGACCGCTTCGTGCGTCAACTGGACGGCGGGCGTGCCGCCGGGACCGGTCTTTCAGGCCGACGTGCAGATTCGCAGCCGGCACGCCGCCGCACCGGCGCGGGTCGAAGTCACTGGGCCGGACCGGGTCCGGGTGGAGTTCGCGGAGCCCCAACTGGCCATCACCCCAGGCCAGGCTGCCGTCTTCTTCAGCGACGGCGAAGTTCTGGGTGGCGGCTGGATCGACTGACGCCGGCCGACTGCTGCTCCTTCGGTCAGACGCAAGGGGGCCAACAGGCCCTCTCGTCACAGGGAAAAGGGGCCAGGCCCCTTTGTCAATTGACCGAAAACGGAGAGCTAAGCGACGAGCCCCAGTCGGGTCAGGAGGGGTGTTCCAGGAAGCGCTCGGCGTCGAGCGCGGCCATGCACCCCGACCCGGCCGCGGTGATGGCCTGGCGGTAGGTGTGGTCCTGCACGTCGCCGCACGCGAAGACGCCCGGCACGCTCGTCTTCGTCCCGTCGTGCGTGACGATGTAGCCGCCCGCATCGACCTCGAGCTGGCCGGAGAAGAGCGACGTGTTCGGCGTGTGCCCGATCGCGATGAACACGCCGTCAACCGGGATCTCGCGCGTCGCGCCCGTGTTGACGTCCCGCAACACCACGCCTGTCACTTCGCCCTTGCCGACGTCGTTGATCGCCTGGACGACGCTGTTCCACGCGACCTCGATCTTCGGGTTCGCCAGGGCCTTGTCCTGCATGATCTTCGAGCCGCGGAACGCGTCGCGCCGGTGCACGAGCGTCACCTTCGAGGCGAATTTCGTCAGGAACGTCGCCTCTTCGAGCGCGGAGTCTCCCCCGCCGACCACCGCGATCGGGCGGCCGCGGAAGAAAAAGCCGTCGCAGGTGGCGCAGGTGGAC